>CAZERQ010000063.1:0-16638 GCA_964514465.1 uncultured Acidimicrobiales bacterium
CCGAACTAGTCGGCTACTTCAACGAAGATGCACTCGCCCGGGCATTCCTCAGCCGATTCAACCACGGCTTCGATCTGATCCTCGGGCACGGCAGCCACACCCTCAACGCCCCCCGGCTCGCTGAACACCGTGTCGCCTTCCTTGACATAGGCCAAGCCGTCGTCCAGCAACGTGAACACATCGGGTGCGATCTCTTCGCACAGACCGTCGCCTGTGCACAGGTCTTGGTCGATCCAGACAGTTACTTTGGCCATGATTGTTTTTCTCCAGTTATTTGGTTGGGTTCGGGGAAGGTGGGTTATCTGCTAGCTACATTATAGCAGCATGTCCGACATTTTCAAGCGGATTTTTGGATATTTATATAAATCACTTGTGCGTTTGGATTCTGGGTGCTAGTATTAAAATTAGCAGAGCAACCATATGACCAGCAAAGAAGACGAAGTTTCAAAATCTCCCAAGGCTCCCAGGCCGGGCCAGCCGCTTGACCGGCCAGGCAAGCCTTCGGACCGTGCGGGCAAACCCTCGGACCGGCCGGGTAGGCCCTCTGACTCGCGGCCGGGCCAGCACTCAGAGTTCAGCGCACCTGAGCCGGGCGCCAAACGAGAAACAGGCGCCAGCCGCGAAACAGGTGCCGGCGCCAGCCTCGCCGCCCAATCCGTCCAGCAGGGCCAAGCCCAGCGGATGGCCGAACGCAACGAGCAACTGCAGTCCCAGGTGGCCAGCCTGCGCGAGAGCAACGACTCCCTGTCGGCGCAGCTGGAGGATCTGTCGGCGCGCAACAAGAAGCTGGACTACACCTTGCGCGATGCCCGCGAACAGGTGGTGGCGCTGCGCGAGGATCTGGAGAAGCTGCGCCAGCCGCCGGCCGAATACGCCACGGTGCTGACGGTCAACGAAGACAGCACAGTCGACATATTGTGCCGCGGCCGCAAGCTGCGCGTAACCGCCGACCACGAAGGCACGGGCGAGTTGCTGCGCGGCATGGAAGTGATGCTGAACGAGTCGCTCAACATCGTGGCGGCCAAGGACGTGGAGACCACCGGCGAGATCGTGACCCTGCGTGAGATGCTGTCGGACGGACGGGCCGTGGTGGAAGGGCGCGCCGATGACGTCCGGGTGGTCGAGCTGGCCGAGCATCTGACCAGCAGCTCGTTTCACGCCGGCGACACCTTGCTGGTGGATCTGTATTCGGGCATCGTGGTGGAGCGCCTGCCCCGACCGGAGGTGGAGGATCTGTTGCTGCTGGAGATACCCGACGTCAGCTATGACAACATCGGCGGGCTGGACCATCAGATCGAGATGATCATCGATGCGGTGGAGCTGCCGTTCTTGCACCCCGAGCTGTTTGCCGAGCACAAGCTGCCGGCGTCCAAAGGGGTGCTTTTGTATGGCCCGCCGGGTTGCGGCAAGACCCTGATCGCCAAGGCGGTGGCCAACTCCCTGGCGCAGAAGCTGGCCGAAGCCACCGACACCACCAAGGCCAGCAGCTATTTCTTCAACATCAAGGGGCCCGAGCTGCTGAACAAATATGTGGGCGAGACCGAACGTCAGATCCGCCTCATCTTTCAGCGGGCGCGCGAGAAGTCCCAGGAAGGCTGGCCGGTGATCGTGTTCTTTGACGAGATGGAGTCGCTGTTTCGCACCCGTGGCACCGGCATCAGCTCAGACGTGGAGTCCACCATCGTGCCCCAGCTGCTGGCCGAGATTGACGGGGTTGAGACGCTGCATAACGTGCTGGTGATCGGCGCTTCGAACCGAGAGGATCTGGTTGACCCGGCGATCCTGCGCCCGGGACGATTTGACCTCAAGATCAAGATCGACCGGCCCGGCAAGGATGCCGCCGCGGCCATCTTTGCGCGTTATCTGACGGTTGACCTGCCGATCGCGCCCGAGCAGCTGGCGGACGCCGACGGCGACACGCAAAAGGCGGTCGACACCATGACCGAGGCCGCGCTGGAGGCGATGTATGCCCAAAGCAGCGACACCGAATTTTTGGAGATCACCTACCGCAACGGCGACAAGGAGATCATGCATTTCAAGGACTTCGCTTCGGGCGCCATGATCGAAAGCATCGTGCGGCGCGCCAAGCAGCTGGCGGTGAAGCGCTTCTTGTCGGGCGAGCCGAAGGGTCTGGTCAGCCAGGATCTGGTGCATGCCGTCAGCCAGGAATTCTCCGAGCACGAGGATCTGCCCAACACCACCAACCCGGACGACTGGGCCAAGATCTCGGGCAAGAAAGGCGAGCCGATTGTCTATGTGCGCACGCTGGTCAAGGACGAGCACAACTTGGGCGGGCGCTCCATTGACGGGGCGGTCGGCCCGGGGCACTATCTCTAGGGCTGTGGCCGCGCAGCTGGGCGGTGTGCCATGCCGGTGAAAAAAATCTGCGGCATAGAGACTGAGTATGGCATCTTGCACCATGGCTCAGCCGAGTTCAGCCCGGCGTATTCTTCGTCCATACTCATAACCTCGTATCTGTCGGCACAGCAGGAGGCGTTGGGGATGGCCGCGCCCAGCTGGGACTTCAACGACGAGATGCCCGGCAACGATGCCCGCGGGTTCTTGCGCGCCGATGTGCTGTCGCCCGAGATGCACCCCCAGCTGGCCAACGCCGTCTTGTTGAACGGCGCCCGCTATTATGTCGACCACGCCCACCCCGAGATGTCCTCGCCCGAATGCAGCGACGCGCTGGCTGCGGTGCGCTATGACTGCGCCGGCGACCTCATCTTGCAGCAGTCCATGGAGACGGCCAACGCCGCCCTGCCCGATGGCGAGGAGATAGTCATCTACAAAAACAACTCCGACGGCAAAGGCAACTCATATGGCTGCCATGAGAACTATCTGATGGATCGGGCGGTGCCGTTCTCAGAAGTGGCCGTCGGCATCATGGCGCACTTCATCACCCGACAGATCTTCTGCGGGGCCGGCAAGGTGGGCTTTGAGTCCAGCCGCTTCGACCCCGACGACCAACGGGCCGGCTTCCAGATCAGCTCCAGGGCCGACTTCATCGAAGAACAGATTGGCCTTGAGACCACCATCAAACGTCCCATCGTCAACACCCGTGACGAACCGCACTGCGACTATCGCCGCTTCCGCCGGCTGCATGTCATAGTGGGCGACGCCAACATGTCACAGGTGGCCTGTCTGCTCAAGCTGGGCACCACGGCCATCGTTTTGGCCATGATAGAAGACGATTTCATGCCACCCGAGATTGTGTTTGACAATCCGGTGGCGGCCCTGCGCGCGATTTCGGCCGACCTGTCGCTGCGTGAGACGGTGCCGCTGGCCACCGGCGAGCAGGTCAGCGCGCTGGACATCCAGTGGGAGTTCTATGAGCGGGCCCGGAAGTTCGGCGAGCTGGGCAAGCTGGAACCGGTGGGCCATGACTGCGGCCAGCTGGTTTTGGATCGCTGGGAGCAGGTTCTTTCGGGGTTGGAGACCGACCTGCACAGCCAGGCCGGAGTGGTCGACTGGATCGCCAAGCACCAGCTGGTCGACCAATACCGCCAGCGCCATGACCTGGGGTGGGACAGCCCGCGTCTCAAGGCGCTTGACCTGCAATATCACGACCTGCGGCCCGGCAAGTGTCTGGCCCGGCGGCTGGGGTTGGAGCAGATTGTCTCCGGGAGCGAGGCCGAGCATGCCGCCAGCCATCCGCCGCCAGACACGCGGGCCTATTTCCGGGGCGAATGTCTGCGCAACTATAGCCAGCACATCACGGCCGCCAACTGGGACTCGGTGCTGTTTGAGGTGGGCGACAAATACCCGCAGCGGGTTAGCCTGATGGATCCCAACCAGGGCACAGCCAAAGAGGTGGCCGGCCTGTTCGAGGCGCAGCTTGCCCCGCAGGAGCTGGTGGCGCAAATGCAGGAACTGTCGCACGTGGATCACATGACTCACCTGCAAGACCACGAATGAATATAGAAGACCGCGAACGCATATAGACTAGAGCTATGTCCGAACAATCCCAAGCCAAGTCCGCCGGCGCCAGGAAATCGGGTGCCAAGAAATCGGGCGCCAAGAAATCGGCCGCCCGGCAGTCAAAGGCGGATTCGCAATCCAAGGCAGACGAGCTGTCGGCCGAGCGCGGTGCACCAACGGAGACGCAAGGCGATTGGCAGGAGGGAATCGACCAGATCCTGGATGAGATAGACGAGGTGCTGGAGGAGAATGCCGAGGAGTTCGTCAAGTCCTATGTGCAAAAGGGCGGTCAGTAGTCCCAGCTGACGGTGCGGTGCAACTTCCTATCTTCACCCCGGACAAGGATCCGGGCCCATCCTTTGAATACCTGCTGAAAGTTCTGGGTGCCAGCCCCAGGTTTTCTGTGGCAGGCGGAGCCGCCGCGGCCGGAGCCGGCGCGCCCGGGGCCTGGGGCGCGGGCGGGCCACACGGCGCATCTGCCGGCGGGCGACACAGCCAAGATGCCGGCCTGGAGCTGTTGCATGGAACCACGGTTCTGGCGTTGCGCAGCCGCGACGGGGTGGTGCTGGCCGGCGACCGCCAGGCGACCCTGGGCTATCAGATCGGCTCGCGCACCATCAAGAAAGTCTTCCCGGCCGGAAGCCATGCCGGTGTGGCCATCGCCGGAGCCGCCGGCCAGGCCGTGGAGCTGGTCAAGTTCTTCCAGCTCAGCATCTCGCACTATGAGAAGCTGGAGGGCATCGACTTGAGCTTGGACGGCCAGGCCAACATGCTGGCCCAGCTGGTGCGCAACAATTTCTCCCAGGCCATGCTGAGCGGACTGCTGGTGATGCCTATCTTTGCCGGCTATGACCAAAGCGCAGGCGACGGCCGCATCTTTGAATATGACGTTACCGGCGGGCGCTATGAGGAGCACGATTTCGTGGTGGCCGGATCCGGCGCGGTGCATGCCCGCACAGCCGTGAAGCTGTCGCACAAGCCGACCGACAGCACCGCCGACACCACCAAGCACGCGCTGGCGGCTTTGTTCTGGGCTTCGGACGAGGACATCGCCACGGCCGGCCCCGATGTGTTGCGCGGCATCTATCCCACCATGGCGGTGGTCGACGGCGACGGCTACCGGGAGCTGTCAGAGGATGAGGTCGCTGGGTTGTTCGATGAGTTCCTGGCCGACCAGGACGCCATCCGCAAGCTGGAGGAGCCGAGCTGATGAGCCTGCCAGCCTTCGGGTATGTCTCGCCCGAACAGATGATGGCCGACCGGGCCGACTATGCCCGCAAAGGCATCGCCCGAGGCCGCAGCCTGATCGGCCTGAGCGCCCAGGACGGCATCGTCATCTGCGCGGAGAACACGTCTGGCACCCTGCGCAAGATCAGCGAAGTCTATGACCGCATCGCTTTCGCCGGCGCCGGCAAATACATCGAGTTCGAACAGCTCAGGATGGGCGGAGTGCGCCACGCCGACTTCAAGGGCTACTACTATAGCCGCCGCGATGTGGACGCCCAGACCTTGGCCAACCTGTATGCGCAGCTGCTGGGTCTGTCGTTCACCCATGAGGCCAAGCCTATGGAAGTGGAGGTGCTGGTCATGGAGCTGGGCGACACCATAGCCCAGGATCGCATGTTCCAGATCCTCTTTGACGGCACCATCAACGACCGCCAGAGTTATGCCGTCATCGGCGGCGAGACCGAGGCAGTGCGCTCCCGCATGGAACAGACCTGGCAGGCCGATGCCAGCATGTCCGCGGCGTTGGCCGGCGCGGCCGCGGCGTTGGCGGGGGAGGAGCGGACACTTGAGGCAGCCGATCTGGAGGTCGGCATTTTGGATCGCTCAAGGATCGGCCGGCGCACTTTCAGACGGCTGTCCGACGATGAGATAGCCCGGATGCTGGCCGAGGCCTAGGCCGCCTGCGCATCTGACCGAGCCCTCCCGACCAGACCTCCGTCCGCTCCCAATCGACCCGCAAAATCTTGAAACGCAGAATCCTGGGATTGGAGACCGAGTTCGGAGTCTGGGGATCTGGCGCCGACCAGCGCAACCTGAGCTCAGACGAGCTGGCCCGCCACCTGTTCCGCCGCATCGTGGACTGGGGTCGCAGCAGCAACATTTTCCTGGAGAACGGCGCCCGGCTCTACTTGGACGTCGGCTCGCATCCTGAATATGCCACGCCCGAGTGCCTGTCGGTGCGCGAGCTGGTGGCGCACGACAAAGCCGGCGAGGTCAAGATGGAGGAGCTGCGCAGCCAGACCCAGGAGCAGTTCGAACAGGAAGGCTTCCCCACCCGCATCATGTTGTTCAAGAACAACACCGACTCGGCCGGCAACGGCTATGGCTGCCACGAGAACTATCTGACCGAGCGCCGCGACAGCTTTGACGGCTACACCAGCGTCCTCATTCCGTTCCTCATCTCACGCCAGATTTTCGCGGGCGCCGGCAAGGTCATCAAGACACCCCGGGGTGCCCGGTTCTGCATCAGCCAGCGGGCCGAGCACATCTGGGAGAGCATCTCCAGCGCCACCACCCGCTCACGCCCCATCATCAACACCCGCGACGAACCCCACGCCGACTCCGAGCAATACCGCCGGCTGCACGTCATCGTGGGCGACTCCAACATGAACGAATACGCCACCTTCCTCAAGGTCGCCACCTGCTCCATGGTGCTGCAGATGCTGGAGGAGAGCCGCTCACTGCCGAGCTACACCCTGGACAACCCCATCCGCGCCATCCGTGACATCAGCGCCGACCCGACCTGTCAGAGCCTGAAGGTGCCGCTGGTGTCGGGCAAGCAGATGACCGCGCTGCAGCTGCAGTGGGATTTTTTGGAGCTGGTCAACAAATACATGAGCCGCGCCGACCCCACGCCCGAGGAGAGCCAGGCGCTGCAGATGTGGGAGCACTGCCTGAACCAGATCGAGCGCGATCCGCTCAGGCTGGAGCGCGAGTGCGACTGGGTGGCCAAGCACAACCTGTTCGCCCGGCACTGCCAGAAGCAAAACCTGACGCTGGACTCGCCCCAGATTGCCGAGATGGATCTGAAGTATCACGCGCTGGGCCCCCAGGACGGCCTGTTCGAGCGGATCTACAGACGCAACCTGACGCAGCGCATCTGCACCGACGAGGAGATCCGTCAGGCCGCGGAGACGCCGCCCAAGACACGCGCCACGCCCCGGAGCAGGTTCATCAAGGCAGCCAAAATGCGCAACCGGGACTACAACGTTGACTGGGTGCACCTGAAGCTGAACGACCAGGCGCAGCAGACCATCTTGTTGAAGGATCCGTTCGCCTGGCAAGATGAACGGGTGGATCGTCTGATCAAGATGCTCTAGCCGCCAGCCAGGTCTTGTCGCAACCCCGAGAGGCAGCCAATGTCTGAACCCAAACAAGATGCGCGGCCGCCCAAGAGCGCGGTCAAGCCGGGGAATGTCACCGAGCGGCTGCTGGATCTGGTGATGACGCTGTGGAACACCAAGGTGCCGCTGAGCAGACGGGAGCTGCGGGCCAAGGTAAATGGCTATCCCCAGGGGGAGCACGAGACGGAGAACTTCCATCGGATGTTCGAGCGCGACAAACAGACGTTGCGCCAGCAAGGCCTGGAGATCCAGATACTTCCGATCCCGCTGACCGACCCGCCACAAGAGGGATACATAATTGACGAAGGCCGTTTTTATCTGCCGGATCTGGGGTTGACCATCGAGGAGCTGGTGGCGCTGCATCTGGCGCAGTCGGCGGTCAGCTTCTCCGATGACGCAACCGCTTCGGCTTTCCGCAAGCTGGGCGGCAGACCCACCCGCAAGCAGCTGCGCTCGGGGTTGGCGTCGGACGCGGCAAGCTCGGGCACGGCGAGCTCGGGCGCAGGCGGGCTGCGTGCCGATGTCCCCAATCCGTCCGCTTTGCTGACAATGCTGCAGGCCAGGGCACGTGGGCAGCTGGTGGAGTTCAAATATGACGGGAACCGCCGGCGGATGATGGTGTGGCGCCTGGACTATTCACGCGGCAGTTGGTATGTCACGGGCTATGACCTGTTCCGCCAGGGCGAGCGGACTTTTGCGCTGCACCGCATCGCCGGCGAGATTTCGGTGCGGTCGGCCAGCCGGCACCAGGCCCATTATGGTGACCCTCCGTCTGACTTCAACGTGGCCAGGATGGCCATCCGCTCAAAGCCCTGGGAGATCGCCTATGAGCCGATCTGTGAGGCCCGGCTGCTGGTGGATGCCAGCCACGCCGAAGTGGCCGAGCTGAAGCTGGGCGGCGCGGCCGTGCGCGAGCAAAAGCCAGACGGCTCGGTGGTCTTTGCCGTGACGGTCGGCAACCCCCAGGAGTTCTATCGGCTGGTGCTGTTCTTTTTGGAGGCGGCCGAGATATTGTCGCCGGCGCCGCTGCGCCAGGGTTTTGTGCGACATCTAGAAGAGCTGAAGGCGGGCCTGTGCGCAAACTGAGTTCCGAGGAGCGTTTTGAGCGGCTGCTGACTTTGGTGCCCCAGGTCATCAAGGCGGGCGGGACGGCCAGCCTGAGCGAGCTGTCGGAGCGCTTTGAATATCCGCTGGCACGGCTCAAAGCCGACCTGAAGGGCATCTTGCGCTATGTGGCCCCTTGGCCGCGCACCTATGAGTGGCTGTTGCAGGTCAACATTTTGGGCGACACGGTCAGCATCGAAAATGCCGAGTTCTTTGAGCGGCCGCCGCAGTTCAGCTGGGAGGAGGCGCTGGGGCTGTATACCTCGGCCAGTGCGGTGCTGGGCGCCAAGATGTCAGCCAACCAGAACCTGCTCAGCGCGGCGCGCAAGCTCAAGTCGGCGCTGGAGGCGAGAGCGCAGCTGAGCGATTTTGAGCGGGTGCTGCAGGTGGACGTGGCCGAGGAGATCGCGCCGCAGATCTGGTCGGACATTTTGGAGGCGCTGCGGGCCAGGCGCAGGCTGCGCATCAAGTATTATTCTTTCGGACGGGGCCAGACCAGCCGCAGGGAAGTTGATGTGCACGCTGTGTTTGTCCGGGGTTCCAGCTGGCACATGGGTTGTTGGTGCCATCAGGCTCAGGCGGTGCGGATTTTCAAGTGCGACCAGATTGAGCAGGCTGAGCTCACCGGTGAGACATTTGAGCCGCGCCCCGAGCTGGACTTTTCGCCCGGCCAGATCTATCAGGCCGAACCCGGCGATGCCCGGGTTGTGCTGCGGTTGCTGCCGGATGCGTTCTGGGTGATTCAGGCATATGACACCGAAGACAGCCGGCTGCTGGACGACGGTTCGCTGGAGGTGACTCTGGCGGTGGGCAACGAGCGGTTTATGAAATACTTGCTGCTGTTGGTGGGGAGCTCGGCTGAGTTGCTGGCCGGCACGAGCGGTGGCGCGGACGTGAGCGATGGTGCCAATGCCGTCCCAAGCGACCTGGCCGTTGCCACGGTGGACGAAATTCTGGGTCGCTATCAAAATTCCTAATATTTGAAACTGACTGGCTAACCTAAAAAAAGCATGGCCGCAAACGCAGATCCACCACAAAGGCTCGCTCCAGGGGAAGGCGAGTTGGCCGAGGGCAAATCCCACGAGGACAAATCCGAAGGGGGCACCCCCATCGCCAAAGGCACTCCCAGCGCCAAGGTTTTTGACGACGAGGCCCCGGCTGCCGAAACATCGGACGCCGCGCCGCCCGGAGTCGAGACTGCCCTATCCTCAGAGGTGCTGCCTCCCGACACCCCGGCGGCGGATGCCACTCAAGTCGCGGCGGATGCCACGCAGGTCTGGGATTTTCCTCTGCAGCTGGAATCCGATGCGGAGTTCGCTGACTTGCAGCTAAACGACACGTCCTCGGGCGCGATAGTGGGCGCGGGTGCTGCCGCGGGCGCACCACCCCAGGCCTCGCTGGCCGGCCCCGCGAATTTAGCCGAAACCGCGAACCCGGCCGACCCAACCGACCAACCGACCGCGGCCATTGACCCGCTGTTGCGCTATCGCGACACACCGCCTGAGCCGTCCCAACATTATCCCGCACAAAACTCCGAGCACCCCGAGCACTATGTCGATCACCCTGAGCACGCGGAGCACTCCGAGCACTATGTCGAGCACAGGCGCGGCATACCCCGATATTGGCTGCACATTTTGGTGGTGGTCTCAGCCGTCATAATTCTGGCGGTGCTGGCCAGGCTGTTCGTGGTTGAGACGTTCGTGATCACATCCGATTCCATGACACCTGCTCTGTCGTCCAACGATCGCATTTTGGTCAACAAACTGTCGTATTCCTTCGGCGATGTGGGGCGTGGCGACATGATCATATTCAATCGGCCCGATACCGACCCGACCCCTTCAGACGATGACCTGATCAAACGAGTGGTCGCGCTGGAGAACGAGACCATCAGCTTCATTGACGGGAGCATTTTCATCGGCCAGCAGCTGCTGGTTGAGCCGTATTTGGAAGATGGCACAGCCACCCTGCAGCAGTCCGACGCCACGCTGTTCGATGCGTGCGTGGATCAGGTGCGCTCAGATGTGTGCCAGCTCGCTCCCGGCTATGTGTTCGTTCTGGGCGACAACCGGAGTTCGTCATTTGACAGCCGCTTCTTCGGGCCCATCTCAAAGGATCTGATTATTGGCCGTGCGTCCCTGCGGATTTGGCCGTTGGGGGATTTCGGTTTTCTATAGGGTTTGTTGCTTCGGCCCCTGCTACGGCCCCTGTCCCCACGACTTCCAGGAGCGCATCCACGTCATCGCCATAGATGCCGTCCACTCCATAGCCGATGAGCTCGGCAATCACCCGGCTCAAGTGGGCGTCCCAGCCGAATGCCAGAATGCCGAAGCGGTGCGCCAGCGCCACGTTGCCCTGGCTCCAGTCAAAGTTAGGCATGTTCAAGGCGTTGATGCCGGCTTCGCTCAGCTGCGCGGCACGGCGCTCAGCTCCCTGGTCGAGCTGTTTGGTGCGGGTGGAGTTGACCAGCTTCAGCTCGGGCCAGCGGGTGCGCCAATCGGCCAGCAACTCCCAGTTGGGATGGCACAGCCACAGTCTGGATAGGGCAGGTTGGCCGTTGCGTTGTTCTTGGTCGCGGGCGGTTCGCACCACGGCCTCGGCGGCTGCGTTGGCCGGTGCTGTGTCTTTGCCTTTGATGTCCAGCGACAGCTCAAAGTTAGAACCCAGGGAGTCATATAGCTGCCCCAGATCAGCTAGCCGTTCGGGCAGCTGCGCCCGGTTGCGCTTGGCGATCTTGCGGCGCCGCAGGCCTTGCCAGATGGACGGGTCATGCGACAGGATGCATCGGTTGTCGGCACTCAGGTGCACATCGCTTTCCAGCCCGGCTATGCCCTTGGCCAGTGCTAATTGAAACGTGGACAGCGAGTTTTCTCGTCCGTGTGCGCAGCCGCCGCGGTGCGCGAACAAGATAGGGGAGTGGGACGGACTGGGGGAGTGGGGCGCGGCCATTGCCAATAGGCTAGCTGGCGATTGGGCACGTGGGATTGAGTGCCAGTGATTGGGGGTGCGCGGGATTGAGCGCATTCTTTGGCTAGACTTAGCGCCAAATGATGTTTGCCCATACTTTCAACATTGGCACAGGTGAGTTGGCGGTGATTCTGCTGGTGGGGATCCTGATTTTCGGCCCCGACAAGTTGCCTGAAGTTACCCGGCGGGTCGGGCGGGCCATGCGGACAGTTCGCAAACTGGGCAACTCGTTCAGAGATGAGATGCGCGATGCCATGGCCGAACCTGCCAAGCCCGCGCCGAAGGCCGAACCCGCGCCGAAGGCTGAGCCTGCGTCAGTGGCCGAACCCGCGCCGGACAGTATCGCCGACGCCAAACCCGCACCAGACTCCAACAACGCAAGTGGCTGACCAGAACCCCACCAGGCAGATGCCGTTCCTGGAGCATCTGGCAGAACTGCGCAGGCGGCTCATATATTCGATTCTGGCGGTGCTGGCCGCGGCCATCGTCTGCTGGATCTTCTATAGCCCGATTGTTGACGTGCTGATTGATCCCTACTGCTCGGTGGTGTCTCCCGATGCCGAAGGCCTGACCCAAACCGAACAGCTCATCGGCGACGACAACTGCAAGCTGCTCAGCACCGATCCGCTGGAGCCTTTGTCGGTGCGCTTTTCCATCGCGGCCTACGGCGGCATCGCCTTGGCCATGCCGTTTTTGCTGTGGCAACTCTGGCGCTTCGTGGCGCCCGCGCTCAAGACCACCGAGCGCCGCTATGCCGTCTTTTTCGTGGCGTCGGCCGTGGTGCTGTTCGCCGCCGGGGTCGCCCTGGCATACTGGAGCATCCCGCGGGCGCTGGACTTTCTGATTGACGTGGGCGGCGACGACTTCGTCAACGTCTTCTCGCCGCGCCGCTACATCAGCTTTTTGGTCAAGATGATGCTGGCGTTCGGCATCGGCTTTGAGTTCCCGGTGGTGCTGGTGTTCTCACAGCTGCTTGGCCTGGTCCAAACCTCCACGCTGCGAAAAAATCGCCGCTATGCCATCTTGGGCATAGTGGTTCTGGTGGCGGTCATCACACCCAGCGGCGACCCGATTACTTTGTGTGTGCTGTCGGTACCGCTGTATCTGTTTTATGAGCTGTCCATAATCTATGGTTGGCAGCGCAACCGACGGCTGGCCGCCCGCGCCCGCAGCTGACGGCCCGCGCCTGCACCTGACGGCCCGCGCCCGCAAAATCACCTAACATAGCTGATGGATGAACCCGCCCGATCTGAACCAGGCAAAACAGCGGCTGTGGGCCGACATTGACGCCCGCGCCGAGACTTTGCTGGACATATCCCATCGCATCTGGGACAACCCCGAGCTGTGTTTTGAGGAGCATCTGGCGCACGAGACGCTGACCTCGGCGCTGGCCGCGGGCGGCTTGGACACCACTCCGGGAGCGTGCGGGCTGGACACCGCATTTCTGGCGGAAGCCGGGACGGACGGCCCGACCATCGCCGTGATCTGCGAATACGACGCCCTGCCCGGCATCGGCCATGCCTGCGGCCACAACATCATCGCGGCCGCCGGAGCTGGCGCGGGGCTGGCGCTAGCGGCGCTGGCCGATGAGCTGGGCGGCCGGGTTCGGGTGGTGGGCACGCCCGCGGAGGAAGGCGGCGGCGGCAAGGCATACATGATCGAGGCCGGCGCCTTTGAAGGAGTTGACGCAGCCTTGATGATCCACCCGGCCAACCACGAGCTGTTGGCGATGAGCACGTTGTCGGTGGCGACCGTCAGAGCGACCTATGCCGGCGAAGCGTCGCACGCCGCCGCGTCGCCGCACCAGGGCCGCAACGCCTTGGACGCGGCCGTGCTGGGATATATGGGCGTGGCCGCCTTGCGCCAGCACATCCGTCCGGCCGAGCGCATCCACGGTGTGTTCACCGACGGGGGAGACAAGCCCAATATCGTGCCGCGGCGCGCCGAGACTTTCTGGTTCGTGCGCTCAGCCGATGTGGCCGGGCGGGACGAGCTGATGGCGCGGGTCACAGCCTGCCTGTCGGCCGGGGCGCAAAGTGCCGGCTGTGAGGTCAGCTTTGACACCAGCGACATGCCGCCCTATGACGCCATGGTGTCAAACGATCCGTTGATGGCGCTGTATGCCGCCAACGCAACCATGTGCCACCGCACGCCCCAGCTGCCGTCGGCCGAATCCAATGTTGCGGGCAGCACCGACATGGGAAACGTCAGCCAGATCGTTCCGTCCATACATCCGATGATCAAGGTTGCGCCCGATGACGTTCCCATCCACACCGCCGAGTTCGCCCAATATACCCGCAGCGACCAGGGCGATGCCGCGGTGCTGGACGGAGCCAAGATGCTGGCGGCCACGGTGCTGGATCTGTGGCAGGACGCCGAGAGCCTGAAGCAGGCGAAGGCGAGTTTCGCGGCTGGCTGACCCGCGGCGACTCGGGGCCGGCAGGCCCGCGCGGCCATCCGTCTGGCCCGACCGCCGCCCGAGCGACCCGCGTCGAGCCGAACCGCGGCCCAACCATTTTGACCAGAAACCCCAAAGCGCGGCTTTCGTCTGCTAAACAATAGATGATGAGCGAAATATATTCCATGCAGGGTTTTCCGGCCGAGGAGTTCGAACCCGAAGAACGCAACATACTGAAACGATATTTCACCAACATCGACGGCCCCGTCTTTGCGCTGGTGAACCTGCCCGAAGTGGTCAAGGGCGCGCTGTTCGCCCGCTATTCGCGCACCCACAAAAGTCTGCGCCGCCTGTTCCTGGACGAGTTCGTGGGCGACCTGGACATCACCGGCGACCTGACGGTCGACGCCACAGTCGGACTTGACCGCGCCGAGGAGCTCTACCGCAAGGTGTTCGTGGAATACGGCGACGACTCGGTGGCACAGCTCGGGGGAGTGCACCTGGCGTGCGAGCAGGTGTCCAACGTCTTGTCCAAAGTCATCGAATGGGGGCGCCTGATGGCCTACCTGGAGCAGTCCACCAGATACCTCAACTATGCCAAGCGGTCGGGTGGGCGCTACCGCTATTTCCGCCCGCCCGAGATAATGCGCTCGCACTTGGCCACCCGCTATGTGTCGGATATGGACGACACCTTTGACACCTATGCCCGGCTGATCGAGGAGATGAAGCCGCATTTCATGGACGAGTTCCCCAAGTCAGACGATGATTCCGACATCGTGTATCGCCAGGCCATCAACGCCAAGGTTTACGACAGCCTGCGCGGGCTGCTGCCGGCGGCCACGCTGACCAACCTGGGCATCTACGGCAACGGCCAGACCTTTGAATATCTGGTGATGCGCATGCGGGCTCATCCGCTGCCCGAGGCCCGCAGCTATGTGGAGCTGATGCTGGAGGAGCTGCAAAAGGTCATCCCGTCGTTTCTGAAACGGGTTGACATTCCCGAGCGTGGCGGCGTCTGGTCGCAATATATGGCCGACCGACAGGAGTCGATGTTCAACGTTACCCAAGAGCTGCTGGAGCCCAGCCGGGCTGCGCTGTGCGAACCGCAACCGGCGCAGGTTCGTCTGGTGGATTTCGATCCCGATGGCGAGGCCAAGCTGCTGACGGCAGCGCTGTTCAGCCATTCGAATGCATCCGAGGAGGTGATCCGCAAGCTGGTGGACGACATGGCAGCCGACGACAAGGCGGCTCTGGCGCGGGCCTATATCGGTGAGCGCCGCAACCGAAGGCATCGGCCGGGTCGGGCTTTTGAGCTGCCCAGCTATCGGTTTGAGCTGCTGTGCGACTATGGCGCTTTCCGGGATCTGCAGCGCCATCGCATGCTGACGCTGGACTGGCAACCGCTGAGTTGCCATCACGGCTACACCCTGCCGCCGCACGTTGTTGAAGCTGGCTTTGAGCCGCAGTATCATCGGCTGATGGAGCAGAGCGCCAGGCTATATGAGGACTTGGCCGAGGATTTTGACGAGGAAGCCAGCTATGCCGTGCTGTTCGCCTATCGGGTGCGGTTCTATATGCAGATGAACGCACGCGAGGCGATGCATCTGACGGAGCTGAGGTCGATGTCGTCGGGGCACGAGGTGTATCGCCATCTGGCCCAGGATATGTGCCGGCTGATTCGGGAGGTGGCCGGGCACGAGATGATCGCCGATGCCATGTCGTTTGTGGGCAAGGAGCACGACCGCGGGCTGGAGCGACTGGATGCTGAGCGCCGGGTTGCCAAAAAGCGACAGATGGGTTGATTTTTTTGTGCTGATTGCGGGTCGCCAAATTTGGGGATTATATACATTACTTACCATCGGGTTGATTTACTTTGATTTTTTGGGGGAAATGCGCGAAAATGTCTGACTCGTGTTCTATTGTAGTGTGTATGACCACGAGATTGGAGAATGAGACCGCTGAGGCGGGTGCTGTTGGGGTTTTTCGGACGTTTCGTTGTGCGGGGAAGTTGTCACCGGCGGGGCATCGCCAGCTGGGTGAGGTGTTGGGTATGTGCTGTGATCTTTACAACGCCATGTTGGAGGAGTTCCAGACGAACTATCGCCGCTGGTTGGCTATGGGAGGAGAGTGCTCTGGGGTTGCGAGGCCGAAGCTGAGGTCGTATTTTGATTTTTGCGGGGAGTTGACGTCTTTTCGCGCGGAGATAGATGGGTGGTCTGGTTTGGCTGTGCAGGTGCCTCGGGGTGTGGCGGCGCGGTTTGTTCGGGCTCGGAACAGGTTCTTGGGCGGGCAGGGCGGCTATCCCCGGTTTCGTGCCAGGAGGCGGTGGCGGTCGGTGGCGATTGAGGATCCGAAGCCGGGTATGGTGTCTGCACCGTGCGAGGGTGGCCGGTGGTGGACGTTGCATGTGAAGGGCTTGCCGAAGATCAAGTTCGACGGCAAACGTATGACAGGCGACATAAAGACTATTCGGGTGGTGCGGTCAGCTTTGCGGGTGGAGGTCCAGCTGGTGTGCGCTTTGGATGTGGCGGTACCCGAGCATTCCGGTGGTGCGGTTGGGGTGGACATGGGTGTGTCCAAGCGGATGACTTTGTCTGACGGCAATGTTGTGCCCAGACGGATGCAGACGATGGAGCGCAGGAAACGTCTGCAACGCAAACTAGCCCGAGCCAAAATGGGCAGCAACAGCCGAGCCAAAAAACGTGCAATGTTGGCGAAAGAGTCCGCTCGCATACGCGAACGCGAAATTTATGAGGATCACCAAATCTCCACCTGGATGACCCAAACATATTCGCAGATCGCGCTGGAGGATTTGCGGATCGCGAACATGACCGCCAGCGGTGGTTCGCACAAGA
The DNA here is from genome assembly GCA_964514465.1 of uncultured Acidimicrobiales bacterium. Lineage (GTDB taxonomy): Bacteria > Actinomycetota > Acidimicrobiia > Acidimicrobiales > Hopanoidiivorantaceae > Hopanoidiivorans. Next base: position 16,593 of record CAZERQ010000063.1, read on the forward strand.
CAGGTCTCAACCGAGAAATACTTGCGCAGTCTTGGGGAAGGCTAGC
>CAZERQ010000064.1:0-35144 GCA_964514465.1 uncultured Acidimicrobiales bacterium
ACCCACCCCCCACCCAAAGCCCCAGGAGACTCCGCACCATGCAAGGCAAACCGCGCCGAGGCAAGAGATTTGGCAAGAGCGCATCACATCAGCGTCTGATGATGGCGAACCTGATCGCTTCTTTGATTGCCGCCGAAGGCATCACCACCACCGAGGCCAAGGCCAAGGCCATGCGACCCATCGCCGAGCGGATGATCACCAAGGCGCGCAAAGGCGGGCTGCATAACCACCGCCAGATCCTGGCCTATTTGGGTGACACCGAGATCGCCGACAAGCTGATGGAAGACGTCGGCCCGCGCTATGTTGACCGCGACGGCGGCTACACCCGCATCTTGAAGCTGGGCCCGCGCCAAGGCGACAAGGCACCCATGGCGCGCATCGAACTTGTCTGAGCCGGCGGCCTGAGCCGGCGACCTGAGCAGCCAGCCCACTCATCCCACCCCGAAAATCTTGTCCAAGATCCGTCTGCTGCTGGCCTATGACGGCACCGACTTCAGGGGGTTTGCGCTAAATCTTGGCGTCCGCACCGTGGCCGGCGAGCTGACCGGAGCGTTGCAGCGGATTCTGAACCAGGACATAACCCTGGCCTGTGCCGGTCGCACCGATGCCGGGGTGCACGCCTGGGGCCAGGTGGTCAGCTTCGAAGTTGACCTGGCGTCCAGAAAAAAGCCGCTGGATCTGGGGGAGCTGCAGGCGTCGCTCAACAAGATATGCGCTCCAGAGATGGCTGTGCGCGAGGCTGCCTGGGCGCCAGAGGATTTTGATGCCCGCCACAGCGCCAAGTCCCGCACCTATCAATATCGGATTCTGCGGCTGGACTCTCCGGATCCGTTCAGGGCCCGCTATGTCTGGCATCTGCCGGGGGAGTTGGACGTGGATGCCATGAACCAGGCGGCGCACCACATTTTGGGGGAGCACGATTTTTCCTCGTTTTGCCGCCGGGCGGGGGAGGCGTCGCTGGTGCGGCGGGTGGACATGGCGTTCTGGGACAGCACCGCCCGCCAGAGTGAAACCGCGCGCCAGGGTGAAACCGCCCACCAGGGTGAGTCCGCGCGCCAGGGTGAAATAACCCTGAAGATAACGGCCTCGGCGTTCTGCCACCAGATGGTCAGATCGCTAGTGGGGACGTTCGTGGAGATCGGCTTGGGCCGTCGCCCACCAGAGGAGATGGTGCAGATACTGTCCGCCAAAGACCGCCAGACGGCAGGCAACCTGGCCCCGCCGCAGGGTCTGTGTCTTTTGAATGTGGATTACAAATAACAATTCGCCCACCAATTTCCGAACTTCCCGCTAGAATGAACTCTGCCCTATGAAGACAACCCTTAGCCCAAAAGCCAACGAAATCCAGCGCGACTGGTGGCTGATTGACGCCTCAGGTCTGGTGCTGGGCCGCATGGCCACCGAAGTCGCCAGCCGCCTGCGCGGAAAGCACAAGCCGTTCTTTTCGCCTCACCTGGATTGCGGTGATCACGTCATCATCGTCAACGCCGCACAGGTTGTGCTCACGGCCGACAAAGCCGAAAAGAAGAAAATCTGGCGGCACTCCGGCTATCCCGGGGGTATCCGAAGCCGCACCTACCAAACGCAGCTCGACCTGCATCCCGAAGAGGCCATCCGCCAGACCATCAAGGGTATGTTGCCCAAGAACAGGTTGGGACGACAGATGATTTCCAAGCTGAAAGTCTATGCCGACGACACGCATCCGCACACCGCCCAAAAGCCGATGAATTTGGATTTGCCCCAGGCCAAGGCCCGCGAGGATGTGCGCACAGCCGGCGCCTTTGCTGAAACCGAAACCGCAACCGGAGCAGCCGCCGGAGCCGCAACCACTCAGGAGGCAACCGAATGAGCGGCGGTTCAGCGCCCCTGGTCCAAGCCACCGGCCGGCGCAAGCAAGCTGTGGCCAGGGTGCGTTTCAGGGAAGGCAAGGGCCAGATCCTGATCAACAAGCGGCCCCTGGACGAATATTTTGTCTCGGCTTCCCTGCGCTCTGTGGTGCTGGGCCCGCTTGAGGTGGTCGAGCTCACCAACCGCTATAACATTGACGCCACCATAGTCGGAGGCGGCATTGCCGGCCAGGCCGGAGCGATGCGCCTGGGCATTGCCCGTGCGCTGGTGGAGCTGGACGAGGACCTGCGCGAGCCGCTCAAGCGCAAGGGCATGCTGACCCGTGATCCCCGCAAGAAGGAGTCCAAGAAATACGGGCTGAAGAAGGCCCGCAAGGCTCCGCAGTATTCCAAGAGGTAGGAAATAAAAAATCCTCTGGTCAGTTTTGGGACCGATGGTCTGAGGGGGCGGGTTCCAGATGAACTTGACTTTTCTGACGCGGTTGCGTTGGGCTATGCTGTGGCGAAGTTTTGGGGTTGCGGCGCGGTTGTCGGTTTTGACACCAGGCAGTCCAGTCCGCATTTGGCCGAAGGCGTGCGGTTGGGTTTTGCTGCCGCCGCTGAAGCCACCGGTGCTGGAGCCGCCACCGCCGCTGAAGCCACCGCCCGAACTCCAGCAAAAACCCCGTTTGTCTGGCTGGGCATAGCACCCACTCCAGCCGTGGCTGAGCTGGCCAAGTCTGCCGGTTCGGTTGGCATCGTGGTGACGGCTTCGCACAATCCCCACCCCGACAACGGCCTGAAAGTTTTCGAACCCGGCGGCCTGAAACCCAGTCAGGCAACGGAAGCCCAACTGGCCGAGTTGATGCTAAAGGCTCATACCGACGAAGTGGTCGCACGCATCGTCTCCGCGGCGGCCGACTCCACTCCCACGCCGGCTGAATCCGCGCGCACCGAACCTGCGCCCCAGCACCCCGCCGACCTCTCCCCATACATCCGCGCCCTGTGCGACAGCATCGCCCCCGACTCGCTCAAGGGTCTGCGGGTGGCAGCCGATTGCGCCAACGGAGCCATGGCCGCGGTGGTGCCCCAAGTGCTGGAGCGCCTCGGCATCAACCACACCTTGCTGAGCGCCGAACCCGACGGGACGAACATCAACCAAAACTGCGGCTCAACCTTCCCCGAGCAGATGTCGCAGGCGGCCAGCCAACCGGAATACGATTTTGGATTTGCGCTGGACGGCGACGGAGACCGGGTGGTGGTCGCCCTGTCCGACGGAACCCTGCTGGACGGAGACGACATGCTCGCCATCCTCACCCGCAGCCACATCCAAGCCGGCAAGCTGGCTGACAGCAAGGTGGTCATTACACCCATGACCAATCTGGGCCTGCGCCAGGAATTCGCGAACTGGGGAACGCAGACGGTGGAAGTCCCGGTGGGCGACCGCAATGTGCAGCGGGAATTGCTGGGCGGAGGCTGGAGCTTGGGTGGCGAGCAGTCGGGTCATATAATCCTGGCCGACCACGCGGTGTCTGCTGACGGTCTGCTGACGGCCCTGCATGTGATGGCCGCGCTCCGCCAGGATCCGCAGATTTGGCCGGCGTTCGCCAAAGTTCCCCAGTCGCTGGTCAACCTGGAGACCACCCAAAAGCCCGCCCGACTGGCCGAGTTGATGCAGCCGGAAGTCGCCCAGATGCAGACAGCCCATCGAGACGAAGCCAGGATTTTGGTGCGAGCTTCCGGAACCGAAGGGGTGCTGCGCATAATGGTGGAGGCCCGCGACGGCGACTTGCTGGACAGCATCTCGCGGCGTCTGGTTGAGTTGGCGCGCCAGCTGGACAGCTAGCCAGCCATCTGCCCGCGCGCCATAAGCGCAAGCCCAAAACTAGAATTAAAGCAATGTGCGGCATCTTTGCTCAAATCAGCCGTCCCCTGAGCTCCAGCCCCCCGGACCTGAACCAGCCAGGCTGTCTTTTGCAGGAGGCGGCTGAACGGCTGTCCGCCCGCGAGCTTGCGGCCCGTGAGTTGTCTGCCCGCGAGCTTTCATCCCGCCAGGAAATGCTGGATGACATTGCCGGGCTGTTGGTTCAAGCCGACCAGCTTTTGTCGGGGCTAGCTGGCTTTATGGCTTTGGCTAACAGCACGCAACAGGCTGCCCAGCTGCTGGAAAAAGTGGCTGAAATAGAGGCTGGAGTGGAGAGTGTCTTGGCTGGCGCCGACGCCGTCCTGTCTGGCGCCGACGCCGTTCTGTCTGAAGCGGAATTGAATACGACACAGCTCCAGGATGTCCTGTGGAGTCTGCGCCACGACCGGCTGCAAGCAGCCAACGAAGCGCTGGACTTGATTGATGCGCACAACACCAGAACAGAGCCTGCCGACACAACAGAGCTCACCGAATTCCAGCTGGGCGCCGCTCGTGTAATCCAAACAGCTCTGTCAGCTTTGGATCGGCTTGAAGTCAGAGGCAGGGATTCAGCCGGGATCAGCATAATTCTTCCCGCTTTGCCCCTGGACAGCCTGCCGGCCAGCTTGGTTGAGCGCCAGGCCGACAGCCAATTGCTCAACCGTAGTGTTCGGCTGGTCAAAACCACCGCCGGGCCCGCCAGTGGCACTGATCCAGCCAGCAACCCCGATTCAGCCAGCAACCCCGATCCAGCCAGTGTCACCAACCACGCCAGCGCGACCGGCCCCGCGGCCACAGTCTGCTTCACCTACAAGACCGCCGCCACCATCGGAGAGTTGGGCGACAACTCCAAGGTGCTGCGCCAAGCCATAACCACGGATTTGGATTTGCGGGACTGCCTGGCGAACCTGCACAGCCACGCGGCGGTGCTGGCTCATACCCGCTGGGCCAGCGTGGGCGAAATCACCCAGGCCAACGCCCACCCGCTGGATTCGCTGCAGCACCACAAAGCCCCCCAGCACAACGAACTCCAAGAGCAAACTTTTGAACCCCTGGTGATAGCCGCGGTCAACGGAGACATCGACAACCACCAAGAACTGGTCGACCGGCATCAACTTGCCTTGCCCGAAGGCATCACCACCGATTCCAAGGTTGCCCCGCTGCTGGTTGCCGACGCCATCCAGAATCAGACCGGCACCGCCCTCGGTTTTGCCACCGCAGTCAAACAATTCGAAGGGTCGGCTGCAGTGGTGGCCTGCTCGCTGGAAGACCCCGGCAAGCTGCTGCTTTCGGTGCATGGCAGCGGGCAGGCACTCTATGTCGGCCTGGCGCAAGACAGTTTTGTGGTGGCCAGCGAGCCATATGGCATCTTGGAGCAGACCAACCAATACATCAGACTGGGCGGCACCGCCAGCGCAACCGCAGCCGCAACCGGGCGAAGCTCAGAGGCAGCCATACTGCACGCCCAGGACGCCGGCGAAATCCAGGGCGTCCAAAAACTTGCGGTCGGAACCGAAAGCCTGTCCAACGGCCAGCTGGCCGAAAGCGAAGCTGTCAGCGAAAGCGATGTCATCACGGCCGAGATGACCACCCGGGACGTAACCCGGGGTGACTATCCCCACTATCTGCTCAAGGAGATTTCCCAGTCGCCCATGTCTGTCCAAAAGACTCTCAAAAGTCGACTGAGCCATCAGCAGGAGCTAGACGATCTGTTGCAGGCGGGCAGGATTTCCCGGATCATCGCCATCGGCCAAGGCACCGCCGCCATAGCAGCCAAGGCGTTTGCTGAAATCTGCACCGCTGAGCTGAACGATCTGCGGGCCCTGGCTGACAGCCCTGCTCTGAACCTCTTGGAAGTGAAGGCCATGGCCGCATCTGAGTTGTCCGGATTTTCCATGAAAGCAGACATGTCCGACCATGTCATTGTGGCCATCAGCCAGTCCGGCACCACCACCGACACCAACCGCACGGTTGACCTGCTGCGCGCACGCGGCGCTGCGGTTGTTGCCATCGTCAATCGTCGCAACACCGACTTGGCGCACAAGGCCGACCATGTGATGCACACCTCAGACGGACGAGATGTTGAGATGAGCGTGGCTTCCACCAAGGCGTTTTACTCCCAGGTAACGGCCAGCTCCTTGCTGGCTTTTCAGATTGCCGACAGCTTGGCGGATGGGATTTTGGGCAACTCCGGCGGCGCAAGCGAATCTGGCGGCACGCGCGAGCCTGACGGCGCCAACCAGTCCAGCCCAGCCGTCTGGCAAAAAAGACGCAAGCAAAAACTCGCCACCCTGAAGTCCCTGCCGGACGCGTTGGCCTCGCTGCTGAAGCAACACACCGAGCTACGCCAAATCGCCCGGGCGGTCACCACACAGCACAGGGATCTGGCCGTGGTCGGCAGCGGTCGTGACAAGATAGCCGCACAGGAGGTGCGCATCAAGCTGTCGGAGCTTTGCTACAAATCGGTGTCGTTTGATTCCATCGAGGACAAAAAACACATCGACCTGTCGTCTGAACCGCTGACTGTGGTCTGCGCCGCCGGCATCGGGGGATCCAACATAGACGACATCGCAAAGGAGGTCGCCATCTATTGCGCGCACGAAGCTTGCCCCGTGGTGCTGGTGGCAGACGACGTTAAATTCTCAGCCCCACCTGGGGCCCACGTGGTGCGGCTTCCGGTGGCGGCGCCCGAGCTGGGTTTTGTGTCTTCGGCCATGGCCGGCCACCTGTTCGCCTATGAGGCGGCCCTGGCGGTGGATGGTCTGGCCGACCCGCTGCGCCAAACCCAGCAGATAATCGAGCAGCTGCTGGCGGAGTTGCCGTCGTTGCCCGAGCCAGCCAGCCAGGACAGCACCGCCAAAGTGCTGGAGCAGATCGCCCAGCGTTGGGAGGACTCCCACGAGGCCGTCGCAACCCAGGCAAAAACCTATGCCAAGGCGCTGGCGAAAAACCAATATGACGGATATTTGGGGGCTGGTCTGGCGGCGGAGATCTCATCCTTATATAAATACTCGGGGGGTCTGACAAATTTGGCCAGCTACCAGCGCGAGTTCGGTTCGGTCGGGACGCCCGAGGCGGTTTGGCGGCGGTTCCTGGCGGCCCTCACCGAAGCCATCGCAGCCCTGACCCGTCCGATCGACGCCATCCGCCACCAGGCCAAGACGGTCACCGTGGGCATCACCCGAACCGATGCGGCCATGGCCTCCTCGCCGCTGGTCACGGCCACCTTGTCGGCCGGCGCCACCACCGAAAGCCTCAGCTACGAAACCCTGCGCGAGCTCTCCGCCCTGGCCCTGACCGTGCGGGAAATCACAGGCCACACCCGCTATCTGCTGTTGGGCGACAAGCTCAACATCGCCAGCCGCTCGGGCATCTCCGAAAGCATAAAATCACAGGTCGACACCGACCCCGACCTGCGCGGCATCAAGTTCAGGGTGGCCGGCGAGCAGCGGGTGTTTTTGACCACCGGACGCCGGGACACGCGCACCATAATCCTGGTGCCAGAGGTGCTGGACTCACAGACCGTCGCCATTACATTGCTGCATGTCGAGCTGCGCGACTTTTTGGCGGCGGACGAGGCCGTGGCTGCCCTGAAGGGATACAAGGATCGCTATGAGGCGTTGTGGGGTGCGGTAACAGAGACCGAAAAAAGTTTTGACACCAGCCGGCTGGAGCAGATTTCGGTGAGGGACTTGTTCATGGAGCCGATCGTGACGTTGTCTGAGAGGTGGCGGCAGTGAGCGTGCGGCTGGGCACCGACCTGGTGACCATCGACAGGCTCAGGCTGGCCCTGCGGCGCACTCCCGGCATACGCCAGCGGCTGTTCACCCCGGCCGAGCAAGCCTATGCCGACTCGCAGTCGGATCCCGTGCCGTCTCTGGCGGTCAGGTTCGCGGCCAAGGAAGCAGTGATGAAGGCGCTCGAGACGGGCATCGGCGGGGTGAAGTTCCGCGACATTGAAGTCCAGCGAACCCGCGCTGGCGCGCCCCAGCTATGGCTCCGCAACTCGGCCCTGAAGCGACAGCAGGACGCGGGCGTGGCTAGCTGGCAGGTGAGCTTGTCGCACACGGATGAGGTTGCCCTGGCCGTGGTGATCGGACAGCCCTAGAGACCTGGGGAGACGCGCATGGAATTTGGAAACATCGGCCAGCCGGTGGCCACGCCCGAGGAGATGGCCGAAATTGACCAAGCCGCCATCGCTGAAATCCAGGCACGCCAGGGCTGCACTGCCCGCCAAGCCCTGGAGCTGCTGATTGAACGGGCCGGCGAAGCCACCGCCACGGTCGCCCGTGAGATGTTGGGCCTCTGCTATGGCAAGCGGGTGCTGATTTTGGCGGGGCCGGGAAACAATGGCAACGACGGACGCTCGGCCGCCCGGCGACTGCGACTTTGGGGTGCCCAGGTGGTGCTGATGGATGCGGCGGATGGTGGCGGCACCCCCATTCACGTCCAAAAGCACTTTGACCTGCTGATTGACGCCGCCTATGGCACAGGCCTGTCCCGTCCGCACCGCCTGCCCGCAGGTTTAGCCGAGCTGGTCCGGAACTTGTCGACCTTGGCGGTTGACATTGTCTCGGGAGTGGACGGGCTGACCGGAGAAGTCCTGGGTGATGCGCTGGCCGCCGACCAGACAGTTACCTTCGGAGCGCTCAAGCCGGGGCACCTGCTGGGCGAAGGTCGACAGCTTTGCGGTCGGCTGCAGGTTGCCGACATTGGGCTGGATGCCTCTCAAGTCAGGACCCGTTTGGTCGGCCCCCGGGATCTCAAGGATCTGCTGCCCGGCCGTGATCCGCAGGCTCACAAATATGTTGCCGCCTGTTGGGTGGTGGGCGGCTCGCCCGGCATGTCGGGAGCGGTGGCGCTGGCGGCTCGGGGGGCGTTACGGGCCGGCGCCGGCTATGTGCGGGTAAGTTTGCCCGGGCAGTCGGGCGCGACCCAGCCAAGCGCGGCCCCAACCGAAGCGGTGGAGTTCGCCCTGCCCAAGAGACGCTGGGGCAAGGCCGTGCTGAAGCAACTCAGGCAATCGTCCAAGTTTCACAGCCTGGTGGTGGGCCCGGGCTTGGTACCCACTTCGACCAATCGGCGCAGCCTGCACACGCTGGTGGACTGGTTCGTGCAAACCGGCAAACCCGCCACCCTGGTGCTGGACGGCGGTGCGCTCCAGATTCTGGGCCAAAGCCCCCGCAGGCGCCTGGCTCCCAACATTGTCGTCACTCCCCACGACCAGGAGTTCCAATATCTGACTGGCCAGCGCCCCGGCCCCAATCGCATCGCAGCCTGTCGCCAACTGGCAGGCCAGCTCAACTCGATAGTCCTGCTCAAGGGCCCCACCACAGTCGTCGCTCACCCAGACGGCCGAGTGTTGCTGAGCTCAGCTGGCGATCAGCGTCTGGCAACTGCCGGCACCGGAGACGTCCTGTCGGGCATCATCGGCTCGCTGGCAGCCCAGGGCCTGAGCCCATTTTTGGCAGCTGCTTTGGGAGCCGAGCTGCACGGCCAAGCCAGCCGCCTGGCCGCACCCCGGGGATTGATTGCCGGCGATTTGCCGGAGCTGCTGCCTGAGTTGGCGGAGCTTTTGGTGCGGCCGGACTTCGCGGAATTAATCCGTCCAGCCCACCCAGTCCCATGAGATTCACCCACGCAACCATTGACCTGGGCGCCATCGCCCACAACGTTTCGGTGCTGGCTGAGCTGGCCGCCCCGGCCCAGCTTTGCGTGGTGGTCAAGGCGGACGGCTATGGCCACGGAGCCCTGCCGGTGGCCCGCACGGCTGTGTCGGCCGGGGCCGGTTGGCTGGCGGTGGCGTTGGTGGAGGAAGGCATGGAGCTGCGCCAGGGCGGCATCGAAGAACCGATCTTGTTGCTGTCGGAGCCGCGCCCGCAGGAGATGGTGGAGGTCATCGCACACCAGCTGCGTCCGACTGTCTATTCCCCGGCGGGTGTCGCCGCGGTCACTGCGGGAGTTGCCGCCGCCGACCAGCCCGGAACCGCCACCCTGCCAGTCCATCTGAAGGTCGACACCGGCATGCATCGTGTGGGCGCAACCCCGGCTGATGCGCTCAAGCTGGCGCAGACGCTTTGGGACAAGCCCGAGGTCGACCTGGAAGGCATCTGGACCCACTGCGCCACGGCTGACGAACAGCTAAACCCGTTTGCCGACACCCAACTGGAGCGCTTTGAGCAATTCCTGGCGACCACTGCCCAGCACGGCATCTCGCCCAAGCTGACCCACGCCGCCAACTCGGCGGTTCTGCTCACCCGTCCGCACGGACATCTGGATTTGGTGCGTGTGGGCGTGGCGGTCTATGGCATCTCGCCACTGAAGTCGTCCGCGCCGGCCTCTGCCGCCGACTCCGACGTCCTGGTTGCCGGCCCAACCCCCGAAATAATCTCACAACTGCGCCCGGCCATGCAGTTGCGCTCGCAGATCTCCTTCGTCAAGCAGGTGCCGGCGGGCTCGGCGGTGTCCTACGGGCAGATGCACCGCTTTGACGCCGACACCACCGTGGCGACTGTTCCCATTGGCTATGCCGACGGGGTAAGACGAGACTTCGGACTGAAGGGCGGCTCGGTGTTGATCGGGGGTGAGTTGTGCCGGGTGGTTGGAACCGTGACCATGGATCAGCTGATGGTGGAGATTCCCCCGGGGTTGGTCGTTGAACCCGGCGATGAGGTGGTGCTGATCGGGCGACAGGCCGGGCAGACCGGGCAGGCTGGGCAGAGCGGACAGGCCGGGCAGACCGAACAGCAAGCCGAGCGAGAAATCACGGCTGGCGATGTGGCCGGCTGGCTGGACACCATACCATATGAAATAATTTGTGACGTCGGCAAGCGGGTGCGCCGGGAATACATCTGACCCTTCCCACTTCGCGGAGGTGTTTAGGGAGGGGGATGTTCTGCGGGGACGCTCTGCGGAGACGCTCTGCAGGGCTGGTTTGGGGCTGTGAAGGATTCGAACCCCACGTCCTTGCGGGCTCCAGGTTTTGAATCTGGCGCGTCTGCCATGTTCCGCCACACCGACCGGGTACCCGCACCAAGATTCGAACTTGGAACCTCCTGCTTCGTAGGCAGGTGCTCTGTCCAGTTGAGCTATGCAGGTTTTGCGGAGGGCGAAGGTTCAACCCGGACATCCTGGGGCAAAGCCAAGCGTCCCGCCGCTGGGTCATCTCTGAAAATGTCAGTCAAAATGTGTCAGTTAGAAAATATGTCAGGTGGGGAGGATTTGAACCTCCGGCCCCCTGGCTCCAAACCAGGTGCGCTGACCAAACTGCGCCACCACCTGCCGAAACCAGCAAGCCGTCGCGTTGCCGCGGGCAGACTGGCTCCTTGAGCCCCCACGAGGAGTCGAACCCCGAACCTACTGTTTACAAGACAGTTGCTCTACCATTGAGCTACAGAGGCGCTGCGCCACCGACAGGATTTGAACCTGCGACCTCTGGCGTGACAAGCCAGCGCTCTAGACCAAACTGAGCTACGGTGACGCGGAAAACACCTCAGCGTTTCCCGCTTTATGTCGTGTCGGTGGAGGGAGTCGAACCCCCACGCCCTAAGGCACTAGTGTCTAAGACTAGCGTGTCTGCCTGTTTCACCACACCGACAACAGAAGAGGGTCTGGGATTCGAACCCAGGAGGCTGTTACACCTGACGGTTTTCAAAACCGTTCCGTTCGTCCACTCCGGCAACCCTCCACAACTTTCTATATTTCGCAACTCACCTACAATTCATCATACCCAAAATGCGCCAGAATGCAACTTAATAATTTATGCGATTTAACAGTGAGGCAAACCAGCAGCAATATAGATGGCGGTGCGGGACTGCCATCACCCGCATCTCCCCTGACACCCGGGCCCGGGTGCCACAATAAATCGGGGAATCATTTTAGGCGTTCAGACCTTGGCATTTAGACCAACCGCCGTTGCGGGTTTCGGCATTGGCTGCTCTGGCACCCGCTCTTTGCCTGTGGAACCCCACCAGCTTATTCCATCCGGCCGGGTCCTGCTATAAATTCATTTTAGCAGTGCTGGTTTTCAGAGCGGCATATTCGAGCACCAGCGCGGGTTTTTCGAGTATCAACTCTTTGGCTTGCTGTGAAGCCAGTCGCTGGATGAAAGGCAATCTGGAACTGCAGACGGATATTACGGCACCACCCAAAGCCACGGCCATCCTAGCCAGCACTCACTGGCCATAGCTAGCCCGCCGTTTCTCTCCCCGCTCTTGTTGCGAGCGCACCCATTCGTCGTGCAGACGGAATGCCGCACGGAAATCGGAGAAGCCGCCATGCTCCAGGACAATCTCCCGCAAGATGGCACCTTCCCGCTGGGCGTCTCCCAATCCGCTGTGGCGAGGCCGCGCAAAATCCTTATCGGAAAATCCCAGCTCCGCCAGCATGTAGTCCAGGGCGTAGGAGGACAGCCCGGGCCGACCCAAAAACGCCAGATACGACAGTTCGGCCCACTGCTCGGGCGCCGGCCTCCAAATCCCGGGATCCAGCTTGGCGGCCAAGTCCAGCTGGCCTTTGTCGAACCAGGCGCTTTGTGCCACGATGCGGATGCGCTGCAGGTCTGGCGCCAGGGCAGCCATCACGTTCGCCAGAGTCGGCGCCCCTGCCAGGTCGTCCTGGCTGATGCCGTGGATTTTTTCGGCCTCCGGTGAAATCTCCAACCCCGGCAACAGCTTCGCCCGCAGCTCGCGTTCGTCCGTCTGGTTGCCCTCATAGTCATACCAGACCACGCCCACCTCGCAGATCGATCCGGGCTGGGTGAAGCCTCCGGTCTCGGTGTCCAGCACGGCCCAGGTTTCTTGCAGCGCGGTTTCTTCGGGCGCGCTTCTCTCGGGCGCGGTTCCGCTTCCTTTTCCCATGGTTATAACTTTATCTGCCGCTTGCGGAATGCCGCCGACTGTGAGACGGGGATGCCGCCGACCGGACCACGGAGCGCCGCACACAAAATGACATAAATGTGATTTATGTCGCAGTCCGTGCTAGACTATATATATGCATCAGAAAATCTATGAGGAGCGACCCCCCGGCACCCGTCTGGGCAACATCTTGGACACGGTCATGGAGAAACTGGGCGACCAGTTCGGCAATCCCAACTGGAAGCACAGCATGGTCATCGCCGAGAACTGGGAGCAGGTCGCCGGCCCCCACGCCAGCTACAGCAAGCCCGGCAAGCTCGACCCGGGAGCCAAGTGCCTGCACGTCATCGCCCAGAGTCCGCCGCACGCATCCGCCATCCGCTGGGACAGCGCCAGCATGGTGGCAAAGATCAACCACCTGCTGGGCGAGAATGTGCTGACCGAGATTTTTGTGGTCACCCTGGCGCCCCAGGCCAGCCAGCCCTTCGGCCTCGAGTTCGAGATGGAGCCGGTCGCCACGAGATAGGGGCACGGCCGCCACAAGATAAGAATGCGCGGGGCTCAGGAGATTCGGGGAGGAGTTCAGCCGTGCAGTTCGCGCCCCTCGGTTCATTTTTCGTCCCGCGCCTGTGCCCAATTGGGCCCGCGCCCGCGCCTGACTTCGTCCCGCGCCCGCGCCGAAATTTCCATCAAATTTGCTGCCGAAATTCGGGCAGGATTTAGCCCTGCAGGCTAGACTTAAATGTGTGAATAAATTAGTCGTGGCGAGACGGATTTGAGGCCCGACCCACACGCTTGCCGAACCAGCAGCCCAACCCCCTAACTCAACCCCAAGGAGACCAAAAACATGGAGCCAGACACCATGGTGGCCCCGCCCGACCAAACCACCCAGGCAGCCCCGGCCGCCACGTCCACCCAGCAAAACACGAACCCGAATTTGAACGGACAGCTGGACGAATCCGACTATGGCGCCACGGGGATCGACTGGCTGCAAGGTCTGGAGGCGGTGCGCAGCCGACCTGCCATGTATATCGGCGACACCGGCACCGCCGGGCTGCATCATCTGGTCTGGGAAGTGGTGGACAACTCGGTGGACGAGGCGATGGCCGGCCACTGCAGCCAGATTGACGTCATCATCCACCCGGACGGCTCCTGCCAGGTCATCGACAACGGCCGCGGCATCCCCACCGACATGCACGAGTCGGGCCGCCCGGCCGCCGAGGTGGTGTTCACCGAGCTGCACGCGGGCGGCAAGTTCGGCGGCGGCGCCTACACCATTTCCGGCGGGCTTCACGGGGTCGGGATTTCGGTGGTCAATGCTTTGTCCAGCCGGGTTGAGGTGGAGATACGCCGCAACGGAAATCTGTGCCGGCTGTCGTTTGTGGACGGCGGAATGATGGCGCAGCCCATGCAGACGGTTGAGGGTGCTGCCTCTGGCGCGGCGGACGGGATGGCTGATGTGGCCGGTGCGTCTGCGCTCGCCGGTGCGTCTGCGCTCGCCGGTGCGCCTGTGGCCGACGGCTCCGGCACGCCAGATCCGCTGTCGTCCCCCACCGGCACCTCGGTTCACTTCTGGCCCGACCCGGAGATTTTTGAAGACACCGACTTCAGGGCCCAGACCATCAAGGAGCGCCTGCGGGTGATGAGCTTTTTGAACAAGGGGCTGCAGATCCGCTTCCGGGATTTGCGACACGCCAGTTCGGATATTGGCGCGGCCGCGGGCTCGGATTTTGGCACGGCCGCGGGCCCAGACCTTGATGCTGGCTCAGATCTTGACGCCAGCCCAGACCCTGACGCTGAACCAGACCTTGACGCAGAACCAGCCCAAGACGAAGCCACCGACGCCGCCATTGCCAAAGCCACCGACTGGGTCGTCTATCACAACGAAAACGGCATCGTGGATTTCGTCCGTCATCTGAACCGCTCCAAGGAACCCCTGTTCGAGGAGATCGGCACCTTCCAGGAACAGACCAAAGACAAGGAGCTGGAGATCGCCTTCCAGTGGAACAACCGCTCCTATGGAGACGGCATCCACTCCTATGCCAACGGCATCAACACCAACGAAGGCGGCACCCACGAAACCGGCTTCCGCAAATCGTTCACCGCCATCGTCAACCGCTATGCCCGCAACTTCAACAAGCTCAAGGATGCCGACCACAACCTGTCGGGCAACGACATCCAGGAGGGCCTGACCGCCATCATCAGCGTGCGGCTGCTGGATCCCCAGTTTGAGGGACAGACCAAACGCAAGCTGGGCAACAGCGACATGGCCTCCTTCGTGGAGCGCGCCACCAACAAATATTTCATGCGCTGGCTGGAGGAGAATCCGTCTGCCGCCAACAAGATAATTCAAAAGTCGCTGCTGGCACACAAGGCCCGCCTGGCCGCCGAAAAAGCCCGCGACACCGTGCGACAGAAAAGCACCCTGGGCGGCACCGGTGTGCCCGGCAAGCTGGCCGACTGCTCCTCCAAGAATCGTGACGAGCGCGAGCTGTATATTGTGGAGGGTGACTCGGCCGGCGGCTCGGCCAAGCAAGCCCGCGACCCCAAGACGATGGCCATCCTGGCGCTGCGCGGCAAGATCCTCAACGTTGAACGCGCGGCTGCGCACCGCATGTTCCAAAACGAGGAGATCACCGCCTTGATCAGCGCCATCGGAGCCGGCTTTGGCGGCGAGTTCGACCTGGACGCCAGACGCTACAATAAGATTGTTTTGCTGTGCGACGCCGACGTGGACGGCAGCCACATCAACATTTTGCTGCTCACTTTCTTTTACCGCCAGATGAAGGAGTTGGTGGAGCTGGGGCATGTGTATGTGGCCCAGCCGCCGCTGTATTCCACCATGGTGGGCCGCGAGAAGATCTATCTGCAAGACGACGAGGCCAAGGACGATTTTGTGGAGGGCAAGCCCAACCACAAGAACGAATTTCAGCGGCTGAAGGGACTGGGTGAGATGGACGCCGAAGAGCTGTGGGAGACCACGCTCGACCCCGACACCCGCACGCTGCTCAAGATCACGGTGGAAGAAGCTGCCATTGCCGACGAGGTGCTTTCGCAGCTGATGGGTGATGTGGTGGAGGATCGCAAGAAATTCATTCAGGAGAACGCGGGCGATGTACGCTTCCTTGACATTTAGTTCCCCCGAACCCGAACCCGAACTCGCACCCGAACCCAGACACGGACACCGACAATGACCGACACCACAGCTTCCGGCCCGCCGCCCGCGCCTCCGGCCGACCCGGCCGACACTGCGTCGCCGTCCAATCCGACAAACCCCGCGCCACCGACCGCCGGCCCCCCCAACCCCCCAACCCCCCCAACCGACGACAGCGACGAGAAGCAAACCCAACTGGTCAGTGAAGTCCAGGAGTCGTTCCTGGAATATGCCCTGTCGGTCATCATCTCGCGCGCCCTGCCAGACGTCCGCGACGGACTCAAGCCGGTCCACCGTCGCATCCTGTGGTCCATGTCGGAAAGCGGTCTGCGCCCCGACCGGGGCCACGTCAAATGCGCCACCGTGGTCGGAGACGTGATCGCAAAATATCACCCGCACGGCGACAGCGCGGTCTATGACGCCCTGGTGCGCATGGGCCAGGACTTCAGCCTGCGCCACATGCTGGTCGACCCGCACGGCAACTTCGGCTCCCCCGGCGACCGCCCTGCCGCCTACCGCTACACCGAATGTCGCCTGTCCGCCTTAGCCTCGCACATGCTGGACGGCATCGACGAGGAAACCGTCGATTTCACGGCCAACTTCGACGCCCGCCACCGCGAACCTCTGGTGCTGCCGTCGCGCTTCCCCAACCTGTTGGTCAACGGCAGCCAGGGCATCGCCGTGGGCATGGCCACCAACATCCCGCCGCACAACCTGGGCGAAGTCATCGACGCCGTGATCCATCTGCTGCGCCACCCCGACACCTCAGACGAAGCCCTGCTGGAGCACATCGCCGGCCCCGACTTCCCCACCGGCGGGCTCATCCTGGGCAAGGCGGGCATCCGCTCGGCCTACACCCAGGGCCGCGGCTCCATCATCTTGCGCGCCCGCACCGAAATCGAAGAGATCGCCGACAGCCACCGCATCGTGGTGACCGAGATGCCCTATCAGGTGAGTGTGGAGTCGGTCGGGCTCAAGGTTCAGCAGCTGGTGGAGAACAAGGAGAACCAGGAGCTGTCGGGCATCAAGGAGATGCGCGACGAATCCGCCAAGGGCAAAACCCGGCTGGTGTTCGAGCTGAAGAAGGACGCCAACCCCGATGTGATTTTGAACAACCTGTTCAAGAACACCCGGCTGCAGACCACGTTTGCGGCCAACATGGTGGCGCTGGACAACGGCATACCCCGCACCATGACCCTGCGCCAGCTGCTGGAGGCATACGCCGCGCACCAGATCGAAGTGGTGACCCGGCGCTCGCAGTTCCGTCTGGACAAGGCGCAGGAGCGGGCGCACATTCTGGAGGGGCTGCTGCGGGCGGTGGACATGCTCGACGAGGTCATCGCCGCTATCCGCGCCAGCGAAAATCGGGGCGAGGCCCGCCAAGCCCTGATGGCCGAGCCGTTCGAGTTCAGCGAAACCCAGACCGAGCACATCTTGGACATGACCCTGGGCCGCCTGACACGCATCGCCCGCCAGGAGTTGGAGCAGGAATACGAAGCCAAGCAGGCCGAGATCGCCGAGCTGACCGAAATCCTGAGCCACGAGGATCACCTCAAGGCGGTCATCATCGGCGAGCTGGAGGCCATCAGGGACGAGTTCAGCCAGCCCCGCCGCAGCGAGCTCAGCAGCGACCCCGGGTTTTTCGATCTGGAGGATCTGATCGAAGACGACATGGTGGTGTTTGTGATGTCGTCGGCCGGCTATGGCAAGTGCGTGCTGGCCAGCGAGTTCCGCACCCAGGGGCGCGGCGGCATGGGCGTCAAGGCAACCGCCGCCACCGAGGACGACAAAATCAAAAAAATCATTCACACCTCGGCGCACGCCTATTTGTTGTTCTTCACCAACTTCGGGCGCATGTTCCGCATCAAGACCTATGAGCTGCCGTTGCGCAAGCGTCAGTCCAAGGGCATCCCGCTGGTGAATTTCTTCGACCTGCAAGAGGGCGAAAGGATTGCCGAGGTGATTGACACCAGGGACTATGAGACCTATCCCTATCTGTTGTTCGTGACCCGCAAGGGACAGGTGAAGAAGTCGCTGTTCACCCAATATGACAGCAACTTCCGGGGGCTGAAGGCGTTTTTGCTGGCCGAGGGCGACCAGCTGGTGAAGGTCGAGCCGGTGGCGGCCGATGACGAGGTTGTGCTGGTGACCCGTAAAGGCCAGGCCATCCGATTTTCGCTGGACGAGGTGCGCCAGATGGGACGGGCATCTCGGGGTGTGCGCGGCATCCGTCTGCGCGAGGGTGACGAGGTGGTGGGTTCGGCCGTGATGGACGACCAGAGTCACATGGTGGTGGTCACGGCCAAGGGCTTTGCCAAGCGGACTGCCTTTGAGGGCTTCACCAAACGACATCGGGGCGGCTATGGAGTGAAGTGCCTGAGCGTCAGGGAAGACAGGGGAGAGGTGGTCGGAGCTTTCGGAGCGGTGGCGGATTCTGAGATAATGCTGATTTCCAATGAGGGCATGATGGTGCGCACGCAGGTGGGGGAGCTGTCCATCCAGGGCAGAACGGCCACGGGGGTGACGGCCATGCGCCTGCGGGAAGGGGACTTTGTGATTGACGTGGCTCCGGTGCCCGCGCTGGACGAGGAGGAGCTGGGGGCTGCTGACCCTGACGCCGGCACTGACCTTGACCCTGCCGCCGCCAACCTCGACCCCACTGACCCGGACCTTGGCCCCGCCGAAGCCGACCCGGACCCCGCCGACCCCGACCTTGACTCCACCGACCTCGACCCCACCGACCTCGACCCCACCACAGCCGACCCCACCACCGAGGAAGCCGAGGATCCCGATTCGCAGATCTGACGGCCAAGTGCTGCCTATCGTGGCCGTGATTCTGGGCCTGGGCGCCGGCGTGATGTTGGTCTTGGGCGCGCTGGGCGATCGATTGGCCCGCATTGCCACAGCTGACACCGTGGCCGATAATGTTGCCTTGGCGGCCGCCGCCGACCCCAACGGAAATTCAGCCGAAACCGTGGCAGAGCTGAACCGCTTTGAGCTGCTGTCGGTCAATCGTCAACCCGTGGGGGAGGGACAAAACCAGTGCCGCATAGAAGTTGAAGTCCAAGAAAGCCAGGAGCTGGCCAGCCGCCACAGCGATTTCCTGGCCAGGCTGATCCACAACACGCCCGTAAGCTCCAAAGCCGCTGCCATATCCAGCCATCCCTGCCCCTGACCGTGACCATTCTAAACTTTAATCGTGTCTGACCCAGCCCCGATCGTGTCTGGCCCAGCTCCACAGCCGCTGTCGCCTGAGCCGCCGCCCGACCCTGCTCCGCTCGCGCAACCTCTGCCCGCGCCGCAGCCGCTTACCCCGCCGCCAATCCAGGACCCGCGCCGCGCCGGACGCAGAGAGGCCCGCCGGGTGCGCCGCATTCTGTATGGCTTTGAGCTGTGGTCGGTGCTTAAGGTTTCGCTGCTGTTCTATTTCTGTGTCTGGGCGATTTTCTTGCTGGCGGGTGTGCTGCTGTGGAGCTTCGCCGTCTCCAGCGGCTACATCGAGCGGTTCGAGAACTTCATCCTGGAGATCTTCAACTATGAAACCTTCGTGGTGAATGGTTCGGAGATTTTTGACTGGTATGTTTTGGCGGGGCTGTTCGGCGTGCTGATAATGACCGCGCTGACGGTGGTTCTGTGTCTGATATACAACCTGATTAGCGTGCTGGTGGGCGGCGTCCGGCTGACTTTGGTGGAAGAAGAAACCGTCCGGCTGCGGCCCCGCCGAAGGATTTTCGCAGAAAAGGGCGCCGGCCGAGGTTATGGCGTGCCGGCGGACAGGCCAGCCAGAACTGGCAGAACCAAAAGAAATGCGCTCATCAGAGTTGCTCCGGATCCAACCCACGTTGCTCCGGATCCGGCCCATGATCAGACGGCTGCTCACTCGCCGGTTCAGGTTCCGCCTGTTCCGGTTGCTCCTGCTCAGGCACCTCCGTCGTCCCCAAACCCTCGGCGCTCTCGGCAGCGGTTAGGTTCTCGTTCGCGCCCAGCCCCGCGTCTGCGCTTGCGTCCTCGCCAGCCCCAGCCCCAGCCGCCGGATCAGCCGCAGCCGTCGGATCAGCCGCAGCCGCCGGATCAGCCTTAGCCGCACCCCAACCGGCCATCAGCTTTCCAAACAAACTTCTTGGCACCAGCACCAACAGCAGCAAGACCCCCAGACCAACCAGCACCAGCAACAACCAGAGCGGAAACCCGCCTTCGTCAACGGTCGTCTCCAGCACCAGTCCCTCGCCCAAGAAAATCAGCACATTGTCCAGCGGGAAAATCTGCCAGCTGGCCGTGGTGAAACCGTCCCGGGTCACAACATCGTCGGCAGTGCTGCGCTCAAGCTCTCCGGGCAGGGTAACCGAAAAGAAGACCTCCGGATAATTCTCATCGTCCAGCCCTTCGGTCAGACTCAGCAACTCCGCCATAGTCCCAAAGGCAGCCAGCGCCTCGGGCAACTCTGACAGCTCAGACAGCGACAGCTCGTGTTCATCCAGCAGATCCAGGCGGAACTCCCAGCCGCCCGACGTCTGGCTCAGCTGGGTCACATCCCCCAACTCCAACATATTGCCCAGATCCGGCACAACTGAACGGCTGAACAGACGGGTCTCGATGCCCACCAAATCCTCCGGCACCATCCTGGGCGACACAGCCGACAGCTCCACCCCGATCCAACCGCTGGCGTCGGCACTGCTGGCGTCGGTGAAGGTTGCAACCTCAAGGGAAATCTGGTCAAGATAGTCCAACAGGCGGTCGGCATCTTGGTGCCCTGACCAGCGACGGCGTTCTTCGCTTAGATCGTCGGCCAGCGACCGGCGGGTGTTTATCTCCAGCTGCTCCAGTTGCTGAGCGACCGGAAAGAACTCAGGATCCAGCAAGCCCGTGACCTTGATCTCGACTTCACTTGAGTTCAGCACGCTCAGCGAATGGGTCAGGCGGAAACAGCCCACGCTGACCAGTGCGACCAACGCGGCCAGAGCCAGCAAAGCCAGCCCGCTCGATTTTCTGGCGCAGGTTGCGGGTTTGGCGGCGGCCGTGGTTTCGGTGCCGGCAGTGGTTTGAGCGCCTGGGCCGCGCCCCTTGGATGCGAGTTGTGGAATTTTCATAATTCCACGCTAGCATTGATAACCTGAAATTGTTGGGGCCATAGCTCAGCTCGGTTAGAGCGCACCCCTGATAAGGGTGAGGTCGCTGGTTCAAGTCCAGCTGGCCCCACAACATGTTTCGCCGACTTCGATCGCTTTTCAAATGGCTGGCGGCGGTGGTGATTGCCGCCCTGGTCACCGCAATCTTGCGCGCTGCCGGCGCGGTTGAAGCCAACCTGGATGGAGGCGGCTGGCAGGAGCTGGACTTGGACTCGGACTCAGGTTTGGGCTCGGGATCCTAGACCGATGACTCCCGGACCACTCCTGGGCCGATGACTTCCGGGCCAATGCACATCGGGGTAGTCGGCAAAGGGGTTGTGGGAGGCCGCGCCCTGCGGCTCCTGCGCACCCACGAGGACGTTACCGCAACCGAGCTCTTCAGTGACCAGCGCAAGCGTCTGCGGCCATATCTGCGCAAGCTGCGCCAACCCGAAGTCGATGTCGCCATCTTGACCGCGCCCCAGCAGGTCAGCGCGGCTTCCCGATATCTGGCGCAGGGCATATCGGTGATCACCACAGTCGACAGCCTGAGCGAAGTCAAGAATCTGCTGGCGCTGGACAGCCTGGCCAAGGAGAACCGCGCTGCTCTGGTGCTGGGGGCGACATTTTCCCCGGGTCTGTCATGCATGTTGGCGGCCAAGGCGGCCAGCGAATTCCAACTGGTAGAAGAGATACACGTGAGCCGCACGGGGGCGGGCGGCAGGGCGTGCGCCAAAAGCTATCACCGGTCGTTGCGCCAGGGCGCGCTGGAATGGTATGAAGGCCGGTGGCGCAACCGCTCGGGAGGCTCGGGGCGGGAGCTGTGCTGGTTCCCCGATCCCGTCGGGCCGGCCGACTGCTGCATGGCGGCCCTGCCCGAACCGCTGCTGCTTCAGCCCAGCTATCCGCGGGCCAGACGACTAGTGTCTCGCCGAGCCGCCAACCGCCAGGATCGCTGGACGTCCAAGTTTCCGATGCTGACGCCGCCGCCCGCCGAAGGCGGTGTGGGGGCTGTGCGGGTGGAGGTGCGCGGCCGAAAGGACGGGGAGCCGGCGCAGACCGTTCTGGGCGCGGTGGCAAAACCCGGAGCAGCCGCGGCGGCGGTTGCCGTGGAGGTGGCGCTGAAGCTGGCCGGTGGCGAGTTTGTGCTGGAAGGGGCCAGCGGCTTGTCTGGTTTGTTGGATCCGCATTCGTTCTTGAAAGCCATGCGGAGCCAGGGGGTCAGCCTGTGGCGCTATTTGGGCTCGGAGCTATAGGGGCAATCTGGCCAGCAATCCGACCCACACCGACCGGCGCTAGGCCCCCGATAGCGCTAGGCGACGATGCTTCCGTCTTTCAGCCCTGCGTGTATGCGCGCCAGCTCGGCGTCAATGTCGTCAATGCCGGCGACTGTGTCCCAAAAGTCGTGATAGTCCGCCAGGCCAACATCTCCCCAATAGTCGCCTCCGGCGAAGCTGCCTCCCGGAAGGCTACCGTCTCCAAAATCTCCGATCAGCTCACGGACGCCCGCCGCGATCATCCGGGTGGCGCTGGAAACCAGACAGGCACGCGCTTCGGGGAGTGTCTCCCACTGGTCGGTCTCCACTCCGATGCAGAACCTGTCGGGCGATCCCGCCCCGGACTCGCCGACCGACCCGGCCACCTCAATCAGCGCCGCGTTGCCGGTCTTGCCCCCAACCCCGAAGATCACATCTGCTCCCTGGTCAATGGCTTGGCGAGCTGTGGCCGCGCCCCAATCTGAGTCGGTGAACGCCACATCCAAAGCGCCTGGATGATAGCTGGCGATCACATTGACCTGGGGGTTGACATGGCGAGCGCCGGCCGAATATCCTTCCACGAACTCCACCACCGGCTGAACCAAAGCAGTCCCCGCCACGGCCGCCACGAGCCCGGACTCAGTCAGCATGCCTGCCAGCGCCCCTGCCAAAAATCCAGCTTGGCGTTGAGAGAAGACCAGCCCGGCCAGGTTCGCCGCCTCGTCCGCGGTGTTTGCCGTCCCATCCGCGGTGTCCGCCGCCTCATCCGCTCCGTTTGCCGTTTCGCCATCTTCCCCGGTAACATCTCCCGTCCCGCCATCCACACCCGCGCCGGCATGGGCCTGATCGACTCCGATGAAATCAATGTCCGGGTGTTTGGCGGCAGCGGCGCGAGTGGCATCTGACTGAGCGAACCCCGCGGTCACGATGATGTCATAGCCCCGGGCGGCGAACGATTCGATGTTGGCGGCATAGTCCTGTGCCGCCTCGGTTTCGATGTAATCCACCTGGGCGCCCAACTCCGCCTCGGCCAGCTTGACCCCTTCCCAAATTGACTGGTTGAAGGAGCGGTCATCGATTTCACCCACGTCTGTTACCAGGCCGACACACAGCACTTGCTCCGGCGAGCAGTCCGCCCCGGTGGGTGACGGCTCGGCAACGGGCGACCCGGGGGCGGATGATTCGGCAGCGGGCGGCTGCGCGGTGTCGTCACCATCACTGCAAGCCGAAGCAACCAAGCCAGCCAAGCAGACCAGTGTGACACCGAACCACTTGCCAGTTGTGAACCATTTGGAAATCATGCAATTTATCCTATATTTTCAGGCTTTTTGGGGTTGGGTGGCTTAGCGGGCGGGGAACCGGAGTAAGCAGGCAGAAAAAATATTTTTTGCGAATTTGGCATTTTTCGGGTTGTTTTGCAACATGCATGAGTTAGTATCTCCTTAGCCATTCAACAATAACACACTATACTAAAGGAGTACATCATGACAACTCAACTGATTGCAGCCATTACTGATCACGTCACGGCATGGGGAATCCCAGGCGTCATTGCCCTGCTTGGCGGGGCAATGATTCACTTCATCCGAGGCGACCTGAAGTCACTCCAGGTGCAACTGGAAGGGCTTCGCCAGCACGTGGATGCGCAAGGGGAAGGGCTTCGCCAGGAGATGGGTACCCTGCGCCAGCATGTAGATACGCAGATAGGTGGGCTTCGCCAGGAGATGGGCGAGCAGATTGGCGGGCTTCGCCAGGAGATGGGCGAGCTGCGCCAACACGTAGATATGCAAATCAACGAGCTCCGACTGCAGTTCAGCGCTGAGCTCAGCGAATTCCGCGTGGAGATGCGCGATGAGATGAGCACGTTTCGAGCCGAAGTGCGCGCAGAAATCAAGGCCGACATGGAGGCTTTCAAAGGAGAGGTCCGCTCTGACATTGAGGCTTTCAAAGGAGAGGTCCGCTCTGACATTGAGGCTTTCAAAGGAGAGGTCCGCTCTGACATTGAGGGTTTCAAAGGAGAGGTCCGCTCTGACATTGAGGCCTTCAAGCGGGAGGTCCGTGCCGATATTGAGGAATTCAAGAAGGAGGTCCGTGCCGACATCAAAGAGATCCGAGTTGATGTTGAACATCTCAGCGGAGAAGTTCAGCAACTGCGGGTGGATTTAGAAGGGGTCGGGGCAAAATCTTTGGTCTAGCTGGCTAGCCAACTTCGGCAGCCCCAGCCCCTGCGGCCAACCCCCGCGCAACCAATCCCTTCACGGACTGGCTCCGTCTTGCGGGGCGGAATCAGAACAGGCTCACATCTGTGAAGTGGGTCAGGGTGCCGGGGGCGATGCCGAACAGCAAGGTGGCGGCCAGGGTCATCCCCAGTGCCAGAACCAGCGCCACGGGGAGCAGGGCTAATCTGGGCTGGCTGGGTTGTTGGAGTTGGACGGGTTGCTGGGGTTGGGTAGCGGACGCCTCGGGCTGGACGGCAGACGTCGGGGGTTGAGTCGCGGACGCCTCGGATTGAGTGACGGGCGCTCCGGGCTGCTCGAACCACATGCGAGCCACGATCTTGCCGTAATACCCCACGGCCACCACCGCATTCACGGCTGCCACCGCCGCAAGAACATAACCCGAAACTCCCCCGTGCGAAACCAGTGCCTTGAAGATCGAAAACTTGGCATACCAACCCGCAGCCGGCGGCACCCCGGCCAGCGAAGCCAAAAACACCGTCATCAAAACCGCCAGCGCCGGCCCCGTCCGAAACAGCCCGTTATATGACTCCACCTCGCCTGTCCCGGTAAAGCGCGCCACCGCAATGATCACCGCGAACACCCCTAGGTTCATGGCCGCATAAATCGCCAGATAAGCCACAATCGCCGACAGTGCCTCGTCGGCCACCCCCAGATTCGCTCCCGCCACCGCCAGGGGAGCCAGCAAAAATCCGGCCTGCGCCACCCCGGAATAGGCCATCAGGCGCACGATGTTGCTCTGGCGCAACGCCATGAAATTGCCGGCCGTCATGGACGCCGCCGCCAAGAACCAAAACACCGGCTCATAGACATCCGCCCGCCCCCAAAAGCCCACGAACACCAGGTTCAAAAGCGCCACGAACCCGGCCGCCTTGGACGCCACCGACAAAAATGCCGTTACAGGCGTGGGCGCTCCTTCATAGGCATCGGGCGCCCAGGTGTGAAACGGGAAAGCCGACACCTTGAACGCCAGCCCCGCCAAAATGAACACCACTCCCAAGCTCACCATGGCCGGCGAATCGGAGAGCTCGCCCAAGCTGGCGCCGAGGCCGTCGCCGTGGACACCGCCGCCGAGGCCGTCGCTGGCGCCGATGTCGGACAACAAAGTGCTGCCCGAAACCCCGAACAAAAGCGACATACCATAGAGCAAAATGGCTGTCGCCACCACACCCACCAGATAATATTTCAGGCCCGCCTCGTTGCTCTTCAAGTCGCGTTTGCGCCAGGCAGCCATCAGATATCCGGGAATGGACAACAGCTCCAGCGCAATGAAAATGGTGATCAGATCCCGCGCCGAAGCCATCACCAACATGCCCAGAACCGAAGCCGCCAACAGGCCATAGAACTCGCTTTCCCAATAGTCCCCTTTGGCGAAATAGTTGGTCGACAAGAGCACCACCACATAGCCGGCGATCACGAACAGAGCCTTGAGCACCAGCGAATAGCCGTCCACCACATAGCCGCCGCCGAACATGACCCGGGGCTCAGACGCCACCCCGGCGGTCGCCAACGTGATGATGGGAATCAGAACTGCCAGGAACCCAAGCCCCGCCAGCGCCGAGGAGATGGCGCGGCCCCGCTCGGCCAGGAAAATGTCCATCAGCGTCAAGAACGCCCCCACCCCCAGCAAGGTCAGCTCCGGGGCGAGCGCGTGCCAGTCCAGATCGGGACGGACGAATTCAGTGGCCGCGAACACAGCGGCGCCAGGGCTCACGAATCCGCGCCTCCGTTGGCTGTGCCGTCACCTGCCGTGCCTGCGCGCGCCAAGCTCCGGCCCGCCGAAGTCTCGCGCAACTCCTCGAAGCAGTCGATGCCGCGCTCATCCTCCAGGCAACCATACACCTCATCGCCCACGTTGACCACCAGCGATTCCCCCACTGCCGGGTCGGACGCCTCGTGTATCAGCCTCGGGTAGAACCCCAGCACCACGATCAGCACCAGCATCGGCACCCAGGCCACATATTCCCATTTGTTGACGTCCACAATATCGGGCGAGTTGGCGAACTCGTCCCGGGGCGACCCGAAAGCCGCCTTTTGCAGCATCCACAAAAGATAGCCCGCCGCCAGAACCGTGCCCACCGCGGCCACCACCATATAGGAACGAAACACCACTTCGGACAAAATCCCCGCCGGATTATAGGACGCCAAGATAGCCGGGAACTCCCCCCAGAAACCGGCCAGCCCGGGCAACCCCAGCGAAGCCATCGCGCAAAAGCCCAGCATCCAACCCATCCTGGGGGCCTGCGCCAGCAACCCGCCCAGCCGCGACATGTCCAGGGTGTGATAGCGCTCCTTGACCGACCCCGCCAAGAAGAACAGCATTCCGGTTATCAGTCCGTGCGCCACCATTCCGAACACGGCCGCGTTGATGCCGAAGTCGGTCAGCGTGGCGATGCCCAACATCACAAAACCCATGTGCGCCACCGAGCTGAAGGCGATCAGACGTTTCATGTCGCGCTGCGCCAGGCACCCCAGCGCGCCATAGATGATGCCGACCACCGCCAAAAGCCCGATCACCGGAGCCCAGGCCGCGGCCGCTTCGGGCAGGATCGGCAAGGCAATCCGGACGAAACCGTAGGTCCCCAGCTTCAAAAGCACCGCCGCCAGGATGACCGAACCCACGGTGGGCGCCTCGGTGTGGGCGTCGGGCAGCCAGGTGTGGAACGGGAAGATCGGCACCTTCACCCCGAAGCCCAAGAACATGCCGGCAAAAATCCACAGCTGGCTGGTGCGGGCAATGGCCGTGGTGGCGCCGCCCGACAGCGCCCGCATGTCAAAGGTGTTGACCTCGCTCAGGCCCGCCAGCGTGCCGTCCGACAAAAAGAACAGCACCAAAAAACTGATCAGCATCAGCGCCGAGCCGAACAGGGTATACAAGAAGAATTTGATGGCCGCATAGCGCCGGTTCTCGCCGCCCCAAACCCCGATCATGAAATACATCGGCAGCAGCACCACCTCAAAGAACACGAAGAACAAGATCAGATCCTGGGCCACGAACGTCCCCACCATGCCCGTCTCCAAAATCAACAGCAGCGACAAAAACGCCTTGGGGTTGCGCGGCTCGGGCAGATGATTGAACGAATAGATGACGCACAGCGGCACCACCAGCACGGTCAAAAGCACCAGCGGCAAAGAGATGCCGTCCAGGCCCAGAATGTAGCGGCTGTTGATGACGTCAATCCACGGGTGATCCACCACATATTGCAGCCGCCCGGCGTTGTCCAGGTCGAACCAGCCCAGCAGCAACACGGCCATGACCGCGGTGGCCAGCGTGCCGGCCAGGGTGATGGCCTTGATCTTGTCTTCGTGTGCCCGCGGGACGGCCATCACACCCAGCGCCGCCGCCAACGGCAAAAAGATGAGGATGGTCAGCCCCCAGTCGTCAAGAAATGTCTCCATGAATTATTGCCTCCTGTTGGTGATCCTGGTTTTTATCCCGGTTGCAATTCTGTTTGTGATCCTGTGTTCCTGCTTGTGCCGCAAGTGTGCCTTGTCTCAGCCGTGCCCCGAAGTCCTAAACGAACACAATCAGCCCGAGTGCCAGCAGCGCCGCCGCCACAAAAACCACGCCGGCATAGGTCTGCACCTTGCCGGTCTGCATCCGCCTGACCTCTTCGCCCGCCAGATGGGGTGCCGCGCCCGACGCATTGACCAACCCGTCCACCGCTTTTTGGTCGACCACATCATAGACAAAATGCCCGGCCCGCACAGCCTTGTTGGCCGTCTCGTTCACCAGTTTGTCGATGCCCTGCTGGTTGAACCGATAGGCCGCCCGGGCAATGGGGCCCTTGACGCCGCCGGCGATGGCGCCGCTATAGAGATGGTCGAGGAAATATTTGTTGGACAGCAAAACGTGGCCCGCCGCAGCCAGCCGCGAACGCGAGACCAGACCGTCGGACAGCTCGGTGGCGGCCGGCCCGAGCGCGGCGACCTTGCCGAAGTAATAGCGCCCGGCCACGAAAATCCCGGCCAGCGCCACCACAATCGACAAGACTGCCAAAGTCCAGCTGGGGGTGGCGTGGGCTATCTTGGGGAAATACGCCAACTCGCTGGCCGGCTCCACGAAGTGACCGAAGCGTTCGGTCCAGCTGTTGGGCACCAGCTGAAAGCCCGGCGGCAGATTCAGCCAGCCGGCGCCCACCGCCAGCACCGCCAGAATCCAAAGCGGCACCACGATCCGCCGCCCCGATTCGTGCGGCTGGGCGTGCCCGGCGCCGTGCGCGCCCGCGCCCCCGCGGAACTCCCCGAAAAATGTCAGATAAACGCAGCGGGTCATATACGCCGCCGTCAAGGCCGCCGTTACCAACCCCATCACCAACATGACCAGATAGGCGCCGTTGCCAGCCGTGCCGCCGGCCAGTCCCCAGCCGCCGGTGCCCGCCAGGATTTCGTCCTTTGACCAAAAGCCCGCCAGCGGCGGCAAGCCGGCCAGCGCCAGCGAAGCGATCACGAAAGTCCGATATGTGTGGGGCATGAACTTGCGCAGCCCGCCCATGTCCGATTTCATGTCGAAGCTGTGAACCGCGTGGCTGACCGAGCCCGACCCCAAAAACAGACACGCCTTGAAGAACGCGTGCGTGAACAGATGGAACACGGCCGCCGTCCAGGCCCCCACCCCCAGCGCCATCACCATGTATCCCAGCTGGCTGATGGTGGAATAGGCCAGCACCCGTTTGATGTCGCGCTGCACGAACGCCAGCGACGCCCCGACCAAGGTGGTGATCCCGCCGATCACGGCCACCAGGTTGAGGCTGCTGCCGGCGATGGAAAATCCCTCGAAGAACACCCCATAGAGCCGGGCGATCAGATAGACCCCCGCCACGACCATGGTGGCCGCGTGGATGAGCGCCGAAACCGGGGTCGGCCCGGCCATGGCGTCCGGCAGCCAGGTGTGCAAGAAGAACTGCCCCGACTTCGACAGCACCGCCGCGAACAGCGCGCAGGCCCCCACCAAAAGCGGCAGATGCCCGATCTCACCCGAGATGGCCCGGGCGTTGAGCTCCAGCACCGAGAAAGTTTCGCCGGCCGCAAAGAACAGCACCGACACCCCCACCAGCAGGCCGATGTCGCCCACCCGGTTGGTCAGCATGGCCTTGAGCGCGGCGTTTGAATTTGGCTTTTCCTCCCACCAGTGCCCGATCAGCACAAAGGAGCACACGCCCACCAGCTCCCAGCCCACAATCATCTGCAGGGTGTTTTCCGACAGCACGAAGAACAGCATCGAAGCCGTGAAGAACGACAAGAACGCGAAGAAGTGGGTGTAGCGGCTGTCGTCTGCCAGATAGTCGGTGGAATAGATGTGCACCAGCAAAGACACGATGGTAACCACCACCACCAGGGTCACCGCCAGTCCGTCCACCAGGGTTCCCAAAGTGAAGCTGACGCCGCCGTTCTGCCACCAGGTCCAGGTGGTGGTCACCGCATCGGTGGCTGCATGCTCGCCGGCGCGGTTGACTTCTGCAATCCACTGGACGGCGGCCGCCAGCGACAGCACCAGGGACGCGCCCACCGCCAGGATGCCGACCTCCGATCCGCGCTTGGGCAGACGCTTGCCGAACAACAAGATGACCAGGAACGACAGCGCCGGCAGCGCGGGGATCAGCCAGGCGTTCTCCAGGAACCAGCCGGAGGCGGCTGTGATCTGTTTGGCTGCCTCGCTGCCGTTGGTGTCGGCCGCGAAAATGGTCAAGTCCATGCCGCGCACCCTAGCCCCGCATCAGGTCCATCTCGGACAGATCCACACTGCGGCGGTTGCGGTAGATCAGCAACACGATGGCCAGGCCCACGCCCACCTCGGCGGCCGCCACGGTGATGACGAACAGCGCAAAGACCTCGCCGGCGATGCTGTCGCGCAGAGCCCCCAGCGCCACCAGGTTGATATTCACCGAATTCAAGATCAGCTCGACCGACATCAGCACCAGAATTCCATTGCGGCGCACCAGGATGCCATAGACGCCCAGGGCGAAAAGTATGGCGGCCAGCACCATGAACTGCGATACATACATTGCCGTTGCTGCCTTTGCTTGTCCCGTCGGCCTGTGCCTGATCCGTCCGCTCTCGCCTATTCCCGCCGGGCCACGACTATGGCCCCGATCAGCGCCGCCAACAGCAGCACCGAGACCGCCTCAAAGGCGATGATATAGTCAGAGAAGATGGTGTTGGACACTTCGGCCGTGGTGCTGCGGGTCTCGCGGGGCAGCTGTTCGTCCCCGAAATAGTCCAGCACCGAATATATGGTAACCGCACCCACCAGCGCGGCCGACAGCGCGGCTGGCAGCCGTCGGGGATGATCCACCGCCGCGTCCTGGGCCATGGGCGAGCGGGTCAACATGATGCCGAACAGGAACAGCACCACCACCGCTCCGATATAGATCAGCACCTGGGTGATGCCCACGAACTCGGCGCCCAGCAGCAAAAACAGCGCGGCCGCGCCGGCCAGCACCGCAATCAGATACAGCGCCGCGTGGACGACATTGGACGAGGTCACCACCCGCAAACCAGCGAACAGCATCACCGCGGCGATGACGTAGAACGCCACGTTCTGCGCCACCAAAAGCGCCAGCACCGAACCCATCATCTGCCCCTATCCCGCGGTCTGCTCTTCGCCGCGCGGCGTGGCAGCCATCGGATTGACACGCTCCACCGGCTCGGGCACGCTCAGCTTCTTTTGCTCCGAACCGCTTTCATAGTCCTCAAATTCGGGCACCGTCTCCATCCAGTCCGACAAGCGCTCCTGGTCGTGCAACAAATCGGCAATCTTGGGCTCGGAATACTCAAACTCGGGGCTCCAGAACAAGGCCTCAAACGGGCACACCTCCACGCAGATGCCGCAATACATGCACAGCGAATAGTCGATGTCAAAGCGGTCCAAAATGTTGTGCTGGCGGGGTTTGCCTCCGGCTCGCCGGGGCGGCGCCAGCTCCTTGTGCGCCTCGATATAGATGCACCAGTCGGGGCATTCCCGGGCGCACAGCATGCAGGCGGTGCAGTTCTCGGTGTGCAGCGCGATGACCCCGCGGGCCCTGGGCGCCGGCGCCTCCTTCTCGTGGGGATACTGGACGGTGTGGGCGCCCTTGGTGGGTTGCGGCACGGGCTTGCGCAGCCCCTGGGGGAACAATGTGCGCAGCATCGTGCGGGCAGTCACGCCCAGTCCCTTGATCAAACCCGGTATTCTCACAGCGCCACCTTGAATATCCCTGTTATAACGATATTGGCCAGCGCAATCGGAATCAGGATTTTCCAGGCCAGCTTCTGCAGCTGATCCTCGCGGAAGCGCGGATAGGTAAACCTGAACCAGAACACCAGCGCCGACACCGCCATGATCTTCACCAGCATCACCACCGGCCCCACCAGGTTCAGCCAGTTGCTGTCGGCGTCAAAACCGGGCACATACCAGCCGCCCAGGAACAGCACCGAGGCCAGCCCGGCGAACACAAATGCCGTGCCGAACTCGCCCATGAAAAAGAACAAAAACCGAAAGCCGGTGTATTCCACCTGATAGCCGCCCACGATTTCGCTCTCGGCCACCGGCATGTCAAAGGGAGGCTGCGTCAGCTCGGCTTGGATGGCCACCAAGAACACCGCAAAGCCCACGAACTGGGTGAGGATGTATGGATTGCCGATGCCGCCCCAGCCGAAAATCTCGCCGTTGGCCTGGGCATAGACGATGTCTTGCAGGTTCAGCGTGCCGGCCTGGATGAGCACGCCCACCACCGCCAGCACCAGCGGCAGCTCATAGGCGATCAGCTGGCCAGCGGCGCGCAGTCCTCCGATCAGGGCATATTTGTTGGCCGACGCCCAGCCCGCCATCAAAATCCCAACCACCGACAGCGACGACACCGCCAGGGCATAGAACACTCCCACATCCAGGTCGCTGACCACCGCATCGGGGCCGACCGGCAACACCACATAGAGCAAGAACGTGGAGATCAGCACCATCACCGGCGCCGCCGCGAACACGAAGCGGTCGGATTTTTGCGGGAATATGTCTTCTTTTTGGAGGAACTTCAGGCCGTCTGCCAACAGCTGCAGGCTGCCGTGCGGCCCGGCTTCCATGGGCCCCAGCCGGCTTTGGACGAAGCTCATCATCTTCAGCAAAAACACATAGCCCAAGATCAGCGCCGCCGTTGGGATGACCGCCGCCACCACGCCCATCTTGATGACCGTCTGCTGCCAATAGGCCAGGTCAATAGCCACCAGGTCTGTCGTCCAGCCGCCGGCCGCCCAACTCCCGATCGCCAGTCCCCCCGTCGCCAAATCCGCGCCGCCAATCATCGGTCGATGTCCCCCAAAATGAAATACAGGCTGGCCAAAATGGTGATGATGTCGGGCACATACACCCCCTTGAGCAGCCACGGCGTGACCGACAGATTGCTAAACGATGCCGAGCGGATCTTCACCCGAAACGGCACCAGATCGCCCTGGCTGACGATGTAGTATCCCATGGCGCCCAGCGGGTTTTCCGTCTCCACATAGGCCTCGCCCGCGGGCACTTTGATGATGCGCGGCACCTTGGCCATGATCGGCCCCGACGGGATGCCGTCCAGCAGCTGCTCCAGCATCCGGGTGGCTTCGCGCACTTCCTGGAGGCGCACCCAATAGCGGGCGAAGGAGTCGCCGTCCGGGTGCGTCCAGACCCGCCAGTCCAGCTGGTCATACACCAGACCGCACGGGTTGTCGCGGCGCAGATCCCAGTCCACTCCGCTGGCGCGCAGGTTGGCTCCCGACAGGCCATAGGCCAGGCCCACATCGGGCGGAATGATGCCGATGCCCCGGGTGCGCACCTCGAAGATTTCGTTGCCCATCAGCAAATCCTCCAGCTCGTCGCAGAACGTTCGGATCTTGGCCAGCACAACCTTGGTGTTGTCGCCCCAGCCGGCCGGCAGGTCGTCCTTGAGCCCGCCGATGCGGTCGAAGTTGGGGTGGAACCTGCCGCCGGTGACCGCCTCGATTTGGTTCAGCACGAATTCCCTGTCGCGGAAGGCATAAAAGACAGGGGTCAGCGCGCCCAGCTGGACTCCCATGTCGCCCAAAAACAGCGAGATGTTGGCGATGCGCGACAGCTCGAACAAGATGGTGCGGATCCATTGGGCTCGGGGCGGGGCTTCGATTTCCATGAGCTGCTCGGCGGCCAGGATGAACGGCACCTCGTTGGCGAAGCTGCCCAGCCAGTCGATGCGGTTAATCAGGGTGGTGACCTGGAGGTAGGTGCGCACTTCGGTGAGTTTTTCATAGCCCCGATGCATATAGCCCATGATGGGTTCGGCCTCCAGCACCTGCTCTCCGTCCAGACGGGCGATGAGGCGCAAGGTGCCGTGCGTGGCGGGATGCTGCGGGCCCATGTTCAAGGTCATGCCCTCGGTTTCGATTTCCACGTTCAGACGGGCGTCGGCGGCTTGGCCGGCGATGTAGGCCAGCTGCTCGCGGTTGGCCGGTGTGTCTGGCGGCGGCGCGGCGGCGGTCGGCGGCACGGTGATCGGCGTGTCTGGCGGCGCGGTCGGCGGCGCGGTGGTGGTGCTCATTTGGTGTTACGCTCCCGGCGTGCCCTCGGCGGCGCCATCGCTCGCGCTCTCGGCCGCGCCATTTTCCGTGCCCGGCTCGTCGTCATCGCCCGGCATCAGCTCAACATCAACGATGCCCGGCCACGGCTTGACCCGACGCGCCAACAGCGGAAAGTCCTTGCGCAGCGGGTGTCCTTCGAATTCGGTCGGCAGATAGATGTGGCGCAGGTCAGGGTGTCCGCTGAACACCACCCCGAACATCTCCCAGGCTTCGCGCTCGTGCCAGTTGGCTCCGGGGAATATGTCGACCCAGGTGCCGACCTCGGGCTTTTCGTCGGGCACATCGGCTTTGAGAATGACGGATGCCGCCGCACTCGTCTCGCCGTCCGTGCCCGCGCCCCCGGCCCGCGCATTGCGCGCCGTGGCCAGCCGAGCAAAAACTTGCAGACGGGTGCCGCCGCCGCCATAGCCATGCTGCATGGGCTCAAGTTCGCGGGCGGGCGCACCGAAGGCAACTCTGTCCTGCTCGGTTTCCATCTCCCGTCCATAGGGCGAAGGCAGCCAGTCGATCACCGACAAAAAGTCAAACCAGACACAGCCCAGCACGTCCCTGGCGGCCACCCCGGCCCGCTGCCAGGCGTCGGTGGACACCCTCACCCAAAGATCGCCGGTGGGCTTGATGTGGCTGTCGATAAGATCGTCGCCCAGGGCTGCGGCCAGTTTTTCCAGGGCCGCCGTCGCGGTGGACTGCGCTTCGGTTGGCGCCGCGGTCTCGGTTGCCTGCGCGGTTTCGTCCGGCGCCGCGGTCTCGGTCGCCTCCGTTGCCTCTGCTGTCATCGTCGCCACCACCGTCTGCTAGCTGTTCAGTCCGGCAGGAATGTCCGCACCCACGCCCGCGCCAGCACCCACGCCAGCGCCAGTGCCAGCACGTTCCCCAACCACGATCGGCTCGCCGCGCCAGCGTTGCGCGATGTCCTCTGACTGAATGCGCTCCTGCAGCAAAACAATCCCCTCCAGCAGCGCCTCGGGGCGGGGCGGGCAGCCCGGCACATACACATCCACCGGTATCAGCTGGTCAACCCCTTTGGTGACCGAATAGGAATCCCAATACGGCCCGCCGCAGTTGGCACACGATCCCATGGAGATGACATATTTCGGGTCGGGCATCTGCTCATACAGCCGCACGATGGAAGGCGCCATCTTGTCCGTAACCGTGCCGGAGATGACCACCAGATCGGCCTGGCGCGGGCTGGCCGGAAACGGAATCACGCCCAGGCGCATCACGTCATAGCGGGCCGAGCCGAAGGTGGC
>CAZERQ010000065.1:0-6923 GCA_964514465.1 uncultured Acidimicrobiales bacterium
CACGTCCACCCAGCCGCCTTCGGCCGGCGCGGTGTAGGTCGACACGAAGAACGACTCGCCGCCCAGC
Organism: uncultured Acidimicrobiales bacterium; assembly: GCA_964514465.1. GTDB lineage: Bacteria > Actinomycetota > Acidimicrobiia > Acidimicrobiales > Hopanoidiivorantaceae > Hopanoidiivorans. The sequence continues at coordinate 68 of CAZERQ010000065.1, forward strand.
ACGCTGCGCTTGAGGCTCTTCAGCACGCCGCCTTCCATCTTGGCCTCCAGGTGCATGCCCGCCGAATGCGCCATTATCGCACCGGCTTCAATCTTGATTTCCTCGCCGCTCGCCAGCAGACATCTGGCCACGCCGAAACTTGGGGTGTGTCTTGTTTGGATATCCATGGCACCCAGCCTAGCCGAAGGTTTGCGCGGCGGCTCAGTTTCTGTCTCAGGCTCAGTTTCTGCTACTTGCCCAGCTTCTGGCCCACCTCAATGTTCGCCAGAATAATCGAGAAATAAGAACATTGAGGCAAATTTTTTGTGCTTATTTATAAAATAAGCACATTGAAATAGTCTTATTTCCAAAATAAGGGCATTTTGGGAGCGCAAATGTGCTTAGGTTGTCTGCGCTTGCCCGAGGTTGTGCCTATTCTTGTCTGTGCTTAACTGGGTTGTCGTCCGATCTCTGGGTTGCGCGGTGGGCTGTGCGAGTCGGTCGCGTAAATGGGCCCTGTGAGTGTCGGTTGCGAGGACCGGGTGCGCTATTCGGTGGCGATGGCGTCAAGCACGTCCAAGCGGCTGGCTCGGCGAGCCGGCAACAATGCGCTGATCAGCCCGGCGATGCCCGCGCCCACAAGATAGGTCACCAGCGTCTGCCAGGGAATAGCCAGCACTGAAATGAACTGATCCGGGATGACGGTAACCGCGGTCGTCCCAAACACAATGCCCAACCCGATCCCCATCAGACCGCCGAACACGGCGATCAGCACACCCTCCCAGATGACCATCAGCAGCATCTGCCCTCGCTTCATCCCCACCGCCCGCAACAGCCCCAGCTCGCGTGTCCGCTCGATCACCGACAGCGCCAGCGTGTTGGCAATGCCGATGAACGCCACCACCAACGCCAAAAACAAGAACACATTGACGATGATCACCACCTGGTCGATCTGGCCTGTCTGGCTGTCGTTGAATTCCTGGCGGGTTTGGACGTTGACCTGCGGATAGTCGTCGGTGACGCTTTCAATCGCCGCCAAAGCCTGTTCCTCGGACACTCCCGCCGCAGTCACCACCGACACGAAAGCATCCTGGTTTTGCTGCTGATACCTGTCCCAGGTGGCGATGTCAACCGCCCAATTTCCCATGATCCGGGAGTCGTCATAGAGAGCCACCACCTCAAACTCAGTCAGCTCTCCTGAGTCAAATTCCACCAACAGCGTATCGCCCAGATCCAGGTCGTTCTCCTCGGCGGTCTCGTCAAAAATCGCCACCCCGTTCCCGGCTGCACCCACAAAGCTGCCCGCCACCAAGCCCACGTCAAGATGTTGCTCCACTTCGCTGAAGTTAAGCGCCAGCAGCTGCTTGACTGAGTCGATGCTGTCGCCGGGGTCAATGTCGCGATTCACCTCGCCAGTCGGCCCCACCTCACCCTTATACAAAAATCCGTCCTGGGAGAATTTGAAACTCAGTGCCGACTCCACCTCGGGCAGAGCCCGCAGGTCTTCGCCCATGCGCGGGCTGAAAGTCTGTTCGGGGTCGCCGCAGGTGCCGACGCACAAGAACCAGTCGGACTCCACCGTGTCGTCCAGCACATCCTGGAAAGTGGCCTTGAGCGAAGTTGCGACCAAACTGACGGTCGACACCAGAGCCAGCCCGATCATCAAAGCCGCCGCCGTGGTGGCCGTGCGACTGGGGGAGCGGGCGGCGTTCTCGGTGGAAAGCCGGCCGGTGGTGCGCGACATCCAGCGGAAGGGAATGCCGATGCCGCGCATCAGATTGGGCACGAACACCGGACTAATCAGGTTGGCCCCGATGATCAAAATCAAGGCGCCCACACCCAGGGCCGTGGCTTGCTCTCCGGCGCTGAAGCCGGCCACCACCGAAGCCACCAAAAACGCGGCTCCCTGCACCAGCACCAGCCAGCGCCCCAAGTTGATTTCCTGGCGCAGACGCTTGCCTCCCAGCGCCAGACAAATTGTGGCAATCAAGGCCAGCGCCGCCATGGTCTGCCAAGCCGACAGGAAAGCCACCACGGTAAAGAACAGCCCCAGCCCGACCAGCACCGATCCCACGATGGTGCGCTGTTTGACTGGGCCCACGCCGATGGTCAGGTCGTCGCGCAAGGCCGACATGGGCGATACCCGCCGAGACCGCAAGGCCGGCAAAATGGCCGAAACCAAGGTCACGCCCGTGCCCACGATGAAAGCCACCACAATCGTGCGTGACACCAGCGACAGCGACTCCAGCGGCAGGTCGAAGTTGACCACGTTGCTGATGAAGCGCAGGAAATATGCCAGACCCAGCCCGGCCAGGATGCCCACTCCAGATGAGAACAGCCCCACCACCAGTGCCTCCCCCACAATGGAAGTGAAAATCTGACGGCTGGTGGCTCCCAGCGCGCGCATCAACCCGATTTCGCGGATGCGCTGGCCCAAGATAATGGTGAAGGTGTTGAATATGACGAACACCGACACCAGCAAAATCACTCCCGCAAACGCCAACAGGAAGGTCTGGAAAATGCCGATGATCTGCTCGAACTCGTCTTCTTGTTCCTCCACGATGACTTCGTTGGAGATGACTTCGATGTCGGGGATTTCGTTGGCGGGGACCCCGGCAAAGGTCGCCTCCAGGTAATTGTCTATGGCCAAGTCAATGGATGCTCGGGCGAATTCGGTGGCGATCTGGCTGCGCTCCTCGGCGGTTATTTCAGCGGCCGGCCTCCCCTGGGGCAGCCCCACCGATTCTGGCGTGACGCCTGAGGTTTCGTCAAACACCGCGTCTTGGACATAGAACCGCAGACATTCGAACCAGGGGCAGTTCACGTCATATGCCAGTGCCGCCTCCAGGTCGGAGTCGGTGAAGTAGTCCAGATCCAGCACCACCGAGATCTCGTCCCAGCCTTGGTTCAAGTTGAGCACCTCCTCGGCTGTGGGGGTGTCAAAGGCCGACAGCGTGGCTCCGACTGATTTGTCTTCGTCAGGGTCGGCGAAGTTGAAGTATCCCACTAACTCGAACGCCCGGGGCCCGTCCGGCAAAAGCACGGTGTAGGTCTGGTTGAGCTCCAGGTTGTTGTCGGCAAACGTCTCGGTGTTGACCGCGAACTCGCCGCCGCCTGAGGGCTGTCGTCCCTCCACCAAGAACAACGTCTCGAACTCCGGGTTGTCCCGCCCGCTGTCGTCCCAGTTGACGCCGATCTTGGGGGCGTTGTTGTTGCCGCCCGATTCAACCAGGCTGCCGTCGGTGTCGACGATGGCCACGTTGAACTCCACGATGCCCGGCGCCACGGCCCGCACACCTTCCACCTGTTCGATGACGGGGCCCAGCGCGGGGTCAACGGGTTTGGCCGACAGGCGGTCGCCGAAGGACTGGCGGGAGCGGACCGACAGGTCAATCTCGCCGGCGATGTCCTCGGACAGGTCGCCGAACACCGCCCTCAGGCTGTCGGTGAAGATGAACACGCCGACCGTGAACATGACGCCCAGAATCACCGACAGAGAAGTCAGCACGAAGCGGATCTTCTTGTCGAAGATGTTCTTGAGCGTCAGGCGGATTATGGATCTCATTTGACGGGGTGTGCGGCGGGGTCGGTGCGGCGGGGAGAGGTTGCGGTGGGGGGTCGTCCGACGGCAGGGCGGCGCGGCTACCTAGTCGCCCAACGCCCGGATGGTGTCCAGGATGTTGTCATAGCTGGGTTGGATAATCTCATTGACAATCTTCCCGTCGCTCAAAAACACCACCCGGTCGCTGAAGCTGGCGGCATAGGCATCGTGGGTAACCATGACGATGGTCTGGCCGAAGGTATCCACCGCCCGCCGCAAGAACTCCAGGATCTCGGTTCCGGACTTTGAGTCCAGGTTGCCCGTGGGCTCGTCGGCAAACACTATCTCAGGTCGGCTGCTGAGCGCCCGGGCCACCGCCACCCGCTGCTGCTGACCGCCCGAAAGTTCAGTTGGGCGATGCCCCAGCCGGTCGTGCAGTCCCACAGCTTCGACCACCTGCCCGAACCAATCGGCGTCAGGCGTGCGCCCCGCCAGGTTCATCGGCAGGGTCATGTTCTCTTTGGCGTTGAGCGTGGGAACCAGGTTGAAGGCCTGGAAGATGAAGCCGATCTTGTCGCGCCGCAGCAGGGTCAGCTGCTTTTCTGAAAGTGTCCGCAGATCAACATCGCCGATGTAGGTGCTGCCCGCAGTCAGCGTCTCCAGCCCCGCCATGCAATGCATGAGCGTGGATTTGCCTGAACCTGACGGGCCCATGACCGACGTGAAGCTGCCCCGCGCAAAGTCAACGTCCACTCCGTCCAGCGCCCGCACTTCGGTTTCGCCGCTGCCGAAAATCTTGACCGCACCCTGTGCTCGGGCGGCCAAGTGGCCGGCGGTGTGGGTTGGCGCGGCGTGGGTTGGCGCGGCGTTGGTTGGTGCGGCGTCAGTCGGCGCCATTCCGGTCGGCGCGGTGTCAACAGCTGAAGCGCTCATGGCTGCGAGACCACACGCAGATAAGGCTTCTGCTCGTCCCAACCGTCGGGGAACAGACCAGACGCCTCTTCGTTGCTCAGCGCCGGCACGATAATCACGTCATCGCCCTGTTTCCAGTTCACCGGAGTTGCGACCTTGTGCGAGTCGGTCAGCTGGAGCGAGTCGATCACCCGCAGCACCTCGTCAAAGTTGCGGCCCGTGCTGGCGGGGTAGGTGATGGTCAGGCGCACCTTGTTGTTGGGGTCGACCACGAACACCGAGCGGACGGTCATGGTGTCGCTGGCGTTGGGGTGGATCATGTCGTAGAGGTCGGCCACCTTGCGGTCGGCATCGGCGATCATGGGGAAGTTGGGTGCGATGCCCTGGGTGTCGGCGATGTCTTGCGACCAGCCGCGGTGATCCTCCACGGAATCACAGGACAGACCGATCACCTTGACATTGCGCTTGGCGAACTCCTCGCGCATCTTGGCGGTGTAGCCCAGCTCGGTGGTGCACACCGGGGTGTAGTCCTTGGGGTGTGAGAACAGCACCGCCCAGCTGTCCTGCTTCCAGTCGTGGAAGCTGACCGTGCCTTCGGTGGTCTCGGCCGTGAAGTCGGGTGCGGTGTCGCCTAGTTGAATGCTCATGGTTTTGCTCCTGTTAGTTTGGCCCCGCCAGTTCCTGCCGTGTGGCTCCACGCATGCAGGCTGCAGGGTTCGGTCTTGGTATTGTTGATTAGTTTAGTCAAGAATCTGGATTTTGCCGCGGGTGGATTTTTTCACGGGCGAATTTCGCACGGCGGACTAACCTATTGCTGCCTTGGCGTCCAGCAGCTGCATTGCGAAGGTGTCGTCTGTGGTCATCTGTCGCAGGTGGCCGACCCACCGGTTGCGCAGTGTTTCGTATCTCGCCCGGGACTGCGAGCTCGGCTCGTCTGTTTCTGTCGCCGACACTTTCTCCTCCAGCGCAGCCGCCATCTCCTGCGCGCAGTCATGCATCTCCAACAACTCGGCGCGCTCGGTCTCGCTGGGATGTTTGTCGGCAGCTTTTTGGAAATGACGACTGACGGATTGAAACTGCACCAGCGCCTGGGCTAGAGCCTGCTCGCTCTCCGGTGCCACATCCGCGGGTGCCGGCATCTCGTCCGTGGTCGCCGGCATCTCATCGGCAGTCGCCAGCACCTCGTCCGTAGCCGCTAGCCAGGCAAAAATGGTGTGTTCATGCAGACGATGCCAGTCCACAATCTCGTCAGCCGCAACTCGGTCGTCTGAGCCGCGCCCCGCGCCCGCGCCGCGCCCCGCGTCCGCGCCCCGTCCAGCGTTCCCGCGCCGCCGCCACAACTCATATGCAACCAGCGCGCCCGCAACCACGCAGATGACAATGGGCACGGCATAGCTGCTGCCCGCGAATTCCATCAGCTCCCGGCCCCGTCAGCTCCCGGCCACGTCAGCCGTCCGGCTCCCGGCCACGTCAGCCGTTTGGCCCCGGCCCCGTCAGTCCGCAACCCTGTCAGTCGCCCAGAACCCGTCCGAACATCTCAAGCGAACGCTGCACCGACAACTGTGTGGCTTCTTGGTTGAAGCTGTCGCGCCCCGGCGTGGCAAAGGCGTGGTCGCACCCCGGATACACAAAGGCCTCGACCTGGCTGTGCGAAGCCGCCATGTCCACCAGCTTTTGCTGAGCTTCGGGCGGAACGAAGCCGTCCTCCTGAGCGATGTGCAAGATGGTCGGCGTGCTGACCTTGACGGCATCGTCCAAAAAGTTGTCGATGGACACGCCATAGTAGCTCACCGAGCAGTCAACATCGGTGCGGGCCGCCGTCAGCCATGCCAAAAGTCCGCCCAGGCAAAATCCCACGCAGCCGACTTTGCCGCTTTGCTGGGGCAGCTTGCGCAGCGTGTCAATGGCTCCCTGGATGTCGCCCACCGCGCCCTCGGGGTCGAACTGCCCATATAGCTCAAAGGCTCGGGCCATGTCGTCATCGCTGTAGCTGAGCGAAATGCCTGGCTCAATGCGCCAGAACAGGTCGGGCGCCAGCGCCACATAGCCGTGGTTGGCCAACGCATCCGCCGTGGCCTTGATGAAGTCGTTGATGCCGAAGATCTCCTGGATGACCACCACGCCCGGCCCCGAACCCGACTCGGGCACCGACAGATAGCCTTGGTAGGTTTCGCCCTGGGCGTTGGTGAGGTCGATGAAGCTTTGGTTGGTGTTGGCGGTTGCGTTTGCTGCCATGGTTTGGCTCCTTTTGGTTTTGGGATTGGTTTGGTTGGTTGTTGGTTTAGACAGTTGACTGATTAGCTTGCGACCGCTGGCGGCGCATTTCCTGGTTGGCGGCCGCGGCCATCTTTTTCGCCGCCGAGCGCAGCAATCTCTGCGCCAGCTTGCCCGCCAGCAGGCCCACCCACCGGCCCACCAGCCGTC
>CAZERQ010000066.1:0-3491 GCA_964514465.1 uncultured Acidimicrobiales bacterium
ACCATCGAGCAAGTCTGTCTGGGCGACAAGATGGGCTTCCACAGCTTTTGGACGGTGGAGCATCACTTCCTCGAGGAATATTCCCACTGCTCCAACCCCGAGGTGCTCTATGGCTACATCGCCGCGCTGACCGAGAACATCCGCATCGGCTATGGCGTGCGCCTGCTGCCCAAGCCCTACAACCACCCCGTGCGCACGGCCGAGTCGGTGGCGGTGCTGGATCTCATCAGCGATGGCCGGGTCGAGTTCGGCACCGGCCGCTCGTCCACCCGCGCCGAGCTGGAGGGCTTCGGCATCCATCCCAACGAAACCCGCGCCATGTGGGACGAAGCCCTGCAGCACATCGTGGGCTGCTGGACGAATGACGAATATGAGTTCGACGGCGAATTCTGGCAGATGCCCAAGCGCCGGGTGCTGCCCAAGCCGCGCCAGGATCCGCACCCCGCCATCTGGGGCGCCACCAGCAGCGTGCCCGGGCACTACGAAATCGGCAAGCGCGGCATCGGTCTGTGCTCCTTCACCGTGGGCCAGCCGCCCGAGATGCTGGAGGAGCGGGTGGAGATGTATCGCAAGGGGCAGGCCGACTGCACCGACCCGGTGGGCAAGTTCCGCAACGACCAGGTGGCCACCTTCACCATGGTTCACTGCAACGAGTCCAACGAGAAGGCCCGTGCGGTTGCCGAGGAGTCGTTTGTGTGGTATCCGGCCCACGGCGGCAAGATCATCGCTTCGGTGGCCGACTATCTGGCCGACCTCGAGGTGGAGGATGCCGGCAGCTATCAATACACCACCGAGACCGCCAAGATGAGAGACGAGGGACTGATGGGCCACCTGGACATGGACTACATCTGGGACTCAGGCGCCGGCGTGGTGGGCGACCCCGACCGCTGCGTGGAGGTGTGCAAGCGATATGAGGAGGTGGGCTGCGAGCTGCTGTTCTGCCTGTTCAATCCATATAATATCGCGCACGAGGACGTAATGACTTCCATTGAGCTGATGGGCAAGCACGTGCTGCCCGAGTTCGCTGAGTAGACATGGTTGCCGCGCCTCCGTCTGCCGCCGCGCACTCGTCCGCCGCGCCTCCGGGCCAAGCCGTGCCCTCGTCCAGTCGCCACTGGCTGCTGGCCCGCCGTCCCCAAGGCATGGTGTCGGTGGACGACTTTGCGCTCGACACCCGTCCCGTCCCCGAGGTCGCCGACAACGCAGCACTGGCCCGCATCTGCTATCTCACTTTCGAGCCGGCCATGCGGGGCTGGATGGACGACCGGGAAAGCTACATCGAGCCGGTGAAGGTGGGCGAACCCATGCGGGCGCCCGGGCTGGCGGTGGTGGTGGAGTCCAAGCATCCCGAGTTCGCCCCGGGCGATCTGGTGTTCGGCATGATGAGCTGGTCGGAATATGTCAGCCACCACGACGGCTGGAGCAAGATCCCCGCCGGGGTGGATCCCGAGCTGGTGCTGGGCCCGACCGGCGGCACCGGGCTGACGGCCTATGCCGGACTGCTGGAGGTGGGGCGCCCCGAGCCTGGCAACACGGTGGTGGTGTCGGGCGCGGCGGGAGCCACCGGTTCGGTCGCCGCCCAGATTGCGCGCATCAAGGGATGTCGGGTCATCGGCATCGCCGGGGGCGCCGAAAAGTGCCGGTGGCTGACGGACGAGGCGCGCCTGGATGCAGCCATCGACTACAAATCCGAGAACGTGGCCGCCCGCCTGCGTGAGCTTTGCCCCGACGGAATAGACGTGTATTTCGACAATGTCGGCGGCGAGATACTGGAGGCTGTGCTGAACAATCTGGCGATGGGTGCCCGCATTGTTTTGTGCGGAATGATCTCGGCCTACAACGCCGATGTCCCCCAGCCCGGCCCGGCCAACCTGTTCCAGTTGATCGTCAAGCGGGCCAGCATGCAGGGCTTCATCGTGTTCGACCACAACCATTTGCGCGAGCAGGCGCTGGGCGACCTGTTCGGCTGGGTGGCGGCGGGCGAGATCGCGTTTCGCACCGACACGCAGCATGGATTCGACAACATTCCGTCCACTTTTTTGCGGCTGTTTGACGGCTCAAACCAGGGCAAGCAGATACTCAAGGTTTCTGAAGCGGAGTTGTGATTTGCGCGGGCGCGCTGGCATTTTTCCGCGGGCGAGTTCCGCGGGCGTGCCGGCATTTTTCCGCCGTCTGTTCCCAAATGCAATAAAATAATAGCAAACCACGAAAAAATGATGTATGCTAGTTATAGCTTTTTATAAGCAAAACCACCCCCATTTACCCACCCAATATATAAGGAGTAAAATCATGAAAAAATTGGCACTTATTGCTACAGTGGCCATGGCAGCTATGTTGTTGCTGGTGGCCGCCCCGGCAAGCGCCCAGGAAGGCGAAAGCATTTCAGCTGATCCGGCTTCGTTGCCGGCCGAAGCTGGAAGCTACGACGTCACCATCACCGGCTCAGGCTGGACTGGAGCACCTGACGGATTGTTCGTTTCGGTGTGTTCCGGCGCTGAAGGCGGCGACTCGGCCAACATTGATGCCACCAATGCTTTGACAGTATGTCCGACTTTGGTTGTTGACGGAGGCCGCGGCAACCCTGACGGAGACGGCAACTTCTCCTATGTTCTTTCGGTCACGGTTGACGATGCCGCCATCGACAACGGTCAGATAGCTATTCTGGCTGGCGAGCTCGCGGCTGGCAGTCCTTGGTCGGCTGGCGTTAACATTGCCGTTGGCGGAGCTGCTGCTGGCGGTGACGACATGATGGCCGACACCGGTGCTGAGAGTGGCTTGATTGCCATCATCGGCGCCAGCGTTTTGTTGGCTGGTCTGTTTGCCGTTGGTCTGGGTCGCAGGTTGCACAAGCGCAGCTAGTCGCCCCCGACATAATCACAGCATTGAGCCGGACCTCGCAACGGGGTTCGGCTCTTTGCAGTTAAGGCGCGCTTGCGCCGGCCGCGTCTGTTGTCCATCCCGCGCCACCGCCGATCTCCACCCGCGCCCGCGTCCGCGCCGCCCCCACCCCCGAACCAGACCATGAAACTGGGCATAGCACTGGACTATTCGCAGCCGCAGTTCAAGCTGCCGCTGGACAAGGTTGCTCTGGCTGAGCGGCTGGGCTATGATTCGGTCTGGTCGGCCGAAGCCTACGGATCGGACGCGCTGACACCGCTGGCATATCTGGCGGCCACCACCCGGCACCTGCGTCTGGGCACCGGACTGATTCAGCTGGCGGCGCGCACCCCCGCAGCCACGGCCATGGCAGCCGCAACCCTGGATCAGCTGGCCGCCAGCGTGCATCCCGCCGACTCTGATTCTCACGCTACCGCCGACACCCGCGACCTCCGCGCTGCCGCCGACCGCGCCGACTCCGGCCCCCGCGCCGCCAGCCGGGTCATCATCGGGCTGGGCGTGTCGGGCCCGCAAATTGTGGAGGGCTGGTATGGCCGACCTTGGGGCAAGCCCGCAGACATGCTGCGCGACTATGTCACCATCATGCGCAAGAT
>CAZERQ010000067.1:0-3036 GCA_964514465.1 uncultured Acidimicrobiales bacterium
CGCCAGCCCAGCGTCAATCCCAATAGTCCCCGCCACACCCCCAACACCAACTAAAATATCGCAAATGACAACAATATTTCTGGTTGTCACCGCATTCGCATGTCTGATCGCCACCATGGTGTGGGGCCGCTCGGCAGCCTACCGCGGGGAGCAGCTGACCCGCATCCAGCGCAGCAAAATCCCCAAAGACGAGACCGCCTCCGAAAAGCAGCGCCGAGAGGACGTGGCCGACCTCGCCCGCAGCACCTTCCTCAAAGACACCCACGCGGCGGTGCTCTATCTTTGCCTGGCGCTGGCCTCGCTGGTGGTGGCCGTCACCGACAGCTTGGCGTGGGCTTCGCTGTATCTCATGGTGGCAGTGCCGGCGCTGGTGTCGGCGTTTTGGTGGGGGCGCAAGTCGCTGCGCGATGCCTTGATCCAGCGGGAGCGATTCGACATCGAAAAGCGCGCCGAGGAAACCCTGTCGCAAGCCGAACTGGCGCCCAAGGCCTGGGCCGAGCGGCTGGCTCCCGACGAGTTGCCTTCGTTCGCCGGCTTTGAGACGGGGCGGGTCTATCAGGCGGGCTCGGGTCTGATGGCGGGCGATTTCTACGACATATATCAGGTGGCCCCCGGGCGTGTCGTGGCGGTGCTGGGCGATGTAGCCGGCCACGGCGTGGACTCGGCCATCACAGCATTTCAGGTGAAGTTCCTGTTGCGCATCCACCTGCAGCAGTTCCGCGACCCGGCCCAGGCCATCGAGGAGCTGCACAATCGGATGTATGACATCGAGCGGCCCGAGGAGTTCGTCTCGCTGATCGTTTTGGTGTTTGACATCGAGGCCGGCACCCTGCGCTATGCTTCGGCCGGGCACCCGACCGCCTGGCTGTGGCACGAGCGCGAAGTCCAGCCGCTGCGCAGCACCGGGCCGTTGGTGCTGATGGATCCCAAGGCGGCATTCTTCAGCCGGGAGATTCGGCTCCACCCAGACGATCTGGTGGTGCTTTATTCTGACGGGCTATCTGAGGCCAGACGGGAGAGCTCGCCAGACGAGAAGCAGGAGAGCGAGATTTTCGGACAGGACAGGGTGGCCCGCCTCATCCGCAACGATCCGACCCAGGACACCCAGCAGTTGTGCCAGCAATTGCTGGACGAGGCGCAGAAATTCGCCCGGGGCAGGATCAACGATGATGTGGCGATTTTTGCGGTGCGCTGGACGGGGATTGCGGCGGAGGAGCCGGAGGGAGAGACAGGGGAGAAAGCCGAGGCCGGAACGGAAGCGGGAGCCGAGGCGGGAGCCGGGGCGGACGATGCCGTGGTGTGAGCCATGCGAGCGGTTCTACAATCCCAACACGCTGACCTCGCAAGGCAGCTGTCCGGAGTGCGGGGAGGACGTCGGGTCTGTCGGGATAGGCGCTCACGCCGCGGCCGAACACGTCGCCACCAAACACGCCACCAAGACCGACCGGGTGCCTTGGCATTTCAAGCTGCTGGTCGTGGCGGCCGGGGGCTATGTGGGCTGGCGCATCATACAGCTGTTGGTGCGCGGGGTGGAAGCCATCTTTTAGCAGGCAAATGTCTGAACTTCCGCAAAAGCTGCTAGCATTGCATTACTGCTAGCATTGCAGTATCGGGCTGTGGCGCAGCTTGGTTAGCGCGTTGGTCTGGGGGACCAAAGGTCCCGGGTTCAAATCCCGGCAGCCCGACCAGTTCCCCCCAACCGCCTCGCGGTGAGCCGGCAACGCTAGCGGCAGAGCCCCCGACCCAACCGTCTAGCGGTGAACCGACAAAGCGATTATCTCAGGTCGCTCTTGGAAGAAGTCGAAATAAACCAGCAGGTTGCAGGCGCCCCCGTTCGTGAGGGCAACATAGTTCAGCTTCTGCAGCGCACCCGGAGGTTCAATGTCTGAAGGCCCCACAACGCTGGGCGACTGGCTCAGACACGTCAACGCATCGCGCAAGCCCTCAAGGATCACTTCCCCGTCAGCACCCCGTCCCAAAAGATAGTCGTGCATGACATCCCGGTCATATCGGCTGTATCCGTGAACCGCGCCTTCGTTGGTGGCCAGCGCCACATAGGTTCCCCGGCTGGACAGCAGCAGCTCGCGCCCGGCCGCATCCAGCAACGTCTGATCCACCCCGCCAATCTCCGCCAGGCCGACCAGATCGACCAGCGCCCGTGAGATTTCAGTCAGCTGCGCATCCTGGTCGGCGGTCAGCATTGTCGGCTGAACCGACACGGTTTGCGACAGCACCCAGCCCGTCTCGCCCTGGGGATCCAGCACCTCGATCCACAGCGTCCCGTCATTGTCCACCGCGATGTTGGAGGTGGCGCTGAACGGCCCGTCCGGCGACACCACCGGGATGGTGGCGATCTGCTGGCTGTCCAGACGATGTTCAGAATAGACCACGGGGAAGCCGTTGCTGGCCACCTGAAGCGGTCGCACTTCATAGGTCTCGGGCGACAGCAAGCGGATGCCGGGCGGCTGCTGGCTGGTTGGGTCGGCGGCCGAAGTGGTCGCAGGCGCAGGCAGCGAAGAGGCCGCGGAAGTTGTCGGGTTGGGCTGGCGGGTCGCCGTCGGGCCGGTTATGACATCAACCGATTCGCTGGGCGCGGGCGCGCCGCCGGAGCCATTGTCGCTGCCGTCAGGCAGAGTGGACGCCGTTGCCGGGCCGTCCGGGTCGGGCTGGGTCTCGCCGGGCGTGGCGACTTGGACGGTTTGGGTGGCGCTGTTGTTCTGGGTGATCAGCAGGGTGGTGACCACGCTGAGCGCGACCAGCAGCACCAGGCTGAACACCAGGGACGGCTGCACCTGCAGGCGGGCGCGCTTCTCCCAGAGCACCCTGGGGTTGAACGAGCTGGCGGCCTCACGCCGGCTGATGCGCTGGTTGATGGTGAAAAACGCCTCGGGGGACGGCGACACATCCTGCGCGTGTTCATGCAGCGCCCTTCGCAGGCGGCTCTCTATCGGCTGTTCGGATGATTTATGGTCTTGATTTTGCGGTGGCATTTTGGTTTTCTGTCTGCTTGTGTGCTAGTTATGTTTTAGTCCAAGA
>CAZERQ010000068.1:0-13406 GCA_964514465.1 uncultured Acidimicrobiales bacterium
CGACGCCGCCGCCCCGCCCAAACCCCTCGCCGTGTCCTGCGACATCCGCGACGCCGACCAGATCGCCCAGGCCTTCGACCACATAGAAGCCCAACTCGGCCCCCCGTCCGTGCTGATCAACAACGCCGCCGCCAACTTCCCCGTGCCGGCCGAGGAGATGTCGCCCAACGCCTGGCGCACCGTGGTCGACATCACCCTCAACGGAACCTTCCTGTGCGCCCGGGAGTTCGCCCGCCGCCGCATCGCCGCCAAAGCCGCCGGCACCATCATCAACGTGGGCGCCTCATATGCCTGGACGGGCGGCCCGGGGTTTGCCCACTCCGCAGCAGCCAAGGCCGGCGTCAAAAACATGACCGAGACCCTGGCGGTTGAGTGGAGTCCCTATGGCATCTCGGTCAACGGGCTGGTGCCGGGGCTGTTCCCCCACGAAGACATGACCGCCGACATTCGCTCCAACCTCGACCGCACCTCGCAAAAGGATCTGTCCCAGCCGGCGCTGCGGGTGGGTCGGCTGCGCGAGCTGGGCTGGGCCGCCACGTTTTTGGCCTCGCCATATGCCCGCTTCATCTCGGGGCACACCCTGGTGGTGGACGGCGCCAACTGGCAGCGCCGCCATCTGACCATGCCCGCGGTGGCGACTGTCAGACAGCAGATGGGCAAGGGGGAGTTCGCGCTTGAGGACGACAGATGAGCGAGGACGACAGATGACCGACCAGACCCACACTGCCCAGCAAATCAGACAGCAGCTCTCCCACCCCATCATCGACGGCGACGGGCACCACATCGAATACCTCCCCTATGTGCGCGACCTGCTGGCCGACGACTTCGGCTCCAAGCTGGCCGACCGCTTCTCCCAGGTCATCCACGGCGCCGCCCTCGTCCGCCAAGTGCCCCACGACCGCCGCCGGGCCGCCGGAGTAACCCGCACCGCCTGGTGGGGACTGCCGGCGCGCAACACCCTGGATCGCGCCACCGCCATGCTGCCCGCCCTGCTCAACGAGCGCCTGGGCGAGCTCGGCATCGACTATGCCCTGCTGTATCCCACCTATGGACTGACGGTCACCGCCCACCCCGATGACGAGCTGCGTCCCGCCATGGCCCGCGCCTTCAACCGCTATAGCGCCGAGGTGTTCGCGCCCCACCGGGACAGGCTCGAGCCCGTGGCCGCCATTCCCATGTCCACACCCGAAGAGGCGCTGGCCGAGCTGGACTTTGCCGTGGGGGAGTTGGGACTCAAGGCGGTGATGATGGCAGGTATCGTGGCGCGCCCGGTGCCGGGAGTGTCAGATGAGCAAGCCCGCGCCGCCAGATACATCGACACCGTCGGCCACGACAGCCTGTTCGACTATGACCCCGTCTGGCAAAAGTGCGCCCAGCTGAATGTCGCCCCAACTTTCCATGCGGGATCACAGGGCCTGGGCATGCGCGCCTCGCGCAGCAACTATGTCTATAACCACATCGGCAACTTCGCCGCCGCCGGCGAGGCCGCCGCCCGGTCGCTGTTTTTCGGCGGGGTTCCCAGGCGCCACCCGAACCTGCGCTTCGCTTTCTTGGAGGGCGGGGTGGCCTGGGGCGCCAACCTGCTGGCCGATATCTTGGGCCACTACGCCAAGCGCAATCCGGAGTCGCTCAAGCACTATGACCCGGCCCAGCTTGACCGCGCCGGGCTGGAGGATCTGCTGGCGCGCCACGGCTCCGAGCCGGTGCGGGCGCGGCTGAGCCAAGGCGAGTTGGACGAGGCCCTGCTGATGTTGAGCGATCCCGACGAGCCGGCCGAGGGGCGAGACGAGTTCGCCGAGAGCGGGGTCGGTTCGGCCGACGACATCGTGGACATATTCGCCCGTCAGTATTTCTTCGGCTGCGAGGCGGACGACCCGATGAACGCGATCGCCTTTGCCCGCGATATGTTGCCCAGTGAGATGCTGGCGCGCCAGGCCCGGCTGAACGCGGTCTTCGCCAGCGACATCGGACATTGGGACGTGCCTGACATGTCGGAGGTGCTGGCCGAGGCCTATGAGCTGTTGGAGCGGGGACATCTGAGCGAAGCCGACTTTGAGCAGTTCACCTTCGCCAACGCGGTCAGGCTATGGGGCGGCACCAACCCGGATTTTTTCGCCGGCACCGCAGTGGAGCGCGAGGCCGCGGCAGTGCTGTCGGACGGCTAAGTCGCTGGCGGCTAGGGAATCTGCGGACGGCTAGTCCGCGTCGGCTAGTCCGAGCCAGCTAGCCAGCCGGCGCCGGCACTTTGTCTGCAACCTCGTCCCAGCGCACCGGCATCTCCGCCAGACCGTCAATCAAATTCGACCACACCCGCGGCAACTCTGACTCCTCGGCGTCCAGCTCCAATCCCTTGAAGCGGGTCAGCATCTCCCGGAACATTATCTTCGCCTCCAGCCGAGCCAAACTCGCACCCAAACAAAAGTGCGGCCCGCCCGCCCCGAACGAGACATGCAGGTTCGGGTCGCGGGTGATGTCCAGCCGTCCGGGATCCTCAAACACCTGCTCGTCGCGGTTGGCCGACACATACCACAGCACCACCGGCTCGCCCGCCGCAATGTCGACCCCGCCCACGTTGGTGTCCTGCGTGGCGATGCGCTTGAACTGCATGACCGGGGTGGTGAAGCGCAAAAGCTCCTCCACGGCCAGCGGAATGCGCGACTCGTCGGCCACCAGCATGTCCAGCTGCTCGGGGTTGTTCAGCAGCGCCAGCATGCCCGAAGTGATCAGGTTGCGGGTGGTCTCAGAGCCGGCATTTTGCAACAGCATGAAGAACAGGTCGATCTGCATCTGGGTCAGCTTCTCGCCGTCAATTTCGGCATGCAAGATGATGCTGATGAGGTCGTCCTGGGGGCTTTCGTTGCGTATCTCGCACATCTTGTCGGCATAGGCATACATGTCCATGGCTGCCTGGCGGCGCTCCTGGGGAGTCACCGTCTGGTCAAAGCCGAAGGTGGCCTCGGTCAGCTCAAAGATGTGGTGGCGATCCTCGGGCGGCACACCCACCAGATCGGCGATCACCTGAAGCGGCAGCTCCACCGCAATGTCAGACACCAGATCGCAGCCCTTGCGCCCGGCGACCTTGTCGATCAGTCCGTCCACCGTGGCTTGAATGTTGGCCTCCAGGTCGCGGATGCGGCGCGGCGTGAAGCCCCGGTTGACCAGCTTGCGCATCTTGGTGTGGTCGGGCGGATCGAGGCTGATGAGGAAATCGAGGTCGGTGTCGCTCATGTCGTCGGGCTCGCCTGACTCCAAGAACGGGTGCGGCCGGCTGCTGAAGAGCTGGTAGTGGCGCGAGACATGGGAGACGTCTGCGTGGCGGGTCAGGTTCCAGTAGCCGTCGGGATAGCTGGGGTGCTCCAGCTTGAATATGGGCTGGGTGGCGCGCAGACGGGCGAAGTAGTCGTGGTCGACGCCGTGGACGTAGCTCTCGGGGTGGTGTATGGCGCGGGCGTCGGCGGCGGTCTTGGCGTTCATAACAATTACGCTAGCCCGCTTTGCGGCCGATGGTCGCCAGCGACAAGGTGCTCAACATCACCGACCCCGGCCGGCGGGCCTGCTCCACAGCCTGGTCGGCCTCAGCCTGGCTCATGATTCCAGCCGCAACCAGAGCGGGCGCGGCGCGCTCCAGTGCCAGAAACCACCACTCGCCACCCGACTCGCCAGGTCGCATGGCCCACACATCGCCGTCAATGTCCAGATCCACCAGTCCGTGCTCGGCGAACTGCGCCAGCAGCTTGTTGCCCAGGTTCGGGTCGCGCCAGGGGGTGGTTGCGCCGGCGCAGATGGTGCGGTGCAAGGTGGCATATGGCTCGGGCAGGGGCTGGTTGGCGAACGCCTCGAAGTGTCCCTCCTCGGCGACCAGCCAGCCGCCGGGCTTGAGCGCGGCGATGAACTTGGGCAGCACCTGGTCGCGCTCGGGTATGTGCTGCAGCACGGCGCGGGCGTGAACCAGATCGAAGGTGGCGTCGGGCAGCGGGTCGTTGGCGTGGTCGTGGCGGGTGACCTTGACGTTGTCGGGCATGGGGTCGTGGAAGCGCAGATCCACATCGCACGACCAGACCTCGCCCTGCGGACAGACGTTTTTGGCCAGCCAGCCCGACACCGTGCCCGCCCCGGCGCCCGCAACCAGGCAGCGGCTGTCTGGCGCGAGGCCGAGCCGCCCCAGGATGTCGAAGGTCTTGGGGTCTCGGGTCGCAGCCAGATGGCGCAGACGGATTTGTTCCAGCTCGACTTCTTCGTCGGGGACGTCGTAGCCGTCCTGGGTGTCCGCCGTCATGTCGTCAGCCTCCGCACCGTCAGTCGTCATGTCGTCAGCGCCCCGACCGGCCGGCAGCCACCGGATCCCCGTCCACATAGAACTGCTCGGCCCAGCGCCGAAACGCCATGATCGGGCCGTCCTCGGGCACCAGCGCGGGCGCCGCCACTTGTATCTTGTTGTCAAAAATCACGTTGTCCTCCAGCATCTGCTTGCGCAAGTCGGCCACCAGCGCCTGGCCCACCCGCCGGGTCTTGGCCAGCTGCTCGGGGCTGTCGCCCAGCTTGCGGATTTTGTAGCCCTTGACTGACAGCGTGTGCTCCCAGTCGATGGGCGTGGTGCCCGACATGAATATGGTGTCGATGATGCCCGTGAAGCGAGCCAACGCAAAGCCTGGCCCCCACGAGTCGGTGTCGATGCGGCCGGGCGTGGGGCCTCGTGGAGTGTCGAAGTCCACCTTGGAGCGAAGCGAGGAGAGGTAGCCGTCATAGCTCAGGCTCTCCAGCTCGGGCACGGTGGCGGCGCCGTGGACGGTCTTGAGGTGGATGTAGTCCGGGCCGTTCTCGGCCAGCTCCTGCCAGGGGCAGCGCACCCGCCACTCGGCCTTGTGGAAGTCCGTCCATTGGTCGGTGAAATATTCGTCAAACTGCGGGATGTCCCACAGCGGCTCAGTGGCCGGGTCGGGGTGATACCAGAACAGCACCAGCCCGTTGCGCTCGATGGTGGGATAGCTGCGCAGCCGGGCCTTTTGGTTGGTCTTGGAGCTGTATGGCACCTTGACGTTGCGGCCGGCGCCGTCGTATTCCCACCAGTGATAGGGGCACACCAGGTGGTTGCCTTCCACCCGTCCACCCAGGGCGATGTTGGCTCCCAGGTGTGGGCAGTAGGCATCGGTTATGTGGGGCTGGTTGTCGTGGCCGCGCCACAGCACCAGGTCGCGGGCGAGATAGCGGGCTGGGCGCAGTTCGCCGGGGGCGAGGTCGTCTGAGTAGCAGGCGAAATACCAGGCGAAGGGGAAGGCGGTGTAGTAGGGGAAGCGCTCGAGGGAGGTGAGGGGTGGTTCACCGCCCCGCGCTGGGGATGTGCCACCTTGGGCTGCCATAACCTGAAGCGGTGTCTGCCCGTCAAAGCTGCGGATCTTGGCGGCGGCGGTGTGCTGCGAGGATTGGTCGGTTTTCATTTGGGCGGGTGTGTGGATGAATAGCGGGGAGACTTGCTGACTGCTGTGGTTGCGGCTAGCTACCTCATAATATTTTAGAGATCACCACCGCGCAAAGTCAGCGTAATCATTGGCTCAGACGTTTGAGTGGATCGGCTCGCAACGCCTGCCGCCGAGCTTGGAGATCGACTCGTTCGGCTTAAGTTCTTGCTCAAGTGCCACTTTCGTGTCAAAATTGACCAACATCATCCCGCCTCGCAACGTCAAGCCCTGTCCCGCACGTCAAATATCGCACACCGCCCTGCATAATTAACAGTATGACTTCCGCCACGCCCGCCCAGGCCGACCCGTCCCCCCCAACCGCCGCACCAATCCCGTCCGACCCGCCAACCAGCTCAACCAGCTCGCCGCTGCTCAACGACCTGCGCCAGCGCGGGCTGTGCCAGAACACCACCGACCCCGAAGCCCTGGCCGAGCTGCTGGAGAGCGCACCCCAAAAGCTCTATCTCGGATTCGACCCCACGGCCGACAGCTTGCATGTGGGCAGCCTGCTGGGTCTGGTCACGCTGCGGCGGTTCGTGGCGGCGGGGCATCTGCCGATCGTCTTGGTGGGCGGAGCGACCGGCATGGTGGGCGACCCCAGCGGCCGTTCGGACGAGCGCAACCTCCTGGACGAAGACACCCTGGCGCACAACCTGTCTGGCATTCGAGCGCAGGTCGAGGCGTTGCTGGGCGACACGGTCGAGGTGGTCAACAACTGGGACTGGATGAGCCAGGTGGGGGTGCTTCAGTTTCTGCGGGAGGTGGGCAAGCACGCAACCGTCAACCAGATGACGGCCAAGGATTCGGTGCGCTCGCGCATGGACGCAGAGGCGGGCATCTCCTACACCGAGTTCAGCTATATGCTTTTGCAGGCCTATGACTTTTGGTGGCTGCACCAGAACCACGGCTGCCGGCTGCAGCTGGGGGGATCGGATCAGTGGGGCAACATCACCGCCGGCATCGACCTGATCCGCCGGCGCGAGGGCGAGGCTGCGCACGGGCTGACCTGGCCGCTGCTGACCCGGGCCGACGGACAGAAGTTCGGCAAGACCGCCCAGGGCACCGTCTGGCTTTCGCCCGAGCGCACGATTGCGTTTGAGTTCCATCAATATTTCATGCGCTGCGACGACCGGGATGTGGAGCCGATGCTGGCGCAGCTGACCGACTTGTCTGTGGGCGAGATCGGCGAGGTGATGGCCGAGCATGGACGGTCGCCCGGGGATCGGCTGGCGCAGGGTAGGTTGGCTGACGAGGTGACCGGTTTTGTGCATGGCGCGGGTGAGGTGCGCCGGGCTCGGGATGCGGCCGAGGTGTTGTATGGCAGCGGGGAGCTGAGCGCGCAGCTGCTGGAGTCCACCCGGGGGGTGGTGGCCGAGGTGGAGGTGGGGTTGGGTGAGCTGTCGGGGACGGATGCCTTGGCTCGGCTGTTGCACCGCAGCGGCTTGTGCAGTTCGCTGGGCGATGCGCGGCGGCAGCTGAAGCAGTCGGCGGTGCAGATCAACAAGCAGCGGGTGTCTGGCGGCGGCGCGGGCGGCGCGGGCAGCGACGGCGCGCCGGAGCAACTGGAGCCGTATCTGCTGGGCAACTACATGCTGTTGCAGCGCGGCAAGAAAGAGCGCCGCCTGGTGGTGGTGTCTTAGCCCGCCCCCAACCTGACCCACTGATGACAATGAATGCCGGGCAAAACCCTAGCGGCCAGCTGACCGAGATCGGCCATCAACTGACCGAAATGATTCTCAAAGAAAAGTCGGGCGGGTTCGCCTCATTCTGCCCCGAGTTGCCTGTGGCCAGCCAGGGCGAGACCGAGGCAGAGGCTTCCGAGATGTTGGCCGAGGCGGTGGCTTGTTTCCTGGAGGGCGGCGGGCAACCTGCATGGAACGCGCAAAAGGAGCGCAAGGATATGGCTGAGTGGTACCAAGAATATGAGATGAACTTTGTTTATGACGGTGCCCTGAGGCGCGAGCGCTAGGCGGTGTGGTCGAGGGGCTGGCTGCAAGCTGTCATAGTTCAAAAACCCTCCACACCTAGACATGAGCCGACAAGCCCATACGCAAGGGCTAGAACAAAGATGATAACAATCCATCCAAAGAAACCGAAACTTTCCTTGCCAAGTTCATTTTTTTCTGTTCTTGCCATATGGCAATTATACATGGAAGCCAACAGCATGATACGGAGAAATAAAAAGTTGGGTAGCGCCGAGTGGAGCGCGGGTTGTGCGGGGCACGGGCAGGAAGGGGTGACGGGGCGGGTGCAGGGCGGCCGAGGGGCGGAAAAAATTAGTCCAAAATTTCTTGCCCAAAGAGGTTGTGAAAATTTGGATTGTCTGCTATAGTATTAAGTCCTCCAAGACATGCGGTGCAGATTTCCGTCTGTGCTGCTAGGATTTGGAGACAGCGGTTCTGGGGCTCCGGCCTGTCGTCAAGACAAAATCCAGCGATGGATTGTCCGGCCCCTCCGCCCGACTTTGTGATGCTCGCTGAAACGACACCCCGAGGTCGGCAGAGCTGCTCCTTGAAAACGGAAGAGACGAAACAAAGCCAGTGCGGGTGGATGCCGCCGGCGTGTGTGCGCAAGCACTCGTGCCGAAAAGCATCTGCCTCAATTCCTGCTTGAGCAAAAGCGAGCAGCGGCGAACCAGCAAAAGCTGACCAGCCACAGCGCGCACCGCTCAAGCACTCTTCGCCAGATCCTGTCGTCAAACAACTCGGCAGGCATCTGACAACATGATTCTTGGTTTTGTCTTGGTCAAGGCATCTTGTCATATGACAAAGACAAGCCAGAGATTTTAACGGAGAGTTTGATCCTGGCTCAGGACGAACGCTGGTGGCGGGCCTCATACATGCAAGTCGAACGAACCACCCGGTGCTTGCACCGGAATGGTTAGTGGCGAACGGGTGAGTAATACATGAGAAACCTGCCCTGGAGACAGGAATAACCCCGGGAAACCGGAGCTAAAACCTGATATCCCTGTGGGGTCGCATGATCCCGCAAGAAAACACCCCGGTGCTCCAGGAGGGTCTCATGGCCTATCAGCTTGTTGGTAAGGTAACGGCTTACCAAGGCTAAGACGGGTAGCTGGTCTGAGAGGATGATCAGCCACACTGGGACTGAGACACGGGCGAGACTGCTAGGGGAGGGCGCCCCAGGGAATCTTGCGCCATGGGCGAAAGCCTGACGCAGCCACGCCACGTGTGGGACGACGGCCTTCGGGTTGTAAACCACTTTCAGCAGGGACGAAATTGACGGTACCTGCAGAAGAAGCCCCGGCCAACTACGTGCCAGCAGCCGCGGTAACACGTAGGGGGCGAGCGTTGTCCGGAATTACTGGGCGTAAAGGGCTCGTAGGCGGTTTGGTAAGTCAGATGTGAAAACTCCAGGCTCAACTTGGAGACGCCATCTGAAACTACCATGACTAGAGTTTGGTAGAGGAGTGCAGAATTCTCGGTGTAGCGGTGAAATGCGCAGATATCGGGAGGAATACCAGTCAGCGAAGGCGGCACTCTGGGCCACAACTGACGCTGAGGAGCGAAAGCGTGGGTAGCGAACAGGATTAGATACCCTGGTAGTCCACGCCGTAAACGGTGGGCATTAGGTGTGGGGCCCTGTCAACGGGCTCCGTACACGTAGCTAACGCGTTAAATGCCCCGCCTGGGGAGTACGGCCGCAAGGCTAAAACTCAAAGGAATTGACGGGGGCCCGCACAAGCGGCGGAGCATGTTGCTTAATTCGAGGCAACGCGAAGAACCTTACCTGGGCTTGACATGCTTGGAAAAGCCATGGAGACATGGTGTCCAATTTTTGGGCCTTGCACAGGTGGTGCATGGCTGTCGTCAGCTCGTGTCGTGAGATGTTGGGTTAAGTCCCGCAACGAGCGCAACCCTCGTCCTATGTTGCCAGCGGGTAATGCCGGGGACTCGTAGGAGACTGCCGGGGTCAACTCGGAGGAAGGCGGGGATGACGTCAAGTCATCATGCCCCTTACGCCCAGGGCTGCAAACATGCTACAATGGCCGGTACAACGGGCTGCGACATCGCGAGATGAAGCCAATCCCTTAAAGCCGGTCTCAGTTCGGATTGGAGTCTGCAACTCGACTCCATGAAGTCGGAGTCGCTAGTAATCCCGGATCAGCAACGCCGGGGTGAATACTGTTCCCGGGCCTTGTACACACCGCCCGTCACACCACGAAAGTTGGCAACACCCGAAGTCAGTGGCCCAACCCGCAAGGGAGGGAGCTGCCGAAGGTGGGGTTAGCGATTGGGGTGAAGTCGTAACAAGGTAGCCGTACCGGAAGGTGCGGCTGGATCACCTCCTTTCTAGGGAGACGCTTTTGAGGACGTCAATGCGCTGGGTTCATTCCCGCAAGGGATAGTTCCCGGCGCAGCACTCCTTGAAGGTCAATGTTGACCACTGGCTTTCGTTTCTTCCGTTTTGAGGGAGCGCTGCTTCCGCAAGAGCAACGGACGGCTCAGTCTGTCCGACTCTTACATGCCCAGCTCCTTGAGAATTGCATTGCGAGTACGAGCATAATACAAAACAAGTTCTTCGTTTGCGGAACAATATGTCAAGCTACGAAGGGCCAACGGTGGATGCCTTGGCATCTACTACCGATGAAGGACGTGACTGGCTGCGATAAGCCACGGGAAGCTGTCGAGTGAGCGTTGATCCGTGGATGTCCGAATGGGGAAACCCGGCACCCGTAACGGGGTGTCACTCCGGCCTGAATATATAGGGTCGGCAGAGGGAACCGGGTGAAGTGAAACATCTCAGTAACCCGAAGGAAAGGAAAGCAACACGCGACTCCCTAAGTAGCGGCGAGCGAACGGGGATCAGCCTAAACCATCTATGTGCAAAGCCCGGCGGCGTTGCATAGGTGGGGTTGTGGGATCTGATGGTCAGGGCGCCGGCCCTGGCACAGAGTTACAAAACCGATGGTTAGCAGAAGCGCACTGGAAAGGCGCGCCAAAGAGGGTAATAGCCCTGTATGCGAAAACCAAGCGGTCTCTGATCAGCAATCCCGAGTAGCACCATTGCCGTGTAATTTGGTGTGAATCTGCGAGGACCACCTCGTAAGGCTAAGTATAGGTAGATGACCGATAGTGAACTAGTACCGTGAGGGAAAGGTGAAAAGTACCCCGGGAGGGGAGTGAAATAGTACCTGAAACCGTTGGTCTACAAGCAGTCAGAGCGTCGTTTGGAGGATTCGTCCACCAAGCCGCGATGGCGTGCCTTTTGAAGAATGAGCCAACGAGTTATGGTGAGTGGCAAGGTTAACCCGTGAGGGGAAGCCGAAGCGAAAGCGAGTCTGAATAGGGCGTCCAGTCGCTTGCTGTAGACCCGAAGCCGGGTGATCTATCCATGGGCAGTGTGAAGCGGAGGTAAGACTCCGTGGAGGCGCGAACCGACCTAGGTTGAAAACTGGGCGGATGACCTGTGGATAGGGGTGAAAGGCCAATCAAACCCGGTGATAGCTGGTTCTCCGCGAAATGCATTTTGGTGCAGCGTCGTGCGTTCAATCATGGAGGTAGAGCACTGGATGGGCTAGGGGGCCAACAAGCTTACCAACCCCAGCCAAACTCCGAATGCCATGATTTTAGAGCACGGCAGTGAGTCCTCGGGGGATGAGCTTCGAGGACGAAAGGGAAACAGCCCAGACCGCCGGCTAAGGCCCCTAATTCCGAACTAAGTGGTAAACGAAGTGGAATTGCAAAGACAGCCAAGAGGTTGGCTTAGAAGCAGCCACCCTTGAAAGAGTGCGTAACAGCTCACTGGTCGAGTGATTCTGCGCGGATAATGTAACGGGGCTCAAGTTCGGAGCCGAAGCCGCGGATTTCGCAGCGCAAGCTGTGGAGTGGTAGCGGAGCGTCGATCTCGGAGTGAAGCAGGCGTGCAAACGTCTGTGGACTGTGGTCGAGTGCGAATGTTGGCGTGAGTAGCGAGAGAGGGGTAAGAAACCCCTCCGCCGTAAACCCAAGGTTTCCTGGGGAAGGCTAATCCCCCCAGGGTAAGTCGGGACCTAAGGCGAGGCCGAGAGGCGTAGTCGATGGATAACCGGTTCATATTCCGGTACCGCCAAAAAACCGCCAAGACGAGACCGTTGTTGCTAAGGGGATACGCGGCTGTCTGCGCCTTCGGGCAAGGACGGCTGTGAGGAACCGACCCACAGCGGAATGGTCAGTGATGTGGAAACGCAGGAGGATAGGTGATCCCGGGCGATGGTAGCCCCGGGGCAAGTGTGTAGGACGGGGCGTAGGTAAGTCCGCTCCCCACAAAGTCTGAGACACGATGCCGAGCCGATTCAGGCAAAGTCATTGATTCCACGCTGCCGAGAAAAACCACTAGCGAGGTTTTTAGGCGCCCGTACCCCAAACCAACTCAGGTGGGTAGGTAGAGCATACCAAGGCGATTGGGAGAACTGTGGTTAAGGAACTCGGCAAATTGCATCCGTAACTTCGGGAGAAGGATGACCTCACTAGGGTGATGGGCCCAGCGCCCGGAGCCCGAAGAGGTGGCACAAACCAGGGGAAAGCGACTGTTTACTAAAAACACAGCAGCGTGCCAAGTCGTAAGACGATGTATACGCTGTGACGCCTGCCCAGTGCCGGAAGGTTACGGGGAGGGGTTAGCACCTGGCTTGCCTTTGGCTTGCCTTGTGCGAAGCTCTGAACCTAAGCCCCGGTGAACGGCGGCCGTAACTATAACGGTCCTAAGGTAGCGAAATTCCTTGTCGGGTAAGTTCCGACCTGCACGAATGGCGTAACGACTTTCCCGCTGTCTCAACCACAGACCCTGCGAAATCGAAGTACGAGTAAAGATGCTCGTTAGCTGCAGAAGGACGGAAAGACCCCGTGGACCTTTACTACAACTTGCTATTGGTGTTTGGTCTATGCTGTGTAGGATAGGTGGGAGACTAGGAAGCGTGAGCGCTAGCTTGCGTGGAGTCAACCTTGAAATACCACCCCTCATATGCTGGACATCTAACCCAGGCCCGTTATCCGGGTCGGGAACAGTGGCAGGCGGGTAGTTTGGCTGGGGCGGTCGCCTCCCAAAAGGTAACGGAGGCGCCCAAAGGTTCCCTCAGTCTGGTTGGCAATCAGACGTTGAGTGTAATGGCACAAGGGAGCTTGACTGTGAGACAGACATGTCGAACAGGAGCGAAAGCTGGGCATAGTGATCCGGCGGTAGCGTGTGGAAGCGCCGTCGCTCATCGGATAAAAGGTACCCCGGGGATAACAGGCTCATCTTCCCCAAGAGTCCATATCGACGGGAAGGTTTGGCACCTCGATGTCGGCTCATCGCATCCTGGGGCTGAAGCACGTCCCAAGGGTTGGGCTGTTCGCCCATTAAAGCGGTACGCGAGCTGGGTTTAGAACGTCGTGAGACAGTTCGGTCCCTATCCTCTGCAGCCGAAGGAGATTTGAGAAAAGCTGTCCCTAGTACGAGAGGACCGGGATGGACGCAGCTCTCGTGTGCCAGTTGTTCTGCCAAGAGCACGGCTGGTTTGCGACCTGCGGAAGGGATAACCGCTGAAAGCATCTAAGCGGGAAGCCTGTTTCAAGATGAGATCTCCCACTGGATAACCAGGTAAGGCCCGTGGCAGAACACCACGTTGATAGGCCGGAAGTGTAAGCACGGTAACGTGTTCAGCTGACCGGTACTAATCGGCCGAGGGCTTGCTTCGTTCCCAAACGAAGGATTTGCTGTTTTGTCGCTTGTGCTCGCAATGGAGTTCTCGAGGGGCTGGCCCAAGCCAGCGGCCCGGTGCCTGCGCCCTGCGCCCAGCACCTGAGCCCGGCACAGCGCCCCCCGACAGATTTTCGGTGACCATAGCGGTGGGGCCACACCCGTTCCCATCCCGAACACGGAAGTTAAGCCCACCAGCGCCGATGGTACTGAGGTGGAAACGCCTTGGGAGAGTAGGACGTCGCCGGATTTTTCTAAACGCCAGCCCAT
>CAZERQ010000069.1:0-24966 GCA_964514465.1 uncultured Acidimicrobiales bacterium
CAACCCACACCAAACAAACCCGTGCAAAACCCAGCACTTCGCGCCAAACTAGATATATGAGCAAAACAACCACCGAGATCCCCAGAATCATTTCAGTTGACGACCACGTGGTCGAGCCACCCGACCTCTGGCTGGATCGCATACCCAAGAAATACCACGACCGTTGCCCGCGGGTGGAGCGCGACCGGGCGGTGTTCAACTTCGAGGGCGGCGTCTTCAGCTATGAAAAGGGTGCCGCCGAAGGCGAGTGGAGCGACTGGTGGCTCTATGACGACCTGGTCTATCCCTTCCCCAAGCTGTCGGCGGCGGTCGGGTTTGAGCCGCTGACGCTGACGCCGGTGACCTTTGACGAGATCCGCCCGGGCTGCTGGAAGCAAAAGGAGCGCCTGGAGGACATGGCCGCCAACCACGTGGACGCTTCCATCTGCTTCCCAAACGTGCTGCCACGCTTTTGCGGGCAGGCTTTCCTGGAGCGAGAGGACAAGGAGCTGGCGCTGCTGTGCGTCAAGGCATATAACGACTGGATGATAGACGAATGGTGCGCCGGCGACGGGCAGGGGCGGCTGATTCCGCTCACCATCGTGCCGCTGTGGGACGCAAAGCTGGCGGCCGAGGAGATCCATCGC
This sequence comes from uncultured Acidimicrobiales bacterium, assembly GCA_964514465.1. Taxonomy (GTDB): domain Bacteria; phylum Actinomycetota; class Acidimicrobiia; order Acidimicrobiales; family Hopanoidiivorantaceae; genus Hopanoidiivorans. The sequence continues at coordinate 627 of CAZERQ010000069.1, forward strand.
TGCGCCAACAAGGGCAGCTTCGCCATCACCTTCTCGGAGAACCCCTATCACCTGGGGCTGCCGTCTGTGCACGACCCCGACCGCTTCTGGGATCCGCTGTTCCAGGCGTGCCAAGACACCGGCACGGTCATCAACATGCACATCGGCTCGTCCTCCAAGATGCCGGCCACCTCGCCCGATGCGCCGTTTGCGGTTAGTTCCACCATCACCTTCTCCAACGCCATGGGGTCGATGTGCGACTTCGTGCTGTCGGGCGTGTTCGTGCGCTTCCCCGGGCTGAAGGTGGCCTATAGCGAAGGGCAGGTCGGCTGGATGCCCTATGTGCTGGAGCGGATGGACAAGCTGTGGGAGGAGCGGGTCAACGATGACGGCGGGATGTTCGGCGTGGATCTGCCCGACTATCCCAGCAGCTATGTGCGCAAGCATGTGTTCGGCTGCATGTTCGATGACGAAGTGGGGCTGCGCAACCGAGACATCATCGGGATGGATCAGATCACCTTCGAGGTGGACTATCCCCACGCCGACAGCACCTTCCCGCACACCAAAAAGGTGGCCACCGAGATTGTTGCCAAAGCTGGACTGGATGACGAGGAGATATACAAGCTGCTGCGGGGCAACGCCATCCGGCTGTATGGCCTGGAGCGCTGGGGGATTGCAGAGTAGGGCGGGCGTGCCTGAATGGGGGACGGCCGGACTGAATAGGGGACGGCTGGGGGTGCCCGGGCCGATGTTTCAGCCCGCCTGTGCTAGTCTGAAAGCATGACCGAACAAGCCGATCCGCCAGATCAATCCGGCCCGACGCCCGACCCGTCAGACATATCCCAGATGCTGGACGAAGCCGAGGAGGTTTTGCGCCAGCGTGCCATCCTGGGCGACTTCGTGTCTTCGCTGGTCGCCGAGTTTGACCCCACCACCGACAAGGATCCCTGGGCCGTGGCCACGAAAGATCTGTTCACCACGGGCGGCAAACCCACCGACACAAAAATCATTCAGATGAACGACCTGTATGGACAGGTTTTAGATGACGAATATGACGCCCTGGCGACTGTCGTGTTTTCCCCGAAAAGGTTTTCCAACAATGACCGGGTGCCGGACGGGTGGCACGGCATGGGAGTGAGCCGATTGGGGGAGCTGGTGCTCACGCAACCGGGGACGGCCGAAATCAAGCTGGACGCAGGTGGCGCGGGCGCGGGCGCGGCGGGCGCGGGCGCGGTCGGCGCGGGGACAACCGGCGCGGACACGACCAGCGCGGGCGTAGCCAGCCACAACATCACGGGATCCGAAGACGTTCTGCTGCGCGCCTTTCAGCTGCCGACCAAGCCGCCGTTCATCTCATTTCCCGATTGGCTCACCAAGCTGTGGGTGTTCACCATCGCGGACGACATGCTCAGGCCCGGCGAAACTATAGCGTGGGACAGAGCTGCCAACATGCACGGGTCGGTGATCTTGTGGAAAGAGGTGCCGACCGGCAATTGGCCCGACACATTGCGGGTGCAAGTGGATATGTCCGCCCTGCAGCCCCAGGATTTGCATGCGCTGACAGCGGAGCTGGGGCTCATCAGCGGTTGGGAATACTGGCACAAATCCAGGCTGTTTTTGTTTCAGGAAAACATCCATGACCGCCTGGCTGATGCGCTGGGCTTGCGGCCGCATCTCTATGCCTGGTATGACACAGGATCGGTGTCGCGGTATTTCGACCAGATGTTGGATTTCGCGCACGGGGGGCTGAGCTCGTGGATCTCCATAATTGGCAAACACTGGGACGAGGCTGACGTTGACAGACTGTGGGACACGATGGAGCTGATCAGTACCGAGGTGTTCGGGCAGAGAAAGAAGGGCTAGGCGGGCGGGGGGAAATAGGCCGGCTGGCTCAGCCCTTTCGTTCGGCCAGCAGTTTCGCGGCCGCTTGGCTCAGCCCTTTCGTTCGGCCAGCAGTTTCGCGACAGCCTGACCGTCGGCCTGGCCCTGGGTGGCCTTCATTATCTGGCCCACGAAAAATCCCTGCAGCTTATGCTCGCCCTCGCAAAATCTTTGCCACTCGTCGGGTTTTTCTGCAATCAGTCCGTCCAGCAACGTTGCCAGTTCGTCCTGGCCGGTGGTGTCTCCCAACTTGGCTTGGATGGCTGCCTTGGCCGAACCACCCGAGCTGACCAACTCGGCCAGCACCGCCTTTGACGCCGAGGCCGAGATCTCCCCGGCGCCCTCGGCTGCCAAAAGTTCGCCAAACGACTCCGCCGTGAGCTGGCCTGTGCCGTCGGCCAGGTTGTTCAGGATGTGCTTGAACACCAGCTCGCTGGGGCTGCCCGCTTCGATGGCTTGGTGCGCCAGCTCGTCTTGTGAGCGGGACACGATGATGGCAATGTCGGCCAGCAGCTCGGGGTCGGGGTCGGCGGCCGCGCCACTCCCGTCCGCCGCGCCGCCGCTGACCTCCAGCAACCTGGCGCGCCGCTGCGCTGGCAAGGCCGGCAAGGCAGCCCGGATCTCCTCGACCCACTTCTCATCAGGCACCAGCGGCACCAGATCGGGCTCCAGGAAATAGCGATAGTCGGTCTCACCCTCTTTGGTGCGCAACGAATGCGTGGAGTTGTCGTCCTCGTTCCAGTGTCGGGTCTCCTGCATAACCCGCTCGCCCGCCTCCAGCAGATCCACCTGGCGCTGCGCCTCATAGTCAATCGCCCGCCCCAGCGACCGCAGCGAGTTGACGTTCTTCACTTCGCAGCGCACCCCCAAACGTTCCTCGCCAACCGGCCGAACCGAAATGTTGGCATCCACCCGCAGCGATCCCTCCTCCATCTTCCCGTCCGAAGCGCCGATCGCCACCAGAATATCACGCAGCTCCGACACATACTCCTTGGCTTCCTCGGAGCTTCGCAGGTCGGGCGCGCTGACAATCTCGATCAGCGGAACCCCCGCCCGGTTATAGTCGATCAGCGAGCGGTCGGCCTCATGGATCCTGCCGCCGCCGCCCAGATGTGTGCTCTTGCCGGTGTCTTCCTCCAGGTGCGCCCGCACGATGCCGATGCGCCGGCCCGACGGAAGATCCAGGTGGCCGTCTGAGTTGATGGGATCTTCATATTGGCTGATCTGGTAGTTCTTGGGCATGTCGGGATAGAAGTAATTCTTGCGGGCAAAAGTGGACGGCTTGACTTGGCAGTTGAGTGCCAGGCCGACCCGTATGGCCAGCTCCACGGCGCGCTTGTTGACGGTGGGCAGGGTGCCGGGCAGACCCAGACTGACGGGTTCGATGTTGGTGTTGGGCGGGCTGTGGAAGTGGTTAGGGCTGGCCGAGAACAGCTTGGTTCGGGTCAAAAGTTCGGCGTGGACTTCCAGCCCCAGGACGACTTCCCAGTTCTTCATGGCGCGGTTGCTCATGGCGCGGCCTCGGGGGTCGGCGCGGCTGGCGCGTGGGTCGGCGCGGCGGTCGGCGGGCCGGATGCGGCGGCGGGCGCGGCCTGCTCCAGGAAAGCCCCCACCCGAAACATCACATCCTCGCCCTGAGCCGGCGCCAAAACCTGAACCCCGACCGGCAACCCGTCAGCCCCCGCACCGAACGGCACCGACATGGCCGGATGCCCCGCCAGGCTGGACGGGATGGTGCACACGTCCGACAAATACATATCCAACGGATTTTCCAGACGGGAACCCAGCGCAAAGGCGGTCGTGGGCGAGGTGGGCGCCAGCAGCACATCGAACTTCTCATAGGCCCGGGCGAAATCCTCGATGATCAGCGTCCGCACCTTTTGGGCCTTGCCGTAATAGGCGTCATAGTAGCCCGCCGACAAAGCGAAGGTGCCCAGCATGATCCGCCGCTTCACCTCCTCGCCGAAGCCCTGGGTGCGCGTGGCGATGTTCATGTCCACCGCGTTGGAAGCATCCACCCGCAGGCCATAGCGCACGCCGTCATAGCGGGCCAGGTTGCTGGAAGCCTCGGCCGTGGCGATGAGATAATAGGCGGCCAGGCCGTGGCGCACATCGGGCACGCTGACCTCATCGACGGTTGCGCCGGCATCGGCCAGGGCTTGGGCGGCTGCGTGTATGCGGTCGATTATGTCGCCGGCCATGGCGTTGCCCGCCGCGCCGTTGCCCGCCGCCGCGTTGCCAGTCGCGCTGCCACCCGCCGCGCCGCCAAGAAATTCGCTCACCAAACCCACCCGCAAGTCCACAATCCCCTCACCGCGGGCGCCAGCCTCAACCGACTCCACCAGAGAAGGTGCGGGCGCGGGAATGGAAGTCGAGTCGAGCGGGTCATGCCCGGCGATGACCTCTAACAGCAAGGCGGCGTCTTCCACGGTTTGGCTGAACGGGCCGATCTGGTCAAGCGAAGAGGCGAACGCCACCAGCCCATAGCGCGACACCAGCCCATAGGTCGGCTTGACCCCGACCACTCCGCACAACGCAGCCGGCTGGCGGATGGAACCGCCCGTGTCGCTGCCCAACGACAACGGCACAAACCCCGCCGCCACGGCCGCTGCGCTGCCGCCGCTGGAACCTCCGGGAACCCGGTCGGTGTCCCTGGGATTTTTGGTGGTCTGGAAGGCGGAGTTTTCGGTGGACGATCCCATGGCAAACTCGTCCATGTTGGTCTTGCCGACAATGACGGCCCCCGCCTGGCGCAGCCGCGAAACCACCGTGGCGTCATAGGGCGGGCGCCAACCCTCCAGGATGCGCGAGCAGCAGGTGGTGGGGATGGCTCGGGTGCACATATTGTCCTTCAGCGCAACCGGCACGCTGGCCAGCGGGCCCGGATCTTTGCCGTCTTTGATTTGCTGGTCTATGTCGGCGGCAGTCTGCTGGGCTTCGTCGACCAGCGTCAAGATGAAGGCGCCGATGTCTGGGTCGCGGTTGGCCATTTCTGCCAGGCTGTGCTGGACGGCATCCGTGGCGGTGGCCTCGCCGGAGCGGACGCGGTTGGCGATCTGCGCGGCTGTCTGCGCGGCAGTGGGTGCGCAAGCCGGAGCGGTAGGCGGGGCGCCAACCGGAGCGGCGGATTTTTGGGCGGGTGCCACGTCAGGGCGCCTCCAGCACCGGCGGCACGCTGAACCGGTCGTTGGCCGACTCCGGAGCCTGCGACAGAACTTCCTCGCGGTCGACCACCTCGCCCACTTCGTCCTCGCGTAAGACGTTGCTCAGCGGCAGCGGGTGTGAGGTGGGCGCGACTGCATCCAAATCCAGGGCGCTCATCTCGCGTCCGTGCTCCAGAACTTGCGACAACTGCTGGGCGAACATCTCGGTCTGCTCGGCGGTGATTTCCAGACGGGCCAGACGGGCCACGTGTTCGACCTGCTCGGTGGTGATCTGGTTGGGCGCGGGGTCGTGCCCGGATGCGGACACGGGGCTGGAATCGGTGGTGGCGCCCGGCGCGGGGCGCGGCGCAGACGCGGGGGCTTCGGTGCTGTCGTTCATGGGTTATTCCAGTTTGCCTGTGCCACCCGTCAATTCCCACACGCCGCCTAGCCGAACAACCTGGCCATGCAGCCTATTCGAACAGCAACCGCACGCACAGATCGTCAACGCTCTCGGCTTCGGGGTCCAAGCTGGCCAGCGGCGCACCCCCGGGCGGCACGCTGTTGGAGATGATGTCGCTGTCGCTGTATTGGCTCAGGGCGGTGCCGTCCACCGTGCGGTCGTCCAGACAGATCCCGGCACCCTCCAGCTCCGAGCGGGCCTGCGCCAAAGTCAGATCCTTGAGCTCGGGAACCAGCTTGGGCCCGTCGGAAACCAGCACAATCAACTCGCTGCCGGCGGGCAGGGTTGTGCCGGCATCCGGCGTGGTCAGAAGTATCGAGCCGGCCTCGGTCTGCTCATCGCCGATGCGCTCCAGCGTGATGACGAAGCCCATCTCCTGCAGGCCCTCGGCAACCAGTCCAATATTCTGCCCCACCAAATCCTGGGGCACCGTGATCTGGGCGGGGCCCTTCGACACCAGCAGGGACACATCGCTGCCCGGCGGGACGTCCAGCAGCATCTCATCGAACCCCAGCACCGTGCCGGCCGAGCTTTCGGGGTGGAAGGTCTCGTTGATGTCGCCCACCGACAGGCCCAACTCGCCCAGGTGGGTCACGACCGCGTCCAGCGGCAGCCCCAGGATTTCACCCGGCAGCCTGACGAATTCCTCGCCCAGCGAGACCGTCAAGGTGAGCTGCTCGCCCCGGCCCAGCCGCTGCCCCGGCTCGGGATATTGCGACAGGATCTCGCCCACCGAGGTGCCGGCCCGGCGCAGCTCATATCTTTGCACCGACCACTTGTTACCGATCGCCTCCAGCGTGTCCTCCCAGGTTTCGCCGGTGAAGTCCGGCAGCGTGCGACGGTTGGGGTTGTCGTATATGAAGGCGAAAAATCCTGCCGTGGCGATGGCGATGATGACGACAATGGCGGCCAGCGACACCCACCACTGCTTGTCGTTTGGTTTGATTATTCGGCTGAAGAAGCAGCGTGTTTTTTGGAATATGTTCTGGCTTTTGCTCTTGTGGCCGTGCTGTGGGGCAGTTACCTCCGAGGTGATGCCCGTGCTGGTGGCAGTGGCGCCGACAGGTGCAATGCCGGTGGGTGGAATGCCGACGGGTGTTGTCGTGCCCGTTGTGCCCAGTGTGCCCGTTGTGCCGCTGGCAAATCCTGCGCCCGTGACCGCGCTCGGGGTCGGGGTCGGGGCCGCGCCAATCCCTGCGCCCGCGCTAAACCCTGCGCCCGCGCCGAACCCTGCACCCGTCCCAGCCCCCACACCCGCGCCAGCCCCCGTCGGCTCGGCCAACGGCACCAACGGCAGCGGCTCAGGTTCAGGCATCGTCTGGGTCAGCTGCCTCAGTTGCTCCAAAAATTCCTCGGTGGTCAGCCGCAGCGCCGGATCCATCTCGCTGGCGGACGCAATCGGCGCGGCCAAACCCATCAACTCGGGCGGAGTGGGCAACGGGGTGATCAGTCGCTCCCACAAAACGCTCAGGGTGGTCTCGCCCACAAAAGGATAGGCGCCCATCACCGCCTCCACCAGCACCACCGCCAGAGCATAGACATCGGCCTTCTCGGTGAGCTGGCTGTTCTCGATCTCCTCGGGGGCGGCATAAAATGTCGGGCCGAAAATGCGATCGTGAAAAGACGGCAAGGCGGTGCCGGCATGGAGCACGGCCAGGGCAAAGTCGGTGATCTTGGCGCGGCCGCTGGCGTCAAACAAAATGTTGCTGGGGGCGATGCCGCCGTGGATCAGCCCCTCGTCGTGGGCGTGCTTGAGCCCCTTGGCCACCGACAGACCAACCTGGGTGGCTTGCGCGGGGGTGAGCTTGGCGCCCGAGTCCACGATGTCTCGCAGGCTGCCGCCCAAGCACAGCTCGGTCACCACATAGGGATGTCCGTCCTGGGTGCCCCAGTCATAATATGAGACGATGTTGGCGTGCGAAAACCGGGCGACCGCCTGGGTCTCGGTGCGGAAGCGCTTGAGGAAATCGCCCTCGTGGGCCAGCTCCCGGCTGAGTATCTTGATGGCGACCGGGCGGCCCAGGGCGGTGTCTTCGGCGCGGTATACCTCACCTGTGCCTCGGCGCCCGATGAGCGTTGAGAGCTGGTATCGCTGTGCGAATATTTCCCCGATGTTTGGCATTATTCCAATTTACAAGAGTTCATATAATTTTGATTCAGTTATTTTCAGATGAAACTGCACTGATAGTAATCAACTATGTAATTTTATTCCAAGCGATTTTTGCCTCATAAGTTAACTCTTCATCATATCTAATTTGATCAACATAGTTATGCATAAATCTCTCAATATCAGACATCAAATATAAGTAATGCATTAGAATTTGGCTCAGATTACCCACTATAAGTTCACAATTATGCGATTTTTCAATTTCACTTATTTTTTTTCTCAAATCCAATGTTTCATTATACTGCATGGTAGTAATTAAATAGTATCTCTTAATCGATCTATTGTATATCTTTTCGGCAGCAGTTTGAAGCATCTGCGCAGTAACTTCTTGGTTATGCTTAATTTCATAACTTTCAAATATATCAGTTGAATCTCTATAAATTACATTTATATCTCCAATTAATCCAGTCCTAAAATCGGGAGCATTGTGAGGTTCTAACTCCAGCAATTCACAAAATTTATATCTATCCATCTCTCTAACAACAAATTTTAACATAACATATGCTGCCAGAACAGGCAATTTTGCTGAATTCCTCCCAGCAATTTGGTAATGCTTCTCAATTCTTTCAACTATTTCGCGAATTGTTAAGCCCACTGGACGTGATAATTCAAGAGCAGTGATTTTATCCCTCCTCTTAACTAGTCCACCAATTATATATCTCATAATATTTTCTGGAGCAATTTTCATATTCTCTACAGCATCAATAATCTGCAGAAAACTGATTTTCACCTCTATTGGTTTAATTTGTCCAGGATATTGAAGATTATAGGGATGTGCCTGCTCAAGGGAACGAGTTAACCAACCACTCCCACCTTTCATATATGGAAAGTTATTTTTTCTCAAGAATGGAGTGACTGTCTTTGTATCTAAACCCCGCCCACTAAACCCGCCCTCTAGTTTGCTTTGATGCTGTCTGATATCCTGCGAGGAATCGCATATTTTCTTAAGCATCAATGTCAATAACACGGCTAGCACACCCTTTGAGGTGTCCTGATGATCAACAATGACTTGGCATTGTTCCTCAAGTTCAGCGCAGTCATGTGATCCCCTTCCGGCAATCACCTCTGCGTATATTTCTTCCAGTTTTAAGCTTTCAATAGACATAGGTTTTCTCCTTCAATTTCAGGATCGTTAATGACTCTTTCTATAGATGATTTAATATAATCTTGGTTTATGTCAATTCCAATACAATGTCTATTTTCCTTCAATGCAGCCAATAATGTTGTACCACTTCCAACATAGTGATCCAATACAACACCTCTTTTTGGCGAAAGCATCCGAATCATCTCACGAATAATTTTCTCTGGGAAAATTGCAGGATGGCCATTTCCCTTAACTGAACCAACAGGATTCTCAATTATGTCCCTTTTCATTTTCCCACCATTTATTCGAATAATTGTAAAGCCTTCTCTTTCCATATGAATCTTTCTACCACCATTTTGCCCTCCATAAGCAGGTGCATGTATACCATTAATTTTCATTCTAAAACCATGCAATTTTCCTTCTCTAACTTCAAAAATTACTTTATCTAGGGCTTTGTGTGCATTTTTCTTCTGCTCAAAAGTAAGATCTGATTCATCAATTAATGTCCTGTAGCGTTCACCCAGCCTTGCGGAAGTCTTTACAGGTTTTGCCTTTTTTTCTGGTAGAAAAGAATCTCTGTCATAATAGTGATCTCGGGAAGCTGCAAAATGGAAAAACGGTTCAGTGCTAGAAACTAGTCTCCGATTAAACTGATGAGGTATAGGGTTCTGTTTTACCCAAGTAATATCATTAATCAACTTCAACCCTAGATCGTCCAGCACCCTTAAAGCAAATCGATAAGGTACCAGCATCAGACTTCCTCTCACATATTTGTCGCCCATATTGTATACGATATTGCCAGTGGGCTTTAGAACCTCAACCAAAGCCTTAAGTGTGTCAAGAAGGTTATCCAGATATTCTTCAATGCCCTCCTCATTACCCAGTCCATCTGAACCATACGACCGCTGCTGAAAATATGGTGGTGACGTTATCACTAAATCAATTGACTTGGGGGCCAATTGAGGAATTTCCTCCTTACTGTCCCCAGCAATGGCCCTGCAAATCAAATTACTGTCGTTGGCTGAAAGGTCTCCAAAATTGGAGTCCTCAACAAGGTTGGCTGTTCCCATCATACACATCGTAGCGGCTCCTGCTATGCTACCCCAGCCCGCACGATAGAACCAAGTGACACCTGAGTGCGGAATTTCTGGCTTTTTGTCCTGTCATTTTTCATACATTCCAGTATAGCAGAAAGATAAATTAATGCGGTGCATTTGAGAAATCCAATCTCTGCCAGATGATGGCCCCTTGAAATTCTGCAATGCCAATAGCTTAAACTTCAGAAATCTGAATACACAAAGCTTTCCAGAAAATTTCTCTAGGCTATATAACATGCCCAGCCAACTCGACAGACTGCTGCGCATGTGGTCGCGCCCCGTGGCGGTGTGGGTGGCCGTGGCGGTGGCCGTGGCGGGGGTGGTGGCCATAACCTTGGCGGTGCTGGCCCGCGAAGGCACTGACGGGCCGGGGCTGGATCCCGCGGTGGAGCAGCTCATACCCGAAGCCGGCTCAGAGGTGCTGGTTCAGCAAAGCGTGGGGCTGGATCTGGTGGACGGCACCCGCTTTGAGATCGCCGAGCTGCGGGTCAACGGCGCCGTCATTCCGCCGAACGAGTGGCAGTTCAGTCGGGGAACCAACCGCCTGGGCTATCAGGTCGGCGACGGGCAGACCATCGAGCAGCTGCGGCCCGAGCGCAACTGCGTGGCGGTCAAGTTCTATCCCACGCTGGAAGGCCCAGCTTCGGAGCGGACAGTTACCTGGTGCTTCAACGCCAGCTAGCTCGGGGCCAACAGTGTTCGCCCGGCGGGGATGCTAGGTCTGTCTGAGTCTGTCCGGCGTCCATATTGTCGCCAGATGGCTGCATCGGTCATAGATGGCGTTGTCTGCGGTGGCCAGATACAACCCGTGCAACGAAGCCAGCGTTACCTGCCATAGATCGTTCGGCCCGGGCACTTGCTTGGGCCAGTTCATTTTCGAATAATGGTCGCCTGTGGCGTAGTTCATGATCACCAGTTCATAGCCCCTCAGCTCCTCTATACACTCCTGCGCCCGCTTCGGCCCCAGCGAGGCATACCACTTGTCCGTTTTCAGCTCGCCCACGGTGATGGGTGAGACGCAACAGTTGTAAGAACCGATAACATCCAGAAAAAAGTCTTTTTGCGAAGTTTTTCCCTGTTTTGGCCGCTGTAAATTGACAGGATGACAGCACTGGTGTCCAACAGCACCTGCGCCCCAACCGACTGGATTGCGTCCCAGAAAGTTGGCCTGTAGGCCGCAGCCGCTGCTCGTTTAGGCATTGACGACTTCGGGATAGATGCTGTCGGCTGTGTCTATGTCGGAGTTGGAACTGAAGGCAGCCGACCGCTGGTTTGAGAATCTCTTCAGCGTGCTCGTCAGAACGTAGACCCCGTTGGTGTCTTTGAGGCTGAAGCTGTCCCCGCAGACGATGTAGGTTTTGCCGTCCTCCCTTTCAATGCGGTCGCCGGGCCGGTGCTTGCCCACACCGCGTTCCATGTAGTCTTCATAGGAGTCGTATTTTTCCATACCATCATTATACACAACCCGGCTGGAAAAGCAAGCATATCCACAGATTCTTTTGACGCACAAAGCCCGTGCCTCAAAAACCCTGATTTCAGAGGCAATTTCCGCGAGAGCAGCTCATAGCCTCAGTCGGGGAACCAACCGCCTGGGCTATCAGGTCGGTGTTGGGCAGACCATTGAGGAACTGGGGGCCATATCACGGCAGCCAGCTCACGGCGCGCCCCAGATTCCCAGCGAAATCACCATGGCTGCATATAGCACCCCCAGCGGCACGGCAATGATGCCCAGCACCCAGCAGGTTGGCGGCCTGGGCCTTTGGAAACGGGTTGGCCGGTCTTGGGGTGGGTGGGCCAATGCTGGTCGGCCGCCACCTGGTCAAAGCTCTGGCGGGAGCGGTGGCCATAGGTGATGGCGATGATGCCCAGCACGATCGACACCACCGGAATCGAGATCATGGAAATGATGCCGAGCACCAGGGCGTGCGTCCCTCTCCAATATGATAGGGGCTGTTGTGGTAGGTTGGTTTGTGTCATGGTTGCCTCCTTTGATGTCTTACTTTAGATGACGCAAATCGCCAATGCAAGTCACCCCGAGCGATATGAAATCCGCCACGCCCCCACAGCCGTCCGCCGCGCCCCCGCGACCGTCCAAACCGCTGGCGCAGGGCAACCTGGAAATCTACCTGGGCAACAACCTGGACGTCATCCGCAGTTTCCCGGACGAGTCGTTTGAGCTGATCTACATCGACCCGCCCTTCAACACCGGCACCGCCCAGACACGCCAGACGATCCAAGCGGTGCGAGACGACCAGGGCGACCGGACGGGTTTCGCCGGCCAGCGCTATCGCAGCGTCAAGACCGGCACACGCAGCTATGACGACAGCTTTGAGGATTTCGCCGGCTTCTTGCGGCCACGGCTTGAGCAGGCGCATCGGCTGTTGGCGGCGCACGGGTCGTTCTTCTTGCACATCGACTATCGTGAGGCGCACTATTGCAAGGTCGCTTTGGATGAGATTTTCGGGCGGACGAGTTTCATCAACGAGATCATCTGGGCCTACGACTACGGCGGCCGTCCCAAGACCCGCTGGCCCGCCAAGCACGACAACATTTTTTGGTATGCCAAGGATCCGGACAGCTACACCTATCGCTATGGCGACATTGACCGCATTCCGTATATGGCGCCCGGGTTGGTGGGGCCTGAGAAGGCGGCCCGGGGCAAGACGCCGACCGATGTCTGGTGGCAGACCATCGTCAGTCCGACCGGCAAGGAGAAGACGGGTTATCCCACGCAGAAGCCGCTGGCGGTTTTGAATCGGATTGTCTGCGTGCATTCCAATCCAGGCGATCGGGTGCTGGATTTTTTCGCGGGCAGCGGCACGGTCGGCGAGGCGGCGTTGCGCAACGGTCGCAAGGCGGTGCTGGTGGATTCCAATCCGGAGGCGGTTGAGATTATGAAGCTGCGGCTGGAGTTTGCCGAGCCGGTGGTTTTCGAATAGTTGTGGGGCGGGAGCGGGGCTGGCGCGGCAGGTTCAGTCCAACCCCACCAACTCGGCTAGCTCGGCCATCGCCGGCGCGGGGTCGTGCCCGACCTGGATGCCGTGTATGCCCAGCTGGCGGGCGGCGTCCACGTTGTCTGCCACGTCGTCCAAAAAAACTGCCTGGTTGGGCGGGAGCTGGCCCAGTCGCTCTAGCGCCAACTCATAGATCCTGGGGTTGGGCTTGCGGACACCCTCGGCGCTGGAATCCACCACGAACTCAAACAGCTCATCCACCGGAATCATCTTGCGCCAGGCGTCGCTGAACTCGCGGATGTTGTTGGTGATGATGGCGTTGCGGATCCCGGCGGCTTTCAGTCGGCGCACCATGTCCACCACCTGCGAGCGGTCGCTAAAGTTGTCGCCGCCGCCGAGGCCACCCCCAAGCTGCATCGACTCAAAAAATCCCTTCATGGTGAACCCCTCAATGCCGGCTTGAGCGGCGATGTCCTCAATTTGTTTGGCCGTGCCTTTCATGGATTGCTCTCCCCGCTCAAGTTTGTGCCACGGGTGGTCGCCGTCCTCACCATAAACCCCGAACACGATCTGACGCAGGGCGCTGCCTTGTGTGCTGAGGTTATTGGCATAATCGTCCAGACCCCGAAAAGGCGAGGCGGTAAAGACGCCTCCGAAGTCCCACAGCACGGCCTTGATCTGCGAGCCAGAAGTGGCGGGGTTCCCAGATGACATACCTTATTTAATATACAGCCCCAAAACCCGCGCCGCTTCAGTCTGGCCCATCGACAGCAGCCGCACGAACTCCTCACCATCCATCTGGGGCACACCCAACTCTTCAGCCCGGCTGAGCTTGGCCGCGCCCGGAGAAGCCCCCACCACCATCAAGCTGGTGGCACCCGAAACACTGCCGGCAAACTTGCCGCCCCGGCGGGTGATCTCAGCTTTGGCCTCATCACGGGACAGCTTGCGTTCCTCGCCGTCCACCTCCCTGGTCAAAGCACCGGTCACCACCACAGACAATCCGTCCAGAATCTGCGGCACATCGCCGTCATCTTCAACAGGCTCAACAAAATTCAAACCCGCCTGTCGCAGCCGCTCAACCATCTCAATCACCTCGGGTCGATCAAAGAATTCCCGCACACTTTTGGCGATGGCTTCCCCCACCCCGTCAACGGCAGCCAACTCCTCTTCGCTGCTGGCCATCACCGCATCCAGAGTTCTGAAGTGCCGGGCGATGTCTCGTGCGCCGGCATCTCCCAGATGGCGAATGTTCAGGGCAAACAGCAATCGCGACAGCGGCTGCTGCTTGGACAGCTCCAACTGGTGCTTCAGGTTCTCCCTCTGCTTCTCCCCGAATGTGCGGAACCCCTTGCCCGTCTCTTCATCGGCCGCTTCGGTGGCAATCCTTATTCCGGCCAGCCCGTCAGGCCCGTCAAAATCCAGATAATAGAAATCGCTCACATCGCCCAGCAGCCCCTGTTCGGCAAAATGCCTTATCCAGCTTTCGCCCAGGCCTTCGATGTTCATGGCCTTGCGGGAAGTGAAGTGCTGCAGCGAGCGCCACTTCACCTCGGGGCAGTCGGGCTCCAGACAGTAGTGCGCCGCGTCCTGCGGGTCGCGCTTCAGCGGGGTCTTGAGCGGACACGGGCACTTCGCGGGAAACTTCCATTGCGGCGGGCGCTTCTTGGCGACATCAGCCGGGCCCAGCACCTCGGGGATGACATCGCCGGCCTTGCGCACGACCACCATCTCGCCCGGGCGGACGTCCTTTTGCTTGACCTGATCCTCGTTGTGCAATGTCGCCTTGGAGACCGTTGAGCCGCCCACGAACACCGGCTCCAGATCGGCGAACGGCGTGGCCTTGCCCTTGCCCCCCACCGAAACCGAAATGCCCAGCAGCTTGGTCATCTTCTCCTCGGGCTCGAACTTGTAGGCGATCGCCCAGCGGGGATGATGGCTGGTTGCGCCCAACTGCTCCTGCAGCTCCAGCGAGTTCACTTTCACCACCACCCCGTCCGTCTCCCAGTCCCAGTCGTGGCGTTGCGCTTCGGCTTCAACCAGATGCTGCTTCACCTCCTTGAGCGTCTTGAAATTCCGCCACTGCGGATTGACCGGCAGGCCCAGCGCCGTCAAGTATTCCAGCACCTCGGCGTGGGTGTTGAGCTGGGGGGTGCCTCGGTGCTCGCCCAGGGTGTAGCACCACCAGCTGAGCGGTCGGGCGGCGGTCATCTTGGGATCCTTTTGGCGCAGCGACCCGGCGGCCGTGTTGCGCGGATTTTTGTAGGGCTCCAGTCCTTCGGCTTGCTGGCTGGCGTTCAGCTTTTCGAACTCCGAGATGGCGATGTATATCTCGCCGCGCACTTCCAGCACCTCGGGGACTTCGGGGACATTGGACGGCGCGGACGACGGCGACAGCTCGTGGGGCACCGACTTGATGGTGGCGACATTGGCGGTGACGTCTTCGCCGGTTGTGCCGTCGCCTCTGGTGGCGGCGCGCACCAGACGTCCGTTTTCATAGCGGACTGAAATGGCCAAGCCGTCAAACTTGGGCTCGCAGACATAGCCGCCTTCGGGTTCGGGCGCGGCGGACCCAGCTTCGGCGGACCCAGCAGCATCAGGGCCGGTGGCGACCTTTAATATACGTGCCAGCCGCTGGCGCCAGTCGTCCATTTTCTGGAGGCTGTCGGCATTGTCCAGCGACATCATAGGCACGGCATGCGCCACCGGTGAGAACAGATCCGACACCCGGCCGCCAACTTTTTGGGTGGGAGAGTCGGAAGTTTGGATCTGCGGAAAGCGTGCCTCCAGCTCCTTGAGTTCGGCCAGCAGCCGGTCATATTCTGAGTCCGGTATCTTCGGGTCATCCTGGGCGTAATACAGCTCGTTATGGTGCTCCAGCTCCTGCCTCAACTGCTCCGCCCTGTCTGTGTCCTCCTGGGATGGTTCGGAATCGGCCGACTGCGTTTCGTTTGGTGGCGGCGCAGGCATAGTTCCATTTTAGTTTTTAGAATTGAGTGGGATTGATATGGCAGCCTCAACCAACCCACCGGAGAACTTTTCAGCCGACCCGCCGGCCGATCCACCAGCCGGCCGGCACCCCAACCCCTTGACCGGCTGGCACCCCAACCCCCGGGCCGCTGTCTGGCTGATGCGCATTGCGTGGCTGGCGTTGCCGTTTGCGGCGGGCGACCTGTTGGCGGCTGCGCTGGCGGACTATGAGCCGTCGCTTCGCACGGTCTGCTCGGCGGGGCTTTGGGGAGTTTGGGCGGCGGTGGCCTTTTTGTGCTGGCTACCCCACAACGTGACTTTGGCGCTGCTTCGGATTTGGATGCCGGCGGGTTTGGCGGCGGTGTGCTGGGCGTGGGCGGTCGCCGGCGGCGAGGGCTGGGCCGACACCTTGCCCGCGGCGGTTGCGGCTGGGGTGGCGGCAGTCACATGTCTTTCGCCCGCGGTCGGCGGTGCCTGCATCTCGGCTTTGGATCATCCGTCTGAGCGCCGGTTTCTGTTGCGGCCGCCGGTGGCGCTGCTGTTGGGGCCAGTGTTTTTGGCGTGGGCGCTGGCGGTGGGCGGCGTGCTTGTCGGGCCGCTGCTGTTGGCCGATGGGCGCTGGCTGGTCGGAGGCATCGCCACGGCGGTTGGCTGGCCGCTGGCTGTCCAGGCACACCTGTCGCTGCTGATGCTGACCCGGCGCTGGCTGGTTTTCGTGCCGGCGGGCATTGTGGTGTGCGACACTTTGGCGCTGGGGGTGGAGGCCCGGCTGATTAAGGCTGGCGGGATCGGGGAGATACGTGTGGTGTCGGCAGCGCAGCGGCGGGCCCAGGCGGCGGGAAGCGCGCACAACGAAAACATCGGCGACCTGACTTTGGGCTCGCTGGGCGCGGCACTGGATTTTCATATGACCGAGCCCTGCCAACTTCCCCCCCAGGGCTGGCAGCGGTTGCGCCGTCAGCACAAGTTGGTAAACTCTATGCCAGCACAAAACGCCCGCATCGTCCGTCTGTCACCCACACTGCTCAACCAGGCCATCGCCCAGGTGCGCCGTCAGATGTCAGCCGCATCGCATTTCAGCCATACCCAACAATCCGAACCCGAGCCAACTTTGCCCGACACCTTGTCCACCCCCCAACAGCTCCTGGCCCAACTCAGCCTGGACGAGAAATGCGCCATGCTGCACGGGCGCGACAAATGGGAGATCGCCGGCTGCCCCCGCCTGGGCATCCCCGACTGGACTGTCAGCGACGGCCCGTCGGGTGTGCGGGGACGACAGATGGCCGCGGGGCTGCTGCTGCCGGGCGCGGTCGCTCTGGCCGCCAGCTGGGACACCGACCTGATCGCCCAGGCCGCCAGCGCGCTCGCCCAGGAATGCCGCGACCGCAAAGTCCAGATGCTGCTGGCGCCCACGGTCAACCTCCAGCGGCTGCCGACCTGGGGCCGGGTGTTCGAGTCGTTCAGCGAGGATCCGCTGCTGACCAGCTGTCTGGCCGTGGCCTACATCGGTGCCCTGCAAGCCGCCGGCATCGGCGCGTGCGTCAAGCATTATGTGGGCAACGAGCAAGAGGTCAACCGCTTCAGCGTCAGCAGTGAGATGGACGAGCGCACGCTGCGGGAGGTGTATCTGGCGCCGTTTGAGGCGGCGGTCAGGCAGGCCGATGTGCGGGCGGTCATGGGCAGCTATAACCGGGTGGGCGGCGAGCTGACCTGCGAGAGTCCCCGTCTGCTGGATGCGATTTTGCGACAGGAGTGGGGTTTTGACGGGGTGGTGGTGTCGGACTGGAGCGCGCTGAAAAATGTTGCCGAGCCGCTTCGGGCGGGCGTCAATCTGGACATGCCGGGCGGCGGGTATTGGTCGATGGGGGCGCTGGCCGAGGCGGTGCGCGGCGGACGGGTGGACAAGGCTTTGGTGGATGAGCGGCTGCTGAGTGTGCTGGGTTTTTTGGAGTGGTGCGGACGGCTGCAGGGCGAAAGCGAGTTGCGTGAGGAGGTGGTGGTTCGGCCGGGTGGTGTTGAGTTGGCCAGGCGGTGCGTGGCGGCGGGGACTGTGTTGATACACAATCGCGGTGGGCTGTTGCCGCTTGGGGCTGGCCCGGACGGGACCGGCTCCGCGGGCGCGCCCAAATCCATTGCGCTCATCGGGCCCCATGCGCTCAGACCCTGCCCCAGCGGAGGCGGCGCCGCCGAGGTCGGTCTGCAGCATTCTGCGAACCTGGCCGAATGCCTGCGCGAACATCTGGGCCACGGGCTCGAGTTGAGCTATGCCCAGGGCGTGTCGCTGGATCGGTCGGCCCCGCCGCTGCCGGCGGACTGGCTGGGCGAGGCGCAGACCACGCTCGAGTTCTTTGAGGGCCGCGACATCGCGGGCGAGCCGCAGGCCACACTTGTCGGCCAGCCCATGCGGTTCTTCATCGCGGCCGACCCCAACCAGCCCGACCCCAACCCGGACGTCACCCGTCTGCCCTGGCCCAACCCCGACTGGGAATATATTTCGGTGCGCCAGCGCCTGCGCATCACCGTGCCCGAAAGTGCCGGCGGCAGGTGGTATTTCTGCGGGGCGGGCGCCAGCGAGGTTCGGCTGCTGCTGAGCGGTGGGAAGCTGGGCGGACAGGAGTTGGGGGGCAGGGAGATGGGCGGCGACCTCCAAG
This sequence comes from uncultured Acidimicrobiales bacterium, assembly GCA_964514465.1. Lineage (GTDB taxonomy): Bacteria > Actinomycetota > Acidimicrobiia > Acidimicrobiales > Hopanoidiivorantaceae > Hopanoidiivorans. Next base: position 19,016 of record CAZERQ010000069.1, read on the forward strand.
AACTGGGCGACAGCCTGAAGGACGGATTTTCGCTTGAGCCCGGCTTTTGGGGATGCGGCGGGGTGGCCGAGCTGGTCGGCGGCGCAACCTATGAGTTGGTGCTGGAGCACACTTCCAAACAGCAGCATCAGCGTATGATCCACAGCTGTGTTTTTGCCAAGCCTGCCGAAGTCGGAGGTGGCATGGCTGGTGCGGGCGGCCCAGCTGGCGCGGACAATCTGGATGCAGCAGCGGCCGCGGCGGGCCGGGCGGATCTGGCGGTGGTGGTGGTCGGCACCACCCCGCACTGGGAGGCCGAGAATTTTGACCGACCCACTTTGGCGCTGCCGGCCGGCCAGGACGAACTGGTGCGGCGATGTGCGGCGGCCAACCCCAACACGGCGGTGGTCATCAACAGCGGCTCGCCGGTGCTGATGCCCTGGCTGGATCAGGTGGCGGCGGTGCTGTCCGTCTGGTTCCCCGGGCAGGCGGGGGCGGCGGGGCTGGCCGATGTTCTGTGCGGCCGGGCCGACCCCGGCGGACGCTCGCCCATCACCTGGCCCGCCTCCGATGACGACATTGCGGCTTGGGCCAACTCGCCCGCCAGCTATCCGGGGGTGGACGGCAAAGTGTCATATGAAGAAGGCGTGCTGGTGGGCCATCGCTGGTTTGACCATCATGGGATCGAGCCAGCCGTTGCGTTCGGACACGGACTGAGCTATGCCGAATTCGAATGGGCTTCGCCGCGGTTGTCGGGTGGGTTCCCTGATTTGTCGGTTGAGGTTGAGGTTGCCAACGTGAGCCGGCGGGCGGGTAGCGAAGTGGTGCAGTGTTATGTGGGGCTAGCTGGCGCGGACGCGGCGGGCGGCACGGCTTCGTCCGGCTCCCCCTTGCGCCCACCCCAATGGCTGGCCGGCTTCGCCAAACTGCACCTGTCGGCCGGCGAATCAGCCACCGCAAAAATTCAACTCAACCATCGGTCGTTCGCATGCTGGGATGTGCCGTCCGGCAGCTGGGAAATCCCCGACGGCAACTATTCGATATATCTGTCGCGCTCGTCAGCCGACAGGGTGTTCAGTCTGGACGTGGATGCGCGGAGTTAGCGGCCCGGGAAACTAGCGGCCCGGGAAACTAGCGGCCCGTTGAGCCGAACCCTTCCTCGCCGCGCTCGCTTGCGGGAAGCTCGTCCACCTTCTCAAATGTAACCGCCGCCACCTCTTGGATGACCAGCTGGGCGATGCGCTCGCCCCGGCACACCTCAAAGGGCTCGGTCGGATCGGTGTTGATCAAAATCACCCGCAGCTCGCCCCGATAGCCGCTGTCGATCAGCCCGGGGCTGTTGAGGCAAGTGATGCCGTGCTTGAGCGCCAATCCGCTGCGGGGCTGGACGAAACCGGCGAACCCCGGGGGAATGGCGACCGCCAAGCCGGTGGGTATCAGCGCCCGGCCGCCGCCCGGCTTCAGGGTGACGTCCGTGGCGGCATGGAGGTCAACTCCGGCGTCACCGTCCTGGGCAGGTTTGGGCAGCGGCAGGTCGGGGTCGAGCTGGACGACTTGGATTGTCAGCGCCGTCGGGTTTGCAGGTACCGTCTGATTTGCAGGTTCCATCAAATTTGATATTGTAGTTGCTGGCGCCGGCCGGGATTTGCTGGCAGCGACATTTCACCTGCACCCGTCGTCTGCGCATGCTATGATTTTGTCAGCACGATTTTCCCCAACACACAACCCCCAACAACAACCCAACAACAAGGAGCAAATCACATGATTATTATCGCTGGAGTTATGACACTTGACCCTGCCAAAGTTGACGACTTCATGGCAGTTGCCGTCAAGATGATGCACGAGACACACAAGGAGGCGGGTAACCTGGCCTATGTCTTTTCCCGCAGTCCGATTGAGGACGGCACCATCCACCTGTTTGAGAAGTGGGCTTCTGAGGAGTCGCTGGCCGATCACATGGCTTCGGATCACATGGCTGAGTTCCAGGCTGGCCTGGGCGATGTGGGGCTGACGGGTGCCGATGTGAAGAAATATACTGGCTGCGTGGAAGAGGAGCTTTTCTAGCGGCTGGCGTTGCGGCTGGCGTTGGGAAGCTGGCCGGCGCCAGCTAGCCCGCGGGGATAACCAGCACGTCGCCGGGGAAAATCAGGTCGGAATTTTCAAGTCCGCTGGCTTCAACGATGGCATCCACCGACACGCCGAACCGATCGGCAATGGCAGCCAAAGTGTCGCCCGACTCGATGGTGTAGCTCAGGCCGCCTTCGGGGATTTCGACCGTGGCGGTGGCGGCTGGCGTGGCGGCCGCTGAACCTCCGCCGGAGCCGGCAGAGCCGGCAGCCGGGATAGACAGCACATCACCCGGGAACAACAAGTCGGGGTCGGCCAGGTTGCTGGCGGCGACAATGGCGTCCACCGACACGCCGAACCGATCGGCAATGGCAGCCAAAGTGTCGCCCGACTGAACCGTGTAGCTCAAGTTGCCTGCCGGCAGGGGGGCGGCGGTGGAAGTGGTGATGGCCGCGATGGCGGTGGTGGTCGGGGAGGCTGTGGGTGTCGGCGGGGCGACTGGCGCGGAGGTGGGCGGGGTTACGATTGACACGCCCGGGCCCTGGGTCGTGGTGCTGGCTGAGTCGTCGTCATCTCCGAAGCAGCCGCCGAGAGCGAGCGCGAAAACCAGAGCCAAAGCCAGGCCCAAGCCGGCGGCGAGGGTGGCGGGCGGGCGGGCCAAACGGGAGGTTCGACGAGGGGTTCGACAAGTGGGTGTGCGCAAAAAATCCATCACCAATATTCTAGCACACTGGCCCGGCTGTTTTATGAATTTGCGGGAGCGGTTATTGATTTGCTGCGGTGGCCGGGGTTTTGCGCCTGATCTTGTCTTGCGGGCCAAGCCAGTTGCGCCAGATCAATTGCGCCGAGTCGATCAGGCTGGATCAGTTAGGCCAAGTCAGCCACGCCAGGTCGATCACGCCAAGTCGATCACGTTGTCGGGCTGAATGTCGGGCGGCAGCGCCACGGCTGAGGTGATCAGGATCTGACCCGTGGGCAGCGACTTCAGCAGGCGGGTGCTACGCTGGTCGTCCAACTCCGACAAGACATCGTCCAGCAGCAGCAGCGGAGTTTGTTGGTGGGTGTCGGTCTGGATCTGATGCAGGGCCAGGCGCAGGGCCAGCGCCAGTGTTCGCTGTTCGCCCTGGGAGGCGTGGGTCTTGGCGGGTTGGCCGTCAAGCCGCAAAGCGATGTCGTCTCGGTGGGGGCCGACGGTGGTGTGGCCCCGGCGCAGGTCTTCGCTGCGGGCTGCTTGTAGGGCTTGGGCCAGGCTGTTTGCCTGCCAGCTGGGTTGGTATGTGAGTTGGATGTTTTGGGGGGTGGCCCCGTCTGCGGTGCCGGCTATCTGGCGGTATGAGCTGTTGATATAGGGCGACACTTTATCCAGCGCATCCATGCGGAAGGCCAGGCATTGGTCGGCGGCTTCGATTAGTTTTTCGTCCCAGACATCGAGGCTGGCGGAGGTGGGGTCGGCGGAAGCGGAGGCGGGACTGGTGGAGCGGGGCGCGGCAGGCCCGGGAACGGCGGCGGCGCCGGACGCCCTGGCCAGCTTGCGCAACAGAGCATTGCGCTGGCGCAAGACACCTTGATAGTCGGCCAGCACCGAGGCGGCACCCACAAACAAGGCCGCCGCAACATCGTCCAAAAAAGCCCGCCGGCCGTCTGGCCCACCCTGAACCAGCGACATATGAGACGGCAAAAATGTGGTCAGATATATCAGCGAATGAAGCTCGGCCTTGCGGCCCAGGGCCTGGCGGTTGACCTGCATGCGCAGTCGCTTGGGTGGGCGGGGCAGCTCGGCTTCGACCAACAAGCTGCGGCTGTTGACCAAAAACTCGCCTCGCACGGCGGCGGCAGCCTGGTCGGTTTCAATCAGGCTCTCGGGCGCCACGCTGCGCAGGGGCGTGCCCCGAGCCAAGAAAAAAACCGCCTCAACCAGGTTGGTCTTGCCGACTCCGTTGGGGCCCCGTATCAGACTGAACCCGGGATGAAGCTGGAGATCCAGACTGGTGTGGTTTCTGAAGTTCCGCAGTTCCAGAAACTTCAGCTGCGACATTTTTGGGACGGTGTTCGCGCCAGAGCCAAGGTCAAGACGGGGTCAGTCGTCCGCCCGACCGGTCAGTCGGTCACCCGCAGCGGCATCAGAATATACATGAAGTCGTCAGCCATGTCCCCCAGCAACACAACTGGCTTGGCCTCGTTCAGGGCAAACAAGATGAGCTCGTCGCCCGGGCAGGACTCGATTCCGTTGAGCAGATATTTGTGGTTGAAGCCCAGGGTCAGCGGGTCGCCTGTGTAGTCGACATCCATCTCCACGTGGCCCGAGCCATAGTCGGACTCGGAATGCAAGGTGAGTTTGCCCGGCGCCATGTTCAGACGTATGGTGGCTTCGGCGGTGCCGCCCATGATGCGCACCTGGTTGAGGGCACGCTTGAGGCGATCCTTGGGGAAGCCGGCCGCGCCGTCCAGGTCATCCGCGCCACCGGAATCCGAGGCGTCGGAGTCATCGTCTGCGCCCGTGTCGCCATCCGCGCCCGAGCCGCCGCCCGACAGCACCAGCTTGTGGGGATAGTTCTCCAGCTCGCTGCGGTCGGGGATAATCTTTTCGGGGTTGGGGAACACCCCGTCGATGAACTGCGCCAAAAAGAACAGGTCGCCGATGGCAAATGAAATCTGGTTTTCGCTGATGCCGATGGTGATGGACTCGGCGCTGCCGGCATGGCGGCTGATCTCCTCCAGCACTTCCCCGGGCACGATGACCTGATCCTTGAGCGGGCTGAGGTCGGTGCCGCTCAGGATTTGTTCGGCCAGTCGGTAGGTGTCGGTGCACAGCAGGCGCAACTTCGAGTCGCCCCCGTCAAGCGGTGTCAGCTGCATGCCCGTATAGACCGAGCTCGGACTGTTGTCCACGCTGCGGGCGGGCAGAACACGGGAGAGGCTGGCCAGGAAATCTTCGGCGTCCAGCGTGACCTCCTGGAAGTCGACCTCGGGCATCTGCGGGAAGGTCTCGGGATCCATCACATTGAAGGTGAACTCCGAGCTGCCCGAGGTGACTTGGACACTGGAGTCGATCTGCTCCAAGCTGATGATGCCAGGCTCGCACGAGCGGATGGCGTCCACCAGATAGCGCGGCTGGATCGCGGTTGTGCCTGGGGTGCCTCCGTCGGCAACCTTGATGCTGGCTTGCATCCACAAGTTGAGGTCGGTTGCTGTGACGGTGAGCTGGTCGCCGGTCAGGTTGAGATGCAGACAGCCGAGGATGGCTCGCTCCAACCGACTGGCCACACCGCGTGAGGCATCGGTCAGAACTTTGATGAGGGAATCTCTTTCACAGGTGAATTTCACGGGTACTCCTTTTGGTTGTTTTAATTAATATGGTAGTAGCAGTAGTAGGGGTTGGGGATATGGGGAAAGTGTGGCTCTGGTTTGGGTTTTACGCTGATTTTATAGGGGTTTTGTTAGGTTCGGGGCTGGATTTGGTTGGGTAAAGACGGCTGGTAAGTTGGGCATAACTGACGAGTTGGGAGGCGGTTTTAGACAGCGGTTGCTGGTGGGATTGCGGGGTCTGTGGATGGGTGTGGAAAGCTGTGGGCGGCGGGTCGGGTTTTCCCAGAGCTTATCCTAAGGCTTTTCCCCAGCAGCGAGTGGGCTTGTGGCTGTGGGTGGGCTTGTGGCAGCGCGTAGGCTTGTGACGTTCGGCTGGCTTGCGCGTGAGCCTGCGGCCGGGTCTGCTCGCGGCGTGGTTGTGATCTGGTTTGCGACACTGCCATAGGTTTATGATTTTACACTAGGGGTATTAACTGATTTGGATTTAGGTGAAAAAAACCGGAACTGGTTTTGCTGCAGTGACCTGTCGTGAGCGCTCTTGGTTGGTGATGCTGATTGCTTTGATGGGTTTGCGATGCTCGGTGGTGGTTGTTTGGTGC
>CAZERQ010000070.1:0-15955 GCA_964514465.1 uncultured Acidimicrobiales bacterium
CGGGTGAGCAGGCCGCGAGGAGCGTGGCCAGGCCGGCACAGAGGATCGGACGGATGCTTACCTTTCGCATTTTTCGCTCCGTCAGTTGCCGGTGACCGGGTTCGGATAATGAAACGGCGGGATGAAGACGCCCGGATAGGGCTCGTAGTCCACACTCGGCGGTTGGTCCGGTTCGACCCCGCGGCCCATCGAATGGGCGCGCACGTCGGCCTCGTCGACGTTGAGCCAGCCGCCTTCGTAGGGTGCGACGAAGGTCGCGAACCAGTGGAGCTTGCTGATCTTCCAGACGCCGTCTTCCTTGACGTACTCGTTCTCGTACGGCCCCTCGCCCCAGTTGCCTCCGGAGCCCGCGCCGTGGGTGCCGGTCAGGATCAATGCCCGCCAGCGGCCCTCCGCCGACAGGCCGTCGTCGGACAGCGTCAGGACGGGCTGAAGCTGCATGTGGTTGAACAGCACGCCTTCGAGCGGGCCTTCCTGGCCGTCGCTGAGGCTGTAAAGGTAATTGCGGATGCTGTCCTTGCCGACGTAGACGCCGCTCGGACCGATCTCCATCGTCGCGTCGTCGGTGAAGAGGTCGAGGACGTGCTCCCAGAGCATCTTGTCGACGTAGTAGCCGTAGCTGCGCTGCAGGATCTCGATCTCGTTGATGTCGCGAACGCGTGTCGCGCGTGCGTTGATCGCTTCGAGCCTGGCGCGGGTCTCGGCCAGGCGCGCTGCGACCGTGTCGCCCGATTCCTGTGCCTGTACCGTGCCGACAAGTCCCGCGAGCGAGACCGCGAGGGCCAGCACGCCGGGCCGAACGAAGCGCGGTATTTTCAGGTGTGGCGCAAGACCTTGCCCGCGCGCCGCCCGACCCACCCCGACAAATCACCCGAACCCTCACCATAACCGACTCCAAAACCTTCGAGGAAAAAGTCGCCATCAGCGGCAAGACCCAGACAGTCCAGCGCACCTGTCAGGTCGACATCGCCTTCAAGTGGGTAGACAGCTATGACAGCGCGATCAAGACCTTCGTCAACACCATACCCACCCCCGACGGCGGCACCCACCTGGCCGGCTTTGACCGGGCGCTGCTGTTCGCGCTCAACAGCCGTCTGATTGCCGACGCCCCCAAGCTGTCCAAGCTGTCGCGCTCCAACAAGAACCGGGGCATCAAGGAGGACATCTACGAAGGCCTGGTGGCGGCCGTCCGGGTCAGCTTCCCCGAGCCGCAATTCCAGGGCCAGACCAAACGGCAGCTGGGCACGCCCGCCATCCAAAAGATCGTCTATGACCTGACCCGCGACAACCTGCTTCACTGGCTGGACGAACACGGCCCGCGCTCCCAGGTCACCGCCCTGCGCGACAAGATCGCCAACGCGGTGCTCGGGCGGGTGTCGGCCAAGCAGGCCCTTGAGACCAAACGCAAGGCAGCCAGTCTGGGTTCGGCCGGGATGCCCGACAAGCTGGCCGACTGCCGCGAACCCGGCCCCGGCAGCGAGCTGATCATCGTGGAAGGAGAGTCGGCCGCCGGCCCCGCCAAGATGGGCCGCGACGCCCGCAAGGTGGCCATTTTGCCGTTGCGCGGCAAGGTGGTCAACGCCGCCAAATCCACCGACAAGCAGGTGCTGTCCAACGCCGAAGCCAGCGCCCTGTTCGCGGCTGTGGGTGCCGGAGTGGGGGAGGCCTTCGACCCCGAAGCCGCCCGCTATGACCGAATAGTGATCCTGTGCGACGCCGACGTGGACGGCAGCCACATCCGCTGTCTGCTGCTGACCCTGTTCTATAAATACATGCGGCCCATGCTGGAGCAGGGCAAGGTGTTCGCCGCCCAACCGCCGCTGTTCACCACCCGCGCCGGCGACAAGATAATGCGGGCCTTCTCAGAGCAGGAGCGCGACGACCTGACCGCCGAGCTGGTCAAGGGCGGGCGCAAGGCCGACAACATCCGCTGGCAGCGCTTCAAGGGTCTGGGCGAGATGAACGTGGACGAGCTGGCCGAGTGCGCCCTCAATCCCGAGACCCGCATCCTCAAGCGCATCACCATGAAGGACGCCGAACAAGCCGCCGCTGCCGCCCAGATGTTTGAGACACTGATGGGCTCAGACGTGGACTCCCGCCGCGACTATCTCATACGCAACAGCAGCTTGATAGACCAGGCCATGCTGGATGTGTGACTAACCTCTGCCGGCGCAGTCTCTAGTCCCGCCGCAGCACGCACCAGCTGGCGTGGCTCCACTGGCTGGCGATGCCGTGCCAGCCGTCTCCCATGACTTCCAGCAGCTGTTCGTCCGACAGGTGGATGGGCGTGAGCTCGCCGATGCTGTTATACCAAACCAGCACGCCATCGGGCTTGAGCACCCGCTTGACCTCGTCGGGGAACAAGAACATATTGGCCAGCGCCACCGCATCGACTGAGTGGTCGGCGCACGGCAGGCGGGCCCCGTCAGCCAGCAGTCTGTGTGACCCCTCGATCTGCTCCAGCATCACCAGCGAGATGTCCACCGCCACCACCTGGTCGAACCACTTCGCCAGATGAGCCGTGGCGCGCCCGGTGCCGGCCCCGACCTCCAGGCACAGACCGCCCCGGGCCAGCTGACCCCGCTCCAGCGCATCGGCCACGCCGGCCATCTCGCCTGCCGGGACGCGCTCGTTCCAGTCGGGCGCGATCTCGTCAAAGAAGCTGGTGACCTCTCTGGCGCGCCGGGCTGTCCATGAGCCGGCGTCATAGGCTGACTCCTGGGTGATGATCCGCATGAGGTGGTTGGTGCCGTCCATCTCGGGCAACTCAATTGGCGGGTCAATGATGGCGGGAAGATACTTGATCATGTGTTGGCTCTCGGGTTGGCTTTAGGGTCGGGTCGGGGTGTTGGCTCTCGGGTCGGGGGTCGGCTCTCGGTTTGGCTCGGTTTTGGCGGGATGATTTCGGCAGACAGATTTAGGGGCAAATTTCGGCAGCTGCCTAGCCCCTAATTTTAGACGACAATTCCTGGGTAAAATTCCGGGCAAAAAAGCCGCTCAAAATTTATTCAAATTTTTTGTCCCGTTTTGGAATCAGGGATGCCCTTTATTAATTGTATGAGCGACACTTTTGTGCCAGATGATACTGCCCCGATCGGTGGTGGGCAGCCTCAGAGCGGAGGAACCTTTAGTCATGCAGGTCCCACTCCGCCTGTGTCCGGGCATGATGGTGGGCCGCTCAGGTCGCCCGCGGGGCAGGAGCCGCGCGAAGGTGGTGTAGCGTGGCGCAGGAGCGGCAGGAAAACGCTGCTCGGTGGTCCATCACCCCGCGGGGCGACCAACAGACGCGGCCGGGGCGTGGCTCAAAGGGGCGCGGCCCGAAGGGGTGTGGCCGACAGGCGCGGCCGCCCAGCCGGAAATCGCAGAGCCGCGACTGCCTCCAACCTTGCCGCGACTGCCACCCGAGCGACTGCCGCCCGAGCAACTGCCAGCCGAGCAGCCGCCACTCGAGATTCCGCAACCCCCGGCAGCCACCTCGGCGACTTCGTGCCGCGCAGCGTCCGCCGCCGCTTTCCCGAGCTGGCCATGGGCCTAGGCCTGGTAGCGCTGGGCGCCATATTGATGGTCGTCTTCGTCGGCGGCTCCGATCCCACCAGACAAGTCCTGGCCCTAGCCCGAAACGTCAGCAAGGGGGAATTCCTGGCCACCGAGGACGTAACCCAAATCGCCCTGCCGACCGATGTCCCCATTGCCGTCCTTGACGTCCCCAACCAGACCAGTCTGATCGGTTCCCAGACAGTCGGTGACCTGCCTGCCGGAACCGTCCTCACCCCGCAGCTGCTGGCTCCCCGCCGAGCCCTGCCCGAAGGCATGGTCGTGATCGGCGCCCAACTGAGCCCCGGCCAATATCCCGTCAGGCATTTCCGGGCGGGCGAAGCGGTCAACCTGCTGGCGCGCACCCCCAGCGGCGACACCCGAGCCATCGCCACAGACGTCCAGATATATGAGGTCGCCCAACTCGGCTCCAACAGCAACCTGTTCGTGTCTTTTTTGGTGGACGAGTCCCTGCAGACCCAGGTGGCGTCCGTGCTGGGGGACGAAAGTCTGCGGCTGGGACTTCTCGGAGCGGGCGCATGATCGGAGCGGGCGCGTGAAGCTGGTGTTCTGCTCGCTCAGGGGCGCCCCGGGCGTGACCACTCTGTGCCTGCTGGCCGCCGCCAACTGGCCGACCGACCACCCCAGCGTGCTGGTTGAGACCGACTCGGCCGGCGGCGTGCTGGCTGCCAGATTTGGACTGGCTTCACAGCAACCCAACCTCTTGGGTCTGGCGGCTTCGGCCCGCCACGGCATATCCGACGACAAGATCGAGTCGTTCTGCCAGCAACTGCCCGACGCGGTGCCGGCCGTGATCGCGCCGATGCGGGGTGTGGATGTGCGCAACGCCATGGAGCAGCTGCCGCTAGACAGGTTCCCCAACTCGCCGACCGACTTCCTGTTCGACCACGGCCGCCTGATGCCGGAGATATACGACCGGACACCGGGGGCAGATGTGGTGGTGATGGTGGTGCGCCCGGTATTCGAACAGCTTGACCTGCTTTTGTCGCTGGCGACCAATCTGGTGTATGAATCGCTGCTGGGGGTCGTCCTGGTCGGCAAGGGCCCATACCACTCCTCGGAGATCTCCGACCAGCTCCAAGTGGAATGCGGGGACAGGGCCATGCTGTTGGGGGTGCTGCCGTTTGACCCCAAGGGAGCTGCGCTGGTGGCGTCCGAGGGCCCGCTGGCGCCGCTGACCCGCCGCTCGAGAATTTTCAAGGCCACGCTCGGGATTGTCGACACACTGGTGTCGCTCAAGGCGGGCAAGGCCCCGACCGAAGAGCAGCTTTCACAGGAATTGTTGGACAGCCTGACATGAACACCGCCACGACCGACATGAACACCGCCACAACTTTGGATATGCACGAGACGGACGGCTTGGGCCCAGAGGTGAACGGCCTGGCTCCACCTGCCGCCATGTCAAATGGTATGGCCACACCTGCCGCCGCAGCCGACGCCCTGACATCGGCACCTCCAGTCCCGCCCGCCGAAGCCGACGAGCCAACTCCGCCCGCCGACGCGTCACCCCAATCCGCTAACCCGTCAACTCCGTCCGCCGATCCGTCCGCCCCGGCCGCCGAGAACGAAACCCTCAACCAACTGCTCAGCCACCTGCGAACCGAAATCGGCGCCTGGGTGGAATCGGAACGCCGCCAAGGCCGCAACCCCAGCCAAGACGCCCAGAAAACCCAAGCCCACAAGATCATTGCCGAATGGTTCGCCCAGGCTGCAGTCCAGCGTCTGTCGGTCGGCCAGGCCATGCTGACCCCGCAGCAGGAAGACCAGCTCGCCCAAACTGCCCTGAGCTATGCCTTCGGAGCCGGCCCCTGGGAGCGCTACATCAACGACCCCAACCTGAGCGACATCCACATCAACGGCCATAAGACCGTCTGGCTGATCGACAGGGCCGGCAACAAGCATCGGGGCGAACCCGTGGCCAGCTCAGACGAAGAGCTGATACAGCAAATCCGCTGGGCGGGCGCCAGTCTGGGCCGAACCAGCCGCCGCTTTGACGTCAGCTCCCCGGTGCTGAACATGCGCTTGCCCAACGGTAGCCGGCTGCACGCCATCATGGACGTCTCCATGGTGCCGATGGTGACCATCCGCATGCACGACCCGTCCCTCACAGGCCTGACGCAGCTCCAGCAGATGGGCATGTTCGACCCGGCCATGGAGCATTTTTTGCGCGCCGCCGTTTTGTCGCGCCACAACATCGTCATTTGCGGCGGCATGGGCACGGGCAAGACCACCTTGTGCCGGGCGCTGCTCAACGAAGTCCCGCCGCAGGATCGAATAATCACTGTGGAGGACGAGCTTGAGTTGGGGCTGCACCAGTTCCACGAACAGCACCCTGACGTGGGCGTGCTGGAGGCCCGGCCGGCCAACCTGGAGGGAGCCGGGGCGTTTCCCATGGAAAGTCTTTTGCGGGAGTGCCTGCGGATGCACGCCGACCGGATAGTGGTGGGCGAGGTCCGCGGAACCGAGGTGCTGGGGATGCTCCTGGCCATGACCTCCGGACAGGACGGGTCGTTTTGCACCATCCACGCCAACAGCACCAAGGAGGCGTTCGAGCGCCTGGCCATGTATGCCTCCATGACCGCCCAGCACTATTCGCAGGCCTTCACCTACCGGCTGGTCGGCAGCGCCGTGGATTTCGTCATACACATCTCGCGCTGGCGGGGACAGCGGTTCATCACCAGCGTGAGGGAGGTTGTGGGGGCGACCGAAAACAACGTCCAGTCCAACGAAATCTGGAAGCCCGGGCCGGAAGGCAGGGCAGTGCTGACGGGGGAGCCCTTGCGGGTTGAGCCCACCTTGAGGCGCCTGGAAGCTAACGGCTTTGATGCCCGGATACTGAAGTGATGAGGACGGTGAAGCGGTGAGGACGGTGAAGCGGTGAGGACGGTGCTACTGGCGTTGGCCGGCTCGGTCATGGGTCTGGGAGTGTGGCTTGCGCTGATGGGCCTGCGCGGTGTGGCACTTTTGGGCGAGCGATCCAGCCAGCCGTCGGCGCCCCACTCCACCGTCAAATCCAGCCGCGCAACCGCGCTGCTCGCCGGCCCCTCCGCCCGCCCCCAATCAACCCGCAAGACCATCATCGCCCTGGCCACCGCGCTACTGCTATATGTCGCCACGCAATGGATCGTCCTGGCAGCCCTGGTCGGGGCGGCTGTCCTGTTGTTCTGGGGCCAGCTCAACCCCAACAAGCAGATTGCCGCCCTGGCCGACCGGGGCGACTCCATCGCCAGCTGGATCGAGATGCTCTATGGCACCATCGCCGCCGGAGGTGGCTTCGAAAAGGCCATCGCCGCCTCGGCACGCTCGGCGCCCGAAGCCATACGCCCGCAGGTGGAGAGCCTGGCGGCGCGCATCGAGATCGTCCCGCTGCCCCAGGCCCTGCGGGATTTTGCGCGCGACATGGCGCACCCGGCCTGCGACAAGGTTGCCACGGCCATCACGCTGGCATCCGCCAAAGGAGCCCAGGACATCGTGGGTCTGCTGCGCTCCCAAGCCGCCTCGGTCCGCCAGGAATCCCAGCTCCTGCGAACCCAGCAGGCCGGCCGCTCCAAGTTCTTGACTTCGGCCCGAATAGTGATCGGATCGACCGTGGCGGTGGCGGCGGGCATCTATCTGTTTGACGACGGCTACCTGGCGCCCTACGGCACGGCTTTCGGACAGGTGATGCTGGGGGTTGTGTGTGTTGGTTTTCTGGGAGGCTACGGCCTGCTGGTCAAGATGGGACGGGCCGAGCCGCCCAAGCGATATTTTGAGCTGAAGGAGGTGCCGGCATGAACGCAGCGGAGGTGCCGGCATGAACGTGGCGTTGGCTTTCGCCGGGGCGTCCTGCGGGGCGGGGGCATGGATTGCCATACGGAGCCTGACCCGGCGTTTTGTTCCCTCGCTGGGCCAGGGCCAGACAGCTCCGGGCACCAGAGCTGGAGCCGCCAGCGCCAGTCCCTCCCCCGGCGCGGTGCTTTCCCCTGGCGTGACTTCCCCCGGCGCGACCGGCGCCGACCTGAAGACGCGCGCCGCCCAATGGTCCAACTCAGCCGTGCTGCTCCTGGGCACCGACTTCAAAAAATTCAACAAGGCCCTGCGCCTGTGCCACAAGACATCCGAGCAGCATGCCTGGGCCAAGGTGTCGTCGGCGCTGCTGTGGGGTTTCATGCCGGCCATCATCATCCTGGCAACCAGGGTGGTTGGCTTCAACCTGCCGCTTTGGTGGGGCGTAGTCGGGCTGCTGGTCGGACTGCCGGCCGGCTATCTCCTGGCCGACAGGCAACTGCTGGAGCAAGCCGAAAAGCACAGGCGCACCTTCGCGTCGGCGTTCGTGGCATATCTCGATCTGGTGAAAGTCCTGCTGGCCGGCGGCAGCCACACCGACGGAGCCCTGTATCAGGCGGCACAAGTGGGCCGCGGCAGGACGTTCGACGACATACGCGGCGCGCTGGACTGGAGCCGGGTGCATGGTCGTCCGCTGTCCGACGGGCTGGCCCGCCTGGGCGACGAGCTGGGTTTGACGGAGGTAACGGAGGTCGCCGCCACCATCAGCCTGGCCGAAACCGAAGGATCCAGTCCATCCGAAGCGCTGGCTCGCAAGGCCGCTGCGTCGGCCGACAGGGCCCTGACCGAAGCCCAGGCCAGCGCTAACGCCATGACCGAAAAGATGTCGATGCCCACGGTGATCATTGCGTTCGCTTTCGTGGTGTTCATTGCCTATCCGGCGCTCAGTTCGCTGTCTTCGGCGCTTTGATGGGGGCCAATCCAACCAATCCACACAACAACCAACACAACAACCAAACAAGGAGGAAACAATGCTACTGACACTTTCACTTTCCCTGTGGAGCCTGGCCTTCTCGCTGGCGGGTCAGACCCGCCGGGCGGCCAGCAAGCTACGCCACGACCGCCGGGCACTCACCACCACAGAGTGGGCGCTTTTGGTTGCCGGGGCAGCAGCCATCGCCATCGCCGTCGTCGCAGTGGTCCGCAACCAGACCAAGGCGGCCACCGACAGCATCGAGGTGGATGTCAATACTTCCCAGAGCTTCCAGTAAGCCGACCAGCCCGAGGCCGACTCCGTCCCAGCCAGTCAAAAGACCATCTGTCGTCAAATGACCGTCCAGCGCCAAATGCCAGCCAGCAAAAAGCCGGCCAACCAAGTGCCGGCCAGCAAGAACCCCATCAGGCGACTGCGTGCCAGCACATCGGGCACCTCCGCCCTGGAGTTCGCCATGCTATACGGACTGCTTTTGGCGATGGTAATGATCGTTGCCCACATCGCCCTGCTCTACAACGCCAACCTCACCGTGGCCGATGCGGCCGACGCCGCCCTGGAGGAGCTGACCAGCAGCAGCGGCACACCCGAGTCAGCCAGAGCGGTGGCGCGCTACATCTCACGCGACGCTCCGCTGTATGACTTTGAGCTCGAGTTCGGGGAAATCGAGCCCGAGGAAAACGGCCAGGCAACCGGCCCCCGACAGGTGTTCGTGCGCGCAACAGCAAAATCCCCTGAGCTAATTCTGGGGTTGCCCGTGGAAGTGTCTCACACGGCCGCGGGCGCCCCAGAACAGTTCATCACCGAACAGAGCCGAACACCCTCCCAATGAGTCCGCACCAAAATCCGCAACCCGCTCGCTCCAGCCCCAGCCGGCGTGCCAGCCTGCCCTGTGCAGCTGGGCTGGTTTCGCTGGAAGTCGTGATCTTGGCGCTGGGCCTGCTGGGCGGAATCCAGATGGTGCTCTATGCCGGCCGGCTGTCCCAAGCCAGAGGCACCGTCCAGGACATAGCCGCCGAAGCCGCCCGCATAGCCTCATTCGCACCCACCGCCTCCGAAGCCAACCGGCAGCTCCGGGAATTCGCGGCGCAGACCAACCAGGCCTCCGGCTCCGCCAGCGGCACCAACCCGAACTGCGAGCTGGAGCTATCGACCATCTCCGAATCCGACTTCAACCGCGGCCAGGAAGTGTCGGTGCGCGCCAGCTGCCAGGTGTCGCTGTCGGATCTGGTATATCTGCAGCTGCCCGGCAACGTTGAGGTGCACGCCGAGGCCGCCGAAATCATAGACACATACAGGAGCGGCGCGCAGTGAAGTCGCAATGCGCAGTGAAGTCGCGGCGAGCCAACCTGCCACAGTGCGGCCTCGGAACCCAGGGCCTAGTTAGCCTCTATGTCGCCATCATATTTGTCGCCTTCATGTTGCTAACCGGACTGGTCGCCGACGGAGCCCAACTCCGACAGGAAAGACGACAGTTGGACGACTTGGCGGCCCGCATCTCCAGGGTCATAGCTCAGGAGGTGGATCTGCAGGCCTGGCACCAAGACCAGCAGATAATACTTGACCCGACCAAAGCGCAGGCCGCCGGCCGGCAACTGCTGGACGACCACAACCTGGACGGAACCATTGCGATCTCCGAAGCCAGCAGCCAGGTAACGGTAACGCTGCAGCGGCGCATATCCCCGGCCCTGTCGGTCATCCCCGCCCGAACCATTTCAGCCAGCCGCACTGCCGAGGCAACCATAAGAAACCAAACCAACTGAGCCCAACCAGCCGATCTCTCATCAAACCACCAAACCCAACCCCCAACCCAAACCAACCCAGAAAGCAAAACCATGACACTAGACCAATCAGCCCCCCACCAAGAAATCGTCCTGCCAGCGGCAAGACCAAAGCCAAAGATAATGATCAAGGACGGCATCAAGAAGGTGCTGGGCAGCCACATCGCCCCTGACCTGGTGGGCTTCATGGTCTCACAAAACGATGTAACCGCACTGCTGTCCCGCCGCACCAAAGCCCCCAAGGGATTCCGTGAACTCAACGACGGCTATGCCTGGCGCTTCCACTTCAGCGACCCGCCGCCGCGGAAGGACAACTCCCAAGCCAGCATGCCCCCGTCAGTCGAAGTCCTGCTCCATTCATACAGCGCCATGCATCCGTCGGTCGAGCCTCCCTTGTTCATGTATCTGGGCCAAAGCGACAGCTCCGACGTGCTGTTGAACCTGAGCCACGTCCAGCATCTGTCGCTGCGCGGCTCGCCCGAAGACGTGGACGAAGCCATGAGCTCGCTGGCCACCGACATCTTGTCTAACCCCACCCGCAGCGACGTCCAGATCTGCTTGGTGGGTTTCGGCGAGGACTTGGAGATGTTCCCCCAGGTGGCGGTGTTCGACAAGCTGAGCGAAGTATGGCAGACCCTGAGCGCGGTCGACGCCAAGCCGCAGAGCGCGAAGCTCCCCAAATTGCTGCGGCTCATGTCTGGCGGCGAACAGCCGCTGGCGATGCCCGCCCGCCGCCCCGACATAATTGTCTTTGCGCCCACAGCCGAGTCTCCGGCGCTGCTGTCAAAGTTGGCCCGCCTGAACGTATTCCTGGTTACTTCCTGCGATGCCGCGCCCTGGATGCTGGAGCTGGGAACGCAGACCAACCGGCTCCATCCGCTGGACATCAGTCTGTCCAAGCGCTCGCCGCAGGCCCCGGCCATCACCTCTGCCGGACTGACCGAGCGGGCCAGACTGATGCCGGTCGCCAAAAGGCAAAAGCCGATGAGCGACCCCACCCCTCGGCCCGGCAGGGTGCGGGTCTGTGTGCTTGGCCCGGTTGAGATAGAGGGCATCAAGCCGACCTCCGCCCAGCAGTGCGTGGACTTCATCTGCTATCTGGCGTTCCACCGCGAAGGTGCGACCGCGGAAATGGTGACGGAGTCGCTGTGGCGAGACAGGATCCCCCCGCCGAACCAGACCATTACTTCCTTGGCCAGCCGATCCCGCGCCCTGCTGGGCAAGGGCATGCACAACCAGCCGCTCCTGCCCCGAATCAGACCCGACAACACCTATCGTCTGTCCAGCGAAGTCACCACCGACTATGACGAATTCTGCCGGCACATGCGCCGGGCCCGGCACGAAAGTGTGGCCTCCATGATCCATCTGCGCCGCGCCCTGCAGCTGGTCAGAGGCGCGCCCTTCAGTGGCCCGAACCACCATCGCTACAGATGGGCCGACCTGTTCCTTCGGGTTCACATGGAGTGTCTGATCGACGAGGTCGCCCACCGACTGGCGGACATCGCCTTGAAGTTCGGCGATCCAGAAACCGCCCGCTGGGCTTGCTATCAGGCGCACAAGGTCATCCCGGGCTGCGAGCAGTGCTATCTCAGGCGCTTTCGGGTGGCCTATGTGGAGAGGAATCGGGTGGAGCTGCAAAGCGCCATGTCCGAGCTGCTCCAGATTGTGTCTGCCGAGCAGGGATGCCAGATCAGCAGCCATATGCTGGATTTGTATCTGCAGCTTTTGGAGAAAGGCAACTGGGACAACTGAAGCCGTAGGGCACAAGCGGGCACGGGCGGGCGGGCACAACCGGGAACAGACGAGCGCAACCGGGCAACCCACCTCGCCCCCGCTGCCGATTGCTCGCCGCTGCTCGTCGCCCCGCCAACCAGCCGCCGAATTTTCTGCTAGACATTAAAGGCATGAAGATTCACAGCCAAGAAGTAACCTCAGGACACGAACGGGCCCCCGCCCGGGCAATGTTGCGCGCCGTCGGAATGACCGACGACGACTGGGACAAACCACAGGTCGGGGTGGCCTCATCCTGGAACGAGGTCACGCCCTGCAACCTTCCGCTTGACCGCCTGGCCAAACGCTGCAAGACCGGCGTCTCCGACAGCGGCGGCTTCCCGCTGGAGTTCACCACCATCGCGGTCTCAGACGGCATCGCCATGGGACACGAGGGCATGCGCGCCTCCCTGGTCAGCCGTGAGATAATCGCCGACTCCATCGAAGCCGTCATGCACGCCGAACGCCTGGACGCCTTCGTGGGTTTCGCCGGCTGCGACAAATCTCTGCCCGGCATGCTGATGGCCGCCGCCCGCATCAACCTGCCCAACGTGTTCGTCTATGGCGGCTCGATTATGCCCGGCAAGCACAAGGGCGAAGCCATCGACATTGTGAACGTGTTCGAGGCGGTCGGCGCCCACGCGGCCGGTAACATCTCAGACGACGAACTCAAGGAAATCGAATGCAGCGCCTGTCCCACCGAGGGCAGCTGCGCCGGAATGTTCACCGCCAACACCATGGCTGCGGTGGGGGAGGCGCTGGGCATGTCGCTGCCGTCCAGCGCGTCGGCCCCGGCCATCGACAGCCGCCGCGACGACTTCGCCTACCAAAGCGGCCAGGCAGTGATGGAGCTTTTGCGCCGCAACATCCGTCCCCGCCAGATCCTCACCAAGGGGGCATTCGAGAACGCCATCGCCGTGGTCATGGCGCTGGGCGGCTCGACCAACGCGGTGCTGCACCTGCTGGCCATCGCCTATGAGGCCAACGTCAAGCTCGAGCTGGACGACTTCAACAAGGTGGCCGCCAAGGTGCCGCACCTGGCCGACACCAAACCGCACGGTAAATATCACATGGTTGACATCGACCGCATCGGTGGCATCGGTGTGGTGCTGTCGGTCTTGGCGGACGAAGGCCTGCTCCACACCGACGAGATGACAGTGACCGGACAGACCGTGGGCGAGAACCTGAAGCAGCTGTCGCCGCCGGGCCCCGACGGGGAGGTGGTGCACGCGTTCGGCAATCCCATCCACGACATCGGCGGCATCGCCATCTTGTCCGGATCGCTGGCGCCAAAGGGTGCGGTGGTCAAGGTGGCGGGCTTGGACGTCGATCATTTCGAAGGCACGGCCAGGGTGTTTGACGGCGAGCAGGCTGCCATGGAGGTGGTGCTGGCCGGCGGCATAAATCCCGGCGACATCGTGGTCATCCGCTATGAAGGCCCCAAGGGCGGCCCGGGCATGCGCGAGATGTTGGCCATCACCGGAGCGCTGAAGGGGGTCGGTCGGGGTTCGGATGCCGCCCTGATCACCGACGGCCGATTTTCAGGTGGCACGCACGGATTCTGCGTGGGCCACGTGGCTCCCGAAGCAACCGACGGCGGGCCCATCGCCCTGGTGGCCGAAGGCGACAAGATCAGCATTGACGTCAGGTCGCACAGCATCGACCTGCTGGTGTCAGACGATGAGCTGGAGCAGAGGCGGGCCAACTGGAAACCGCTGGAGCCTCGCTACACGACCGGGTTCCTGGCCAAATACGCGACCCTGGCCCAAGGCGCCGAAGCCGGAGCGGTCACCGCCCCGCGTCTTTAGCTCGCCCCCACGTGCTCCGCCCGCGCGCCCCTAGTCCACCCCCGCCGCGCCTTGCCGCGCTTCTAGCTTGCCCCCACGTGTTCGGCGAAAAGCCTTAGCACCTCACCCTCCTCGGCGTGCCTGCCGACAGCATCTTTTGAAAAAATCAGCTGCCCGTCCACGTGCACGTCAAAAATCCCGGAGGTTCCGGTTATCAGCCGCAACTCCTTGATTATGTGCTGATGGTTGGTCAGCAGATCATCGGCTGCGCTCACGGCGCGCGGCGAGTAATCTCAAGGCACGCAGTAGGCGATGGAGACTTCGTGTTTTGTCAGCGGGATTTCCATAGTCTCAATCCTACATCAGGGCACCGACATTTTGCGCAAAAGGCAGTCACATCACGACCAACTTTGGCTAATGTATAGAAATGCCAAAAAACATTTCCGCCCCCGCTAACGTCTCTGCTCCCACCAGCGCCTCCGCCGCCACCAACGCCCCCGTCCCCGACATACTCACCGACCCGACCACCCGCAAGTCCCCCCGCTTCGCCGAGATCCCCCCCGGCCAGACCCATTGGTGGCAGGGGCTGGTGGGCTACCAAATCTATGTCTTGTCATTCGCCGACAGCAACGGCGACGGCATCGGCGACATCGCCGGCATCATCCAAAAACTGGAGCACATCAAATGGCTGGGCGCCGACATCGTCTGGGTCAACCCGTTCTTCAGCTCGCCCGGCAAGGATCACGGCTATGACGTCAGCGACTACCTCGCAATCAACCCCCAGCACGGCACCATGGCAGACTTCGAGCGCCTGGTGGAAGCCACCCACTCCCTGGGCATGGCCTTCGTGCTGGACGTCGTGCCCAACCACACCTCCAGCGAACACGCCTGGTTCCAGGAGTCCAAAAGCAGCCGCGACAACCCCAAGCGCGACTGGTATCTCTGGCGAGACCCGGCCCCTGACGGCGGCCCGCCCAACAACTGGGTGTCGCACTTCGGCGGCCCCGCCTGGACGCTCGACCCCGACACGCAGCAATACTATTGCCACCTGTTCCTGCCCGAGCAGCCCGACCTGAACTGGCGCAACCCGCAAGTCCAGCAGGCCTTCGATGAGATACTGCGCTTTTGGTGCGACAAGGGAGTGGACGGCTTCAGGGTGGATGTGGGCCACGCCATGATCAAGCACCCGGATTTCCCCGACAACCCGCTGATTGCCGAGCCGACCGCCGAGATGGGCGCCCGGGATGTGTTCAACTGCTTTGAGCACAAATATGAGCTGGACCAGGACGGGGCCGCCGATGTGTTCCGCGACTGGCGGCGGGCCGTGGCTCCCTATGACGCCATGATTTTGGGCGAGATAAACATTCCCCAGGGCCATCGCTTTGCCCGTTTTGTGGGGGATGACGCCATGGACTTGGCGTTCCATCTGCCTCCCATGTGGTCTCCGTGGCAGCCCGAGCAGCTGATCCGTGAGATAGTGGATCTGTGCGAGCATGCGCCCGACAGGGTGTCGTGGGTGCTGAGCAACCATGACGGCGGCCGGCCCGTGTCTCGCTTCGTGCCCGCGCCCGATGGTGCCTCCCCCGGCGACGGTGCCGCGTCCGCCGCCGATCCCGCGTCCCCCGGCGCGCCCAGCGAAGTCGGACTGCGACGCACCTTTGCCGTCACCACCGCCATGTTCGCGCTGGGCGGGGTGCCGTTTTTGTTCCAGGGCGAAGAGCTGGGCCTGCCCAACGCCATAATCAGCACCGACAACCTGACCGACCCGCTGGCCACACGAAACGAGCATGGCGCCAGCGACAGCCGCGATGTCTGCCGTGCGCATATGCCGTGGGAGCCCGGGCCCACCAACGGATTCACCACCGCCGAGCAGCCCTGGCTCAAGTCCGAGCCGCGCCCCGAGGAGCTGACCGTGGCAGGCCAGCGCCAATCTGGTGGCGGCGACCAACCCAAAGCACCCCTGTCTGCCTACCGCAACCTGCTCCAACTGCGCAAAGACCACCCCGAAATCTGGCGGGCAGACCTGAAAGTGGAGGCGCTTGCCCCCGAGGTGCTGCTGGTCGAGCGAGACAAGCTGCGGCTGCTGGCCAACCTGTCGCCCCAGCCCTATGAGATGGACTTTGGCGCGAGGGACGCAGAGGCCGCGGGCATACGACAGCTGTTCACCAGTGAGTCGGTGCTGGGCGAAGGCGGCGCGGCCAACGGCAACAGCGCGGCTAACGGCGGCGCGGCCATCGACGGCACTGCGGTCACAGTTCCAGCCGAGACGTCCGTGCTGTTTGAGCTTGGCTGACCCCCCGTCCCTC
>CAZERQ010000071.1:0-3763 GCA_964514465.1 uncultured Acidimicrobiales bacterium
ACCTTGTCGAGCCCACCGACTCCGACCTGTCTGCCGACCCGTCCGCCGACTTGTCCGCGTCCACCCCCGCCGCGCCCGGACGCGGGTGGGCCGGGCGCGGCGGTGGTGGACGCGGACAAGTCGGCGGACGGGTCGGCAGACAGGTCGGAGTCGGTGGGCTCGACAAGGTCAGCTTCGGAACCATCAGCACCAGGGGCACCCTTTGAGAATTCGGTGGCCGCCAGATGCTCCACATAATCAACCAGGCCCTTGCGCGACTGATATTCGAACACCTTCGGGGAAGACCACTTGCGCTTGTCGGTGGCTGTGACCTTCAGCTTGGGCACCAAAAAGCACGCCAGCTTGAGCCGCTCGCAGACCTGGTCAAACGGGATCTCCACGTCTGGGTCGAATATGTCGCGGTCGGGCCAATACTGAACCCGGGTGCCGGTGCGATTTTTGGTGAAGCGCTTGCTGCCGACAATCAGGTCGTGGGACTGCTTGAACTTGCCGCCTGATTTTTTGCCGGCGATGCGCTCGTGGAATTCCAGGCGGTGCGTCTTGCCGTCCCGGTCGACTTCGGCCACCAGCTTTTTGGACAGGGCGTTGACCACCGAGGCGCCGACTCCGTGCAGGCCGCCTGAGGCTCCATATGCGCCGCTGCCGAATTTGCCGCCCGCGTGAAGCTCGGTGAAGACCACCTCCAGGGCGGAGACGCCGCGGGTGGAATGCTTGCCCACGGGAATGCCGCGGCCGGTGTCGGCAACCTTGAAGGAGCCGTCCTTGTTGAGCGTTACGTCAATGGATTTGCAAAAGCCGGCGGCGGCCTCGTCCACGCTGTTGTCGATCAGCTCCCAGAGCAGATGGGCGAAGCCGTCGCTGCCGGTGCCTCCGATATACATCCCGGGGCGGCGGCGGACTGCCTCCAGGTCTTCCAGGGTGTGGATGGCGTCTTCGTCGTAGGCGCCGAGGTTGGCGGGGATGGACGGGGCGACGGCGCCGTTGTTTGGCTCGCGCTCGGCCAGGTTTTCGTCCAGGTCAAAGTCAAGCGTCAGCGTGTCGTCCGCGGTGGCGGCGGTGGTGCTGGCGGGGGCGGCCGCGGAGGGCGCGGCTTTGGTCTTGAGGGTGTCGTCCGACATCAGCTGCTGCTCCATCTTGGCGTGCCGACAACCGTGATCTGTCCGCCGGTGCTTTTGGCCTTGTGCGACCGCTTGGAGATTTCCAACGCAAGCTCTTCGGGGACTCCTTCTGTGCTGGAGCTGACCGCCAGCAGATCCCTGAGTGCACCCACCCGGCAAAACAGCAGCGGTTCGGCCCCGGCCGGCGGCATGAATTGCAGTCCCTTGCCGGCGCGGTTCTGGCTGGGCAGCTCCGAGGTTGAGATGGCCTTGGCTGTGGCTTTGTCGCCGATCGCCAGGACTTCCGCCTCGCCCTGGAAACATCCGGCCCCGATGACCTGGTCGCCGGCGCTCAGCTTCATGGCGATCACCGCCGGGCCGGTGGCTGACTTGACGGGTATCTGATCGGCTCGGGTGCGCAGTATCATGGCCTGTTGGGACACCACCGCCAGCTCGTCGTCTGGCTGGCACAGCGTGGCGGCAACCAGGCGGTCGTTGTCGTCAAGTTGGAAAATGTGCTGGGCCGCGGGCGCGGGGGTGGCGGGGGCAGGGGGCGCGGACGAGGCGGCGGTGGCGGGTGCGGCGGTGGCGGGCGCGGGCCCAGACGCAAAAGCCGCCAGATCCACTCGCTTGGCCAGACCGGATGCCGTGACCAGTAGCAAGCTCGACCCAGCCGATCCCGCACCGACATCCTGCGGCCCCACCAGACACAGCACCTCTTCCCCGTCTGCCAGCGCGAACACTTTGCTCGCCAGCGAACCCCGGCTGACCGCCTTTATCTGCGACAACGCCCCGGCCAACTGCGGCACCGCCCGGCCCCGGCTGGTTATGCCCCATATATAATTGTCGGTCAAAGCCGCCACTTCGCACACCAAAACATCGTGCGGACGGGTGTTCTTCTTGGGCGGATCGTCAGGGGAAGCCCGGCCGACATAGCCGTTGGCAGACAGGCTGACCACGCAGGGCGCCGACTCGATCACCACACCTGAA
Organism: uncultured Acidimicrobiales bacterium; assembly: GCA_964514465.1. Classification (GTDB taxonomy): domain Bacteria; phylum Actinomycetota; class Acidimicrobiia; order Acidimicrobiales; family Hopanoidiivorantaceae; genus Hopanoidiivorans. The sequence continues at coordinate 2,088 of CAZERQ010000071.1, forward strand.
GGCTCGGCCGCCGACGGCTGGGGCGGGGCGATGATCCGGCTGCGGCGCTCGCTTGGGAATTGCTTGGCCGTGGCCCGCAGCTCCTCGCGCACCACCTTGCGCAGCTCGGTGTCGCTGCCCAGGATCTTGTCATAGCCCGCGATGGCCGCCACCAAGTCGTCCAGCTCGGCTGCAATCTTGTCTTTCTCCAGGGCGGTCAGGCGGCGCAACCGCAGCTCAAGGACGGCCTCGGCCTGGACGGTCGTCAGGGAAATCTTCTCGCACAGCCGGTCGCGGGCCTGCTCGGTGTTCTTGCTGGAGCGTATGATGGCCACCACCTCGTCAATGCGATCCAGCGCCGCCAGATAGCCCTCCAGAATCTCCTTGCGCGCCAGGTCTCGCTGTCGGCAAAAGTGGGTGCGCCTGACCACCACCGCCAGACGATGACACACGAAATGCTCCAGCAGCATCGGCACCGAAGCGGTCACGGGCACGCCATCCACCAGCACCACATTGTTGACCGCGAAGCTGGTTTCCATGGGCGTCAGACGGTGGAGCTGCGCCAGCACCTTGGCGGTATCGGCTCCCGCCCGGCAGTCGATCTGGATGCGCAGCCCCTGTTCTCGGTCGGTGAAGTTGCGCACGTCAAGCACATCGGGCAGCTTGTCCTCGGCCAGCAGAGCCTTGATGCGCGCCACCACCCTTTCGGGGCCCACCTGCCAGGGCAGCTCGGTGATGACGATGGCCTGGCGCTTGCGGGTGGCCGCTATTATCTCCTCGCTTGAGCGGATGCGCACCGACCCTCGCCCGGTGGTGAATATCTCGCGCAGGCCGTCGTCAATTATCACCCCGCCCGAGGGCAGGTCGGGGCCGGGCATGATCTCCAGCAGCTCGTCTATGTGCCGGGCGAGCTCGGCGGGTTTTCGGTGGGTCGGGGCGATCTCCAGCTGGTCTTTGGGCGCGATTTGGGACAGCTTTTCGGGCGACAGCTTCAGCAGCTTTTCGGCTGGCAGGCCCAGGACTTTTTGGGTGAAGGTTTGGGTGGTCTTGGCCGCGCCCTTGCCGCCGGCGCCGCCCGAGCCGCCCGAGCCCGAGCCCCCGCTGCGAACCATCGGCAAAGCGTCCAACGTCTTGACCGCGCCCGCCAGCGCTTCGCCCATGTTATAGGGCAACATGTTGGTGGCCATCCCCACCGCAATCCCGATGGCGCCGTTGACCAACAGGTTGGGCAGGCGCGACGGCAGGCACACCGGCTCCTGCGTCTCGCCGTCATAGGTGGGACGGAACGCCACCGTATTCTGGTCGATCTCATCCAGCATGGCCATGGCGTGAGGGTTGAGGCGGCATTCGGTGTAGCGCGAAGCGGCCGGCGGATCGTCCAGCGAGCCGAAGTTGCCCTGCGGGTCGACCAAGCAGAAGTTGCGGGCGAAATCCTGGCCCAGCCGCACCAGCGCTTCGTATAGGGCGGCGTCGCCGTGGGGGTGGAACTTGCCCATCGTCTCGCCCACCACCCGGGCACACTTGCGATGCGGCGTGTCGGGGCGGATGCCCATTCGCAACATGGCATAGAGCAGGCGGCGCTGGGCGGGCTTGAGGCCGTCTCGGATGTCGGGGATGGCCCGGGCGGTGATGACCGACAACGCATATGACAGGAACGAGTCGGACAGCTCCTCGGTGACCGGGACGGGGACGACCTC
>CAZERQ010000072.1:0-5124 GCA_964514465.1 uncultured Acidimicrobiales bacterium
TTCATGCTGTGGGGCGGAGTGTTTGAGCGCCATCCCGAGCTCAAGTTCGTGGTCACCGAGAGCGGCGCGTTCTGGGCGCCCGATATGCTGTGGAAGATGGCCACCCAATATGACTCGGTGGGCGGCGCGGCCAAGATCGCCAAGCAGCTGGGCGCGGCTATCCCCCGCAACCCGGTGGAATACTTCGACCGCAACTGCTATCTGGGCGCCTCCACCATGAAGCGGGTTGAGGTCGGCCGGCGCTATGCCATCGGCGTGGACAACCTGATGTGGGGCAACGACTTCCCGCACCCCGAGGGAACCTGGCCGCACACCGCCGACCATCTGCGCGAGACCTTCCACGATGTGCCCACCGACGAGACCACCCAGATGTTGGGGGCTGTGGCGGCGCAGGTGTATAACTTTGACCTGGAGGCGCTGGCGCCGGTGATTGAACGCATCGGCCCCACTCCCCAGGATCTGGGACAAGACGACACGCAGAGCCGCGGCAAGTGGGAGCGCGCCCGGGCCGCCGGCCGGTTCTGGGAGACGCAGACCGACCCGGCCGATGTTGCGGCTGTGTGATCGCATCGCATCGCGGCGCGGCGCTCCGACCGAACCCACTTCCCGACCTATTCCCATTCCACTCCCCCACTTCCGAACCCCGACCGACCCAACTTCCCACTCCCCTGAACCCGAAAGGACAGCACCCCAATGGACGCAAACGACAAATACCTGGTCATCTCATCTGACTCCCACGCCAGCGCAATGCCGGACGAATACCGACAATACATCGACCCCCAGCACAAGCAGGCCTATGAAGACTGGCTGGCCGACACCGAGCTTCAGCAGCAGCGCCGGGCCCAGCACACCGGCCAGTCCATCTATGGCGAGGAGGCGCTGGAGGATTTCCAGGAGCTGTCCGAAGTGGCGGCCGGCGGGCGCGACGGGGCGTTTGACTCCGATCGCCGCCTCACCGAACAAGACGCCGACGGGGTGGTGGCCGAGGTGATCTTCCCGGGCGGGGGCGGCGACACCGTGCTGCCGTTCAACGCCGGGCTGATGACCTATCAATACAAAGAGGATCCTGCCATCTGGCTGGCGGGCTGCCGCGCCTACAACCGCTGGCTGGCCGACTTCTGCGCCAGGACTCCGGGGCGCCGGGCGGGGGTGGGGCTCATCACGGTGGACGACATCGACACCTCCGTCTCAGAAGTCCGCGCCATCTCAGAGCTGGGCCTGTTCGGCGGCGTGCTGATCCCGTCGGGCGTGGGCGACAATGTGCTCTATGACCTGCCGCACTACAACCACCCGCGCTATGAGCCGCTCTGGGAAATCTGCGAGGAGCTGGACATGCCCGTCCACACGCACTCGGGCTGGACGCCCAACTTCGGCGACTTCCCCGGCTCGCTGGGCATCTTCTTATATGAGGTTCCGCTGCGGGCGCATCGTCCGTTCTGGATGCTGATCTGGTCGGGAGTGTTCGAGCGCCATCCGGGGCTGAAGTTCGTGATGACCGAGCAGGGCTCGACCTGGATCCCGCCGGCGCTGGCCAAGATGGACTATCACTATAACCTGCCGATGTTCAGCCACCTGCGCCGGACTTTGCGGCTGCAGCCCAGCGACTATTTCAAGCGGCAGTGCTTCGTGGGGGCGTCGTTCCTGCGGCCGTCCGACAGCGAGATGCGCTATGAGATCGGGGTGGACAAGCTGATGTGGGGCTCGGACTATCCGCACATGGAGGGCACCTGGCCGCACACCAAGCAGTCGCTGCGGGAGTCGCTGGGGCATGTGCCGACCGAGGAGGTGGTCAAGATCGTGGGACAGACCGCGGCTGAGGTGTATAACTTTGACGCGGCTGCGCTGCGGCCCATCGCCGATGAGATCGGCCCCGGGGTTACGGAGCTGGCGGCTGCCTGACAACTGATCGACCGCATCCGCCCACCGCCCGCGCGTTCGTTCGCCCACTCGTCCGCCCACCTAAAAGGAGCACCCGCCATGAAACACGAGAACCGCCACCGCCGCGCGAACCCAACCCGCCGCGTCCGCCCAGCCCGCCGCGTCCGCCCAGCCCAACTCGCGCTGGCGCTGCTGCTGGCCACAGCACTTCTGGCATCAGCCTGCGGCGGCAACGGCGACGACTCGTCGTCTGAACCTGCAGCCAGCGGCGCCGACTCCCCCGCGGGCTCCGGCGACACGGCCAACGGCTCCGCGGACGACGGCTCGGACGGCACCGACACGCAAACCGCCAGCCCCGACCAACCCGCGCCCGCGCCCACAGCCGATCCCGAAGCCGAACCGGTCTATGGCGGAACGCTAACCATGGGCCTGGAAGCCGAGACCGGCCAGGGCTGGAACCCGGCCACCACCCAGTGCGCCGCCGCCTGCCACGTGGTCATGCGCGCCGTGTTCGACTCGCTGGTCTATGAGGACGCCAGCGGCGTGTTCCGTCCCTACCTCCTCGAGTCAGCCACCGCCAACGGCGACTTCTCCGAATGGACGTTCACCCTGCGCCCGGGCATCACCTTCCACGACGACACGCCAGCCGACTCAGCCGCACTCAAGCGCCACATCACCGAGATCGCGGGCGGGCTTTTGACCGGACAGGTGCTGGCCATGCTGGACGACCCCGAGAACAACATCGACATCATTGACGACCTGAGCGTGCGCATCCGTCTGAGCGAACCCGTGGCCGCTTTCCCCGATCTGTTCAGCGGGCAGCTCGGCTATTTCGCGGCGCCCAGCCAATATGACAATCCCGACGGCGCACAGATGCCGGTGGGCACCGGGCCGTTCAAGTTCGATTCCTGGACGCTGAACGAGGAGCTGGTGGTGGTGCGCAACGAGAGCTATTGGAAACAGGACAGCCAGGGTCGCCAGTTGCCGTATCTCGACCGGGTCGTGTTCCGTCCCATTCCCGATTCCGACACCCGCCATGCGGCGCTGGCCGGCGGCGACATTAACGTCAACCAGGACAACAGCCCGCTGCGTGCGCCCGAGTATGCCGAGGACTTCAATGTGCTGGTGGAGGGCGAGGCGTTCCGCGAGACCACCTATGTGCTGATCAACCACGACAAGCCGCCCTTTGATGATCTGCGGGCGCGCCGGGCGCTGGCCATGTGCACCGACCAGGAGCTCTATCACGTTCTGCGGGCGGGTGGCAACACGCTGGTGGCCAACGGCCCGTTCAGCCCGGGCACGGCCGGCTGGCTGGCCGACACCGGCTATCCCACCTATGACCCCGAGGCTGGCAGGGCACTGTGGGAGGAGGCCGGCTTTTCGGGCGGCATCGCCATCTCCGCCAGCAATGACCCCTTCAACCGCACTTCGTCTGAGCTTTTGGCCGAGATGTGGGGCGACTGCGGGATCGACACCAGCATCAGCCAGGTTGACCAGGGGCAGCTGATCTTCAACGCGCTGGGCGGCAACTTCGACCTGATTTTGTGGCGCAACCACACCGGGCTCAGCCTGGAGCTGGAGCGCATCTGGTGGCACAGCGAGAACGCCCAGCCCGGCTTCACCGTCAACGCGGCGCGCATCCGCAATGACAGCATCGATCAGGCGTTCGCCGATGTGCGCTCGGTCAACGACCCGTCTGAGCTGGCGCGCATTGCCGAGGTGGTCAACCGGGAATTCGGCCAGCAGGTGCACAATCTGTGGCTCATCTGGTCGCTGTGGCAGATCATCTATGACGACTCGGTGCACAACATGGGGGTGCTGCATCTGCCTGGCTTCGGGGCGGCTTTGCCCAGCTATGGCGGCCGGGTGAATTTCGCTGAGGTCTGGCGGGAGTAGCGCGCCCATGAACGCCGCCGGCCGACTCGTCGGCAAGCGGCTGCTGTGGCTGGTCAGCGTTGTGCTGGTGGTGACCTTCATCACCTTCTGGCTGCTCAACCTTTTGCCGGGCGACCCGTGCGCCTTGTCGCTGGGCACCGGCGTGACCCAGGAGAAACTGGACGAATGCCGCTCCGAGTTGCAGCTGGGGCAGAACCTGTTCGTGCGCTATCTGGACTGGCTGGGCGACTGCCTGACGGGTGACTTCGGCGAGTCCTACCGCAACGGCATCGAGGTTTCCGACAGCCTGACGCAGAAACTGCCGGCCACGGCGTGGCTGATTCTGTATACCATGATTTTGACGCTGGCGATTTCGGTTCCGCTGGGGATTGTTGCCGCGTATCGGCGCAACACCTGGCTGGACTCGGTCATCTCCACCACCTCGTTCGGACTGCTGTCGATCCCGGCTTTTGTGGTGGGGGTGATTATGGTGCTGATGTTCAGCGTGCGCTTTGACTGGTTTCCGCTGGGGGGATATGTCGGGCCGACCGAGGATCTGGCGGAGCATTTCAAGTCACTGTTTTTGCCGGCTTTGACCCTGGCGCTGGGTGCCAGCCCGATCTATGTGCAGCTGCTGCGCGCCGACATGGTGGCCAACCTGGAGGAGAACTTCACCGCCGCGGTGCGCGCCAAAGGGTTGCCGGTGCGCACGCTCATCTTGCGGCATCTGCTGCGGCCGTCCAGTTTCACGCTGGTTACTTTGGCCGGCATCAACGCCGCCCAGCTGATCAACTCCACGCTGGTGGTGGAGTTCATCTTTGACATAGATGGCGTTGGTTCGTTTCTGATTGATTCGGTCTTTGCGCAGGATTTTTTGGTGGTGCAGACGGTTACCGCGCTGATTGCGGCTGCTTTCGTGGTGCTCAATGCGGTGGTGGATGCGATCTATCCCGTGCTTGATCCGCGGGTGCGACAGGATTAGCTGCCATGCCCGCTGCCCAAACCGCTGCCCGCACCGACCGAACCCGCGCCACCACCCGCGCCCGAGGCCGCACTAGCCACGCCGACCGCGCCGCCGCGTCCGCCCACCTATCCGGCGCGCCCGCCCACCAAATCGGCCTCGTCCTGGCGCTCATCTGGCTGGCAGTCGTGACCGCCTTTGCCGTGTTCGCCCCGGTGCTGGGGTTCCTGGCCGAGCCGACCAGATCATCGCTCAACGTCAACCAGGGTCCCGGCTGGGATGCCTGGTTCGGCACCGACGAGCTGGGCCGCGATATGTTCTCCCGGGTCATCTGGGGCAGCCGGCCGTCGCTTCTGATTGCCTTGTGCTCCACCGCATTCGGCACGGTCGTGGGCGGACTGGCGGGTCTG
>CAZERQ010000073.1:0-4333 GCA_964514465.1 uncultured Acidimicrobiales bacterium
CCCCCCGTTCCACCCCCGCAGCTTTCACTTCTTGGAATTGAAAGCCACCAGTTTTTTCCAAGCTATTTTTCCACTGGGGGTAGCAAATCGTTTTGAAAATTCTCCCACTAACTTGTCCAGCACCGCGGCATAGCCTTCGGCAAATTTCTCGTTGTGCTTCCTAGCTTGGCGACCCAGTGGCTGGATAATTCTGAGATAAAAATCCTCCTCATCAGATATGAGCTGCCAGAACTGCTGGCCACAGAGTTTGTGGTAGGTACCTTTGTCGGGTTTACTCTCACGCCCATAGCAACAACCGTTTACGGCTTTCACGGTTTGTGACGGATGTCCATGCCTGATGGTCTTGGACGCTTTTCTGAAGTTGCTCTCCAGCTGTTTAACCTGGGAAGAATTACCCCAGTTTGGACCAGATTTGATTGACACGATATAGCGGGTATCGCCCTTGTCAAATTCAAGATCAATCCCTTCAATACCGGATTTCTTACCATTGTGCACCACGCCAGCAACAAAAACAGCAAGCCCTTCCAAAAAGTTGCCGAACAGACCTTCCTCCTGCGAGCTGAGATGGGCATCCAACTGGGCACTAATGAGGCTTGAAACCTCCTGCACGTCCTTGCTTCTGAACAGATAGGGATTTTTGCGTTTCAGCAGGTCATCAAGCTTCAATTTTGAAAGTGCCTCCAGACGCTTGGCATAGAAGATTCCGAGGTTTTCGGAAATATAACCCTTCAGCTGCTGATCAGTGATTTTCATGAGGCAAGTTTTAGGGTTTGTTCCAGCTTCGCACGCAGCTCATCAAAGTATGGCTGGTGGATTTCAATGCCGATGACCTTTCGGTTTTTCTCCAAAGCGGCGAATGCCGTGGTGCCCGAACCCATGAACGGATCCAGCACCCAATCCCCAGTATCAGTGAACAGGTCAATGAACCAACTCGGGAGCCACATCGGAAACGCTGCGCTGTGGTTGCGGTTCGAGCATTCAGTGGCCCCGTGCAGCACGTTGGTGGGATAGACCATATCTCGTCCAATCCAGTTCTCCACTTTCTTGCCGAAGCCGCTGCCCGCCCGGGATTCATCTCGTGTGCGGTCAGTCTCCGACAAGTTGCGCATGCGTGAGCCATACCAATCGCCAACTGGCACCATCACGGCCTCTTGGTTCATCTTGAAGTGGCGCTGCTTGTTGAACTGCAGCAGTCTCTCCCAGGCATCGCGAAACCGGTTGGGCCACTTGCCGGGATAGCAGTTTTTCTTGTGCCAGATGAATTCCTCAGTCCAAAGCCAGCCTTGCTGTCTCATGGCCAAGATCAATTCCAGCACCATGGTGTGGCGTTCTCCCTTCACTGCCGGCTCCTTGATGTTGAGGACAAAAGTGCCGGTTGGTTTGAGCGTGCGCAGCAGCTCGGCTGAGATGGGCAAGAACCAGTCCACGTATTCGCCTGGCTTTGTGCCTCCATAAGTGGTTGCGCGCTGGTTGGCGTAGGGCGGCGAGGTGACGATCAGGTCGATTGAGTTGTCGGCGATGCCCTTGAGTTGTTCGCGGCAGTCGCCATGTAGTAGTTGCCAGTCAGACATTTTTTGCGCCTCTCCATTTAGCTTCGGGGTCTTGGTGTTGCCGGCAGTTTTGTCGTTGCCGGCCTTACCTAAAGATTATTGGACAGCTGCTGCGTGGCCAGCAATTTGGCTGTATTTTCTCCGAGGGGGATGGAGGGAGTGGCGCCGGGGGATTGGACGCACAGCGCAGCGGCGGCGTTGGCTCGGGCCACGGCGTCTTGCAGGGATTGGCGGCGCAGCAGACTGGCTGCCAGAACTCCGCAAAAACAGTCGCCGGCGGCGGTGGTGTCGACCACTTTGACATCGTGGGCCGACAGGGAGAAGTTGCTGGATTGGGCGGCGGCTTCTTGTGCAGTGACTTCAACACCGCGGGAGCCGCGGGTATGGATAATGGCCTTCAGCGAGCTCGTGTCCGTTTTGCCAAGTTGCTCTCGTTCGGTGTCGTTGACCACCAGATAATCCGTGTTCGCCAGCAGGTCGGCTGAGATGGGACTGAATGGTGCGGGGTTCAAAATGGTGGTCGCCCCGGCCGCTCGGGCTTGGGCGAACAACTCCGATGTGACCTCCTGGGGAACTTCAAACTGAGCCAGCAAAACGTCTTGGTTGCTGAATTCCAGTTGCGCAAAATCCTGTGGTTCCAGCGTGGCGTTGGCACCGGGCGCCACCACGATGGTGTTGTCGGAGGTGTTGCCGGACTGCGCCACCACAATCAGCGCCACACCCGACGGGGTCGACACACCCGATGAGGTCGCCGGCTTGGTGGCTAGCCAGGTTTGGTCGATGCCTTCGTCGGCAACCAACTGGCGGAGTTGCTGCCCGAATGGATCATCGCCCACCGCGCCCAGCATGGCGACTGATGACGTGCGGTCGCTCGCGAGGGTGGACGTGCCATGGGGGAGGCCATCGCGCGCGGCCGCGACCGCCTGATTGAGCCCTTTGCCGCCGGGGTAGTAGTTGAGATCCCGACCCAGCACGGTTTCGCCCACTTGGGGATGTCGCTCGGCTGTAGCGACAATATCCATGTTGAGGCTGCCCAAAACAAAAACCCGCGCGGGAGCGGCAGGGTTTGCGGGCGCGGCTGGGTTTGCGGGCGCGGCTGGGTTCTCGGGCGCGGCTGGGTCCGCAGGCGAAGTGTCGGCCGTCACCGAATCACCAGGGAGCGTTGAAGCCGGCGGGTTCCATCTCTGCTCGACCTTGCTGGCGCAGCTGCTGTATCTCTTGCCAGCTGTCGGGTGAGATTTCGCTCGGGATGATGTCCAAAAATTCCTCCAGCTGATGATGCAGGTTGGCGATGCGCATCTCCTCACGAGACAGCACAATGTGGCTCAGTCCCGGCTGATGCAAGCCCAGCTGTGCCCGTTTCAGATTTTCCACGTCCTGGTTGAACACCAAATTCAAATCGGCATTGTCGGCATCCAGCACCGCCGCCACAGGACGCTCGGGAGCTGGCTTCGCCGCAGACCTACGATCAAAATGCAGCAAGTCCAGCCAGGCCTCATCGGGATGCCCACCCGGGCGCGCCCGCAGAACGGTCGCTGTATCACACATCACAATCACGCTGGTGTTGGGGAACAAGTTGAACTGGAACAGATCCAGCAGCTGCGACTCGGTGAAGCCGCTGGCCGCGCCGCCGCCGCCAACTTCCCAACCTTCGCGCGCCGCCCGCTCACGCATCAAATCCGCCAGCATCTCGCGCATTGTCTGCCCATCCTCCAGCGGCGGACACTGGCCCGGGCTCTGGCTGTCGGCACCATAGCGGGCCCCCTGCGTAACAGCCAGCGACTCCCAGATCTGCTGGTTGGTGGCACCGTCCCGCAACCTCGGACTGCAGATGCCATAGGGCTGATACAGCGACCCGTGCCGCCCATAGAGCCGGTTCTGCGAATTCACATCATCGCAGCTGGGCAGCATCTCCCGATGCACGCCCTGGACGTGGTAGGTCTCGCTGAACGCCTCGATCAGCGTCTTCCAGTTGCACGGCAGGAGCACCGACAGATCATAGGCGCAGGCGTAATCCTCGAAGCCGGCCCACTCGCACAGCTGCGGGACGACCTCCAGCCAATCAGCCAGCGGCTCGCATTCCAAATCCAGATTGACAAACACCAGCGGCCCCCAAGTGTCCACTGCCACCTCAAACAGCGGCAGGTCGTCATTTCTCAAAGCGCCAAAACCCTTGCGGCTGGGCACCTCCCGCAGCTGACCCTCCAGGCTCCAGGCCCAGCGATGATACTGACAGCGAATCACATCCAGCCCCTGACCCGTGCCCGAACACAAGATGTTGCCGCGGTGTCGGCACACGTTCTGATAGGCCCGAAGGTCGCCGGTCGAGTCGCGCACCACCAGCACCGAAAGGTTGCCCAGACGATATTCGAAGAAGTCTCCGGGGTTGCGCACATGGCTGACCGAACAGGCCAGCTGCCACACCCGGGGCCACATCTTGCGCATCTCCAGCTCGGCGAACTCGGCCGAGACATAGCGGTAGGTGGGGATTTTGGTGGGGGTGCGCCGGGCCGACACCTGGCCGATGGCTCCGCCGACAGGTGCATCGTCGGTCAACTCGTTTTGGATGTGGGCAAGATCGTCCCAGATTGTGATGGTGGACATAATTCCTATAATACGTCCCTGGTCGCGCCAAATTTCGCCCGAAACAAGCATGCCGCTAAATTTCCCGCCAAAATTGAAGCAATGAACGCCATCTATATCATCACCTTTTGTGCCGGCGCGCTGCTGTTTATCACCACCATGCTGTCGGCCATCCGCACAGTCATCGTGCCACGCGGCGA
>CAZERQ010000074.1:0-2700 GCA_964514465.1 uncultured Acidimicrobiales bacterium
TTCCGCATCGATGCCGCGCATCTGGCGTGGGTGCTGGAAGGTCTGGTGGAGGGCAAGGTGCGCAACCAGATCCAGGTTGCTCCCGAGGTGGCCGGCGAGGCCATGCTGGCGCTGGAGCGGATGCTGGAAATCTGCTGAGGCACGCGGTTGTGGTGGAGCAAACCGTGCTGGAGCGCCCCGCGCCCCGCAGCGTCCCCAGCCAACCCGGTGTCTATCACTTCAGCGACGAGGCCGGCCGCATCATATATGTCGGCAAGGCCAAATCCCTGCGCTCCCGGGTGTCCAGCTATTTCTCCGACCCCCGAACGCTACCGCTGCGCACGTCCCAGATGGTCGCCGCGGCCCGCTCGCTGGACTGGATCGTGGTGGGCAACGAAGTCGAGGCGCTGCTGCTGGAATATGCGCTGATCCAGGACCACCAGCCGCGCTTCAACATCCGCTATCGCGACGACAAGAGCTATCCGTTCCTGGCCCTCACCCTGACCGACGACTGGCCCCGGGCGATGGTCATGCGCGGCAAGAAGCGCAAGGGCAACCGCTATTTCGGCCCGTTCGGCCACGCCCATGCCATCCGCGAGACGCTGGACCTGCTGCTGCGCACGTTTCCCATCCGCACCTGCACCGACTCCAAATTCCGCCGCCACCAGAACCTGGGCCGCCCGTGCCTTTTGTTTCACATCGAAAAATGCGCCGGGCCGTGCGTGGGCGAGGTCGAGCGGCCGGCATATGACCAGATGGTGTCTGAGCTGACCCGCTTCCTGGAGGGCGACACCGACGAGTTCGTGGATCGGCTCAGTCAGCAGATGCGTGCCGCTGCCGCCGAGCAGAACTTCGAGCTGGCGGGGCGCTGGCGCGACCGTCTGGCCAGCGTGGAGCGGGCCGTGGAGAAGCAGCAGATGGTGGACGAAAAAAGCGAGGACTTCGACATCATCGGCATCTGCGACGACGAGCTGGAGGCGGCCGTCCAGGTGTTCTATGTGCGCAAGGGCAAGGTGCTGGGGCGCCGCGGCTACATCGTGGACAAGGTGGAGGATCTTAGCCCGCCCGAGCTGATGGCGCGCATCCTTGAGAAAATATACGGCGACGACAACCCGCTGGGCAACCCCAAGAAAGTGCTGGTGCCGGTGCTGCCCGACAACGTGGGGCTCTATGGCGACTGGCTATCGCAGATGCGGGGATCCCAAGTTGACATCACGGTGCCCCAGCGCGGCGCCAAGCGAAACCTGGCCGAGACGGTGCGGCGCAACGCCGAGGAGTCGTTCACCCGTCATCGTCTCAGGCGGGCCAGCGACCACAACAGCCGGGCGCGGGCGCTGAACGAACTGGCGCAATATCTGGAACTGTCCCAGGCGCCGCTGCGCATCGAGTGCTATGACATGAGCCATCTGTCGGGGCAGGACTATGTGGGCTCCATGGTGGTGATGGAAGACGGAGCGCCGCGCAAGCGCGACTATCGCCACTTCCGTCTGCGCAATGTGGCCGGCAACGACGACTATGCGGCCATGGAGGAGGTGCTGACCCGGCGGCTGGAGAACTATCTGTCGCTCCGGGATCTGCCGGCCAGCGAGCAGGAGTCGTTTGCCTATCAGCCGGGACTGCTGTTGGTGGACGGCGGCAAGGGACAGCTGGGGGTGGCCGCCCGGGTGGTGCGCCGGCTGGGGTTGGACATACCGGTGGCGGCGCTGGCCAAGGAATTCGAGGAGGTCTATGTTGTGGGGCGGACGGAGCCGGTGGCCATACCGCGCCAGTCAGACGCGCTGTATCTGCTGCAGCGCATCAGGGACGAGAGCCATCGCTTCGCGGTGTCGTATCATCGCAAGCTGCGGGGCAAGCGCATGGCCGGCTCGGCGCTGGACGGCATTGCGGGTTTGGGTGAGGCGCGCCGGAAGCGGTTGTTGCGCGAGCTGGGGAGCTTGAAAAAGGTGCGCGAGGCGTCGCTGGATGATCTGTTGGGGCTGAGCTGGTTGCCCGACGGAGTGGCGCGGGCGGTGCATGAGAAGCTGGGCGCCGACGGCGGCAATGGCGCGACCCCGACTAGCGCGGCCGCGGGCAGCCCCGACTAGCGCGGCCGCGGGCAGCCCCGACTAGCGCGGCCGCGGGCAGCCCCGACTAGCGCGAGCGCGGCAGCCCCAGGCGATGCTCGGCGATGTTGTTGCGCTGAATTTCGCTGGTGCCGCCATAGATGGTGGTGACCGGAGCGTGCCGCCAGTTCTCCTCGATCTCTCCGCCCTCGGGCGCTGACGGGCTGCCCCAGCTCACCAATCCCGCCGGCCCGAGCATGTCAATGAACCAGTCGCAGTGTCGCTGGTAGCGCTCGGAGGCGAACAGCTTGGTCATGGAACCCTCCACCCCGAACTGCTCGCCCTTGGCCGCAACATAGGCCGTCCGCCAAGCCAGCGCCCGGCAAGCCTCCACGTCAACCATGGCGCGCACCAGCCGCTGCCGCACAATCGGATCGGAGATGATGGCCGCGCCGGACGAGTCATAGTGGGTGCGGGCATACTGCTTGGCCGCCTCGATCAGCGGCACCGACGGATACTGTCCGCCGGCAAAGCCGCGCTCATACTTCAGGCATGCCAGCATCACCTGCCAGCCCTGGTTCACCTCGCCCAGACGCCATTGGTCGCCCACCCGAACGTCGTCATAGAAAGTTGCGTTGGTGCGCTCGGTGCCGATGGTCCAGATGGGCTGTATCTCCAC
>CAZERQ010000075.1:0-6401 GCA_964514465.1 uncultured Acidimicrobiales bacterium
TCGGTGTGCAGGTCGTCGTCCAGCGCGGCGCGGACTTGCTTTAGCGCGCCGGAACCCGAACCCTGCCCGGCGGCACGCCAGCGAGCCAACCTGTCGGCCGCCTCATCCAACAACTCATCGTGCCACTCCCACGAAACCCGATAATGGTTCCCCAGCACAGCCAACCGAATAGCCTGCGGATCCCAGCGCTTCAGCAGGTCGCTGACGAACACCAGATTGCCCAGCGACTTGGACATCTTCTCCCCATCCAGACTCACCATCGCTTGATGCATCCAGTGCCGGGCGAATGTCTGCCCCGACACCGCCTCGGACTGCGCCCGCTCGCACTCGTGATGGGGGAAAATCAGATCGCTGCCGCCGCCGTGCAAATCAATGGTGGAATCCAGATCGCGCATGGCCAGAGTCGAGCACTCGATATGCCAGCCCGGACGTCCCGGCCCCCACAGCGAACCCCAGGCCGGCTCATCGGGCAAAGACGACTGCCACAGCACAAAATCCAGCGGATCGCGCTTGTTGGGATCGTCCGGCTTGCCGCCCCGCTGCGCCGACAGCTCCAGCATCTCCTCGCGCCTCAGCCCGCTGAGTTGTCCGAATTTGTCATAGCTGGCGACCTCGAAATACACCCCGCCGCCCGACACATAGGCATGCCCGCTGTCCAGCACCATGCCGATGAAACCCCGGATGTCGGCGATGGCCGATGTCGCCCTGGGCTCGCTCCAGCACGGCAGCAGCCCCAACGATTTCATGTCGGAATCGAACCTGGCTGTCTCGGCCGCGGCCAAGTCCAGATAGTGAACCCCAAGCTGGCGCGCCTTGGCCAAAATGTCGTCATCCACGTCGGTGATGTTGCGCACACAGCGGTTTTCGTGCCCCATGTCCCGTAGCCGCCGCTGCAGCACGTCATAGGCCAGATAGGTGGCCGCGTGGCCGATGTGCGTGGCGTCATAGGGCGTGATGCCACAGGTATACATGGTGACGACCGGCCCCGGGGCGAAGGGCGCGATCTCGCCGGAAGCTGTGTCGTAGAGTTTCACTTCAGACTGGTCAAGGGTGCGCTTGCGCCCGGCGACACGTTCATTTCAGCCCGGTGAAACGCAGCCCCACACGAGTCTTGTTGCGCACGTTCAGCTGCAACAACACAGCCGTGAAAGCCTCCACCGGCCCGGCGCACGACATGCCCCCGACATGCAGCGCCCGCAGGCCCGGCACCTGTTCGATCAGCACCGCGGCCGCGGCCGCCGCCTCCTGGTTATCCGCGCAGACCAGCACATCGCACTCCACTTCCTCACCCAGCGCGCCCAATTCCTTGGCCGGCACGTGATGGAATGCCGCCGCCACGCGCGAGCGCGGCAACGCCGCCTGAATGCTTTCGCCCACCGAACCGCGCGGCAAAATCAACGGCTGGAATTCCTGGTTGATGCGCATCAGGGCGTTGCACATCGACACCACGATCTTGTCGGCCAGCTCGTCAGCCAGCGCCGCCACCGTCTCCTCGGCTCCCTCCCAGGGCGTGGCCACCACGATCTGGTCACAGGTCGCCGCCAGCGCGTTGTCGCCGCCGCGCAAAGACGACAGCTCGATGCCGGCATCGGCCCACTGCTGCGCCAACTCGCTGGCTATCTCCTGGCCGCGCTCGGTTGAGCGCGAACCAATGGTCGTGTCATAGCCGGCCTGGGCCAACCTGGCTGCCAGACCCTTGCCGGCCGGCCCTGTGCCGCCGATGATGCCTATGGATGTCATGTGTTGCTCCTTGTGTTTGGGAATGATGTGTTTGAATAATGCCCGTCAGGCGCCGATGGCGTGATAGCCGCCGTCAACGTGGACAATCTCTCCAGTCGTGGCGCCGAACCAGTCAGACAGCAAAGCCACGCAAGCCTGCGCCACCGCACCGCTGTCCTTAATGTCCCAGCCCAGCGGCGCCCGCTCGACCCAGGCCTGCTCGAACTCCTCGAACCCCGGGATGGAGCGCGCCGCCATTGTCCGTATGGGCCCGGCCGCCACCAGATTGACCCTGATCCCCCGCTCCCCCAGATAGCGCGCCAGATACCGACAGGTAGACTCGAACGCCGCCTTGGCCACACCCATCCAGTCATACACCGGCCACGCCACGCTGGCATCAAAGTCCAACCCAACAATGCTTCCGCCATCGGGCATCAGCGGCACCACCACATCGGCCAGCGACTTCAGCGAATAAGCCGAAATCTGAAGCGCCACCGAGACGTCCTCCCAGGGCGCCTCCAGGAAATTTCCGCCAAGGCAACTCTCGGGCGCAAAACCGATGGCGTGCAGGGCTCCGTGCAGGTTGCCGCCCTTGCCCAACTCGTCGCGCAGCGCTTCGATGTGGCTGGGCTGGGTCACGTCCAGCTCCAGAACCCGGGGAGTCTCGGGCAGCTTGCGGGCCGTTCGTTCGGTGATGCTCAGGCCACGCCCAGCACCGGTGAGGATTATCTCGGCGCCTTGCTGCTGCGCCAGCTCCGCCACGCCGTATGCCAGCGATGCCTGGGTCAGCACGCCGGTTATCAAAATGCGCTTGCCGTCAAGTATGCCCGCGGTCGTTTCTGTGGTTGTTTCCATTGTTTTTATGGTAGTCCAGCGGGCGCACTATTGGAGCGGTTGGACGGACAGACGGAGGCGGACGAAAAGAAGGCGGACGATCAGCGGGCGCGATGTCAAAAGCAGTTGGCCCGGACATACGGATAGGGATCCACATAGTTGCCTCGGCCGCCCAGGTGGAACTCAAAATGCAGATGCACCGGCGTGGTGGCGGCATTGCCAGTGTTGCCCATATAGCCGACCACCGTTCCGGCTTCCAGCCAGTGCCCGCCAGCCGGCCCAACGTTGTCATAGCTGTCCAGGTGGGTGTAGTAATAATAGTTGCCGCTGTCGGCGGTGATGTGAACCGAGTTGCCGCCCACGCGGTTGAACTTGTGCACCACCCAGCCGCTTTCGGTTGACACCAACGGGGTGCCCCGCGGCGCGAACAGGTCGTTGCCCTTGTGCCAGCCGCCGTATGCCCGCGGCGCCCGCCAGTCCCGATAGTGAGTGAACGGCCCCGCCACCGGGCAGACCCAGTTGGGACCCGAGCGGATGGTCAGCGTGCCGTTGAAGGATGCCGTGCTGGATCCGCCCGACCCTTGCGCCTGTTGGCTGGCCAGCAACGCCCGGGCTTTGGCCGCCGCGATCTCAGCTTCCAGACGGGTCTCCTCGCGCTCCAGTGCAGGCAGCTTGGCTTCCAGGTTGTCCAGCGCGTTCTGCACACCGGCCAGCTCGCCAAACAACACGTCCAGATCGGCCTGCAGGCGGTTGCTGACCTCTGCCAGATCCTGGTAGGTCGCGTTCAGGCTTTCGGCTGCCGTCTGGGCCTCAGCTTCTCGCTGGGCAAGCTGGGCCTGCAGCAGATCCAGTCGCTCCTGGCGCAAGGCGAGGTCGTCAATGGCGGTGCGGAAATTGTCGATGGTGGCCTGGTTACCCTGGCTGATGAATTGCGCCAGCGCGTCCAAGAAAATCTGGCGGGCCACATCCTGGCTGTCGAACAGCGACGGGCCCTGTCCGCCATAGATATAACGTGACACGGCCAGCTCCTCGATGTCGTCATGCAGCCCAAGGATCTCGGCTTGGGCGGCGGCGATGTCGGCTTCCATCTGGTCGGATTGGTCCTGTAGCAGATGGGTGTCGGCGTGGATTTCGCCATATCGCTGGGTGGCGGCGTCGGCCTTTTGCTGGGCGTCGTCCAGCAGTCGTCTGGTGTCATTCACACGCCGGCGCGCGGCTAGCACCCTGCTTTCGGCGGCGTCCACCTGCCGGCTGGCTTGGTCGATTTCCTGGTTGAGCTGTTCCTGCTGGCGGCGGATGTCGTCCAGTTGATTTTGCTGCTGTTCCGATTGTGCCAGCGCCACGGACCAGCTGGTCAGGCAAAGCACCAGCAAGGCTCCGAGGGCCGATAGCAACGTGGCGGGCGTGCGCGCAGACATCGCTTTAATTCTAAAAGGGTTTGCTGGTCAAATGGGTTTGCGGGACGAATGCGCCAAAAGAGTGCGGGACGAATGACGTGGGTGCAGACGGACGCGGTGGGCGCTGACGGATTTGAACCGCCGACTTCTTCCTTGTAAGGGAAGCGCTCTAACCAGACTGAGCTAAGCGCCCCAACGGTGCTTTAACGCTAGCGGGCCGTCCGTCAATCACAACTTACCCGTCAGACAACTGCCGACAAATCGCCTCGGCCAACACAACGCTGCTGGCAGCCACCGGGCGGCGGCGGGCTTGGGGGTCAACCGTCACCAGGTCATCGCCGTTAGCATCCAGCACGTGCGCTCCAGCTTGCTGACAGATGAACATCGCACCCATATAATCCCACGGCGCCAGCTCCCCTCGGGTAACATCGGCAAAAGCGCTCAACCCACCTCCGGCCACCAGGCACATGTCAAGGGCTGCCGATCCCAGACCACGATATTGGTTCCAACCCCAATGCTTGGCGGGATAGCCCGACACCCCAACCAGAGCCTGGCTCATGTCTTCGCAGACCGCGGGCGTCAGCGGTTCGGGTGCGCTGGGCGAACCAGGCTTGGCGTTGGGCGCGCCAGACCCCCCCCCGTAGTCTCGCCGGAACGTGCTGGCGCCGGCCCCGGACGCAGCCACATAGGTCACGCCAGAGACCAGATTTTCAACGTGCGCCGCCACGGGAACATAACTCTCGCCCCGACGGGACAAGGCGCACAAGCTGACCGCATACCAAGGGATGCCAAAAGCCGCGTTGGTCGAGCCGTCCACCGGATCCAGCACCACGATGAACTCGTTGTTGGGGTTATGCAGCCCGGTCTCTTCACTCAGAACCCCGACGCCCGCCGCCAGCAAAACCTCAAGGGCAGCTTCGTCCGCCGCCACATCCGCAATATGCTGGCCTTGCTTGGTGTTGGTCGGCCCCCAGTCGCTGCCGGCATCCAGACAGGCACGCACGGCAGCGGCAGTTTCAAAAAATAGAGACGAGAAATCCATGGGCAAGGGCTGGCTATTACTCAAGGCAAAAGTTAGATGAAGGGCGGGGCAGGATCAAAGGTGAGCGTGGGGACATACGGGACTGGCCCAAAGGAGAACCCATCAAATGTGGGCCCGGTGGGGTTCGAACCCACGACCAAACGATTATGAGTCGTCTGCTCTGACCACTGAGCTACAGGCCCACAAGCTCCGGGGGTGGGACTTGAACCCACAACCCCACGGTTAACAGCCGCGTGCTCTGCCAATTGAGCTACCCCGGAATATACATTTAGCCTACCAGCAGACTAATATAGTTGAGGCAACCAAAATTCCAGCGGATTAAACCCACCCGACCAACCCACCCACACCAAACGAAAGACATCCCATCACATGAAAGGCATCGTGCTGCACGCCAGCGCCAAAGCAAGCGACACACAGTGGGGTGAAATCGAAATCACCGACCAGCTTGAGCTGACCGAACCGCTGGGCCCAAAGGACGTCAGGGTGCGCATCGAGGCTGCCGGGGTGTGTGGCAGTGACGTGTCTCTGGCGACCGGTAAGTTTGAGCTGCCCACCCCTTTGGTGATGGGGCACGAAGGCGCCGGCGTGGTAACCCAGATTGGCGAGGCGGTAACGGCCTGCGAAGTGGGCGACCACGTGGTGCTGTCCACCCTGAACAACTGTGGCCACTGCCCCGTGTGCGAGCGCGGACAGCCGACCTTGTGCGGCAACCCGCGGGCCGGCTGGCGCATGCCTTTTGGGTTGGACGGCAAGCAGCTGTATCAGTTCGCCCAGACATCCTGCTTTGCCGAGGAGACCATTGTCAGGGAGCATCAGGCCGTTCCCATCCCAGCCGAAGTTCCTTTTGCTGCCGCGGCGCTGATCGGATGCGGGGTCATCACCGGTGCCGGTGCCATCTTCAACCGCGCCAAAGTTGCCATGGGAGATACGGTCGCGGTGGTGGGCGCGGGTGGCGTGGGCCTGAGTGCGATACAGGCGGCCCGGCTGTCGGGCGCCAGTCGCATTGTGGCCGTTGATGTGGTGGCCGACAAGCAAGAGCTGGCTGAAAAATTCGGGGCCACGGATTTTATTTTGACGGACGGTGGCTCGGACGACAGTCCAGCCGAGGCCGTCAGGGAGCTGTTACCTGACGGAGTTGATCACGCGGTCGAAGCGGTCGGCAGTCCGCAGCTGCTGAGGGAGTGCATCGACATGACCGCCAACGGAGGCAACATTGTCCAGCTGGGCGTGGCCGACATTTCAACCGACGCCAGCTACAACATGTATTCGCTGTATCAGAACAAGACCATTCTGGGCTGTCGCTATGGCGCGGCCCGACCCAGAGCCGACTTTGTGATGCTGGCCGAGCTGTATCTTCAGGGCAAGCTGTTGCTGGACGAGTTGGTGTCGGATGTGTCTGGCTTTGACGG
>CAZERQ010000076.1:0-23411 GCA_964514465.1 uncultured Acidimicrobiales bacterium
CGCGCCCGTCGGGCCCGCGCCCGTCCGAACAGCGCGAGCCGCGCCAGCCCGACCAAGCCGTGGCGCTGGTGGGCGGCGACATAGTCACCATGAACCCCAAGCGGGAAGTGCTGCTGGGCGCGACCGTGGTGATGCAGGGCAACAGGATCGCCGACATAGGGCCAACCAAACAAGTCCTGGCGCGCTGGCCCAGAGCACAACAGCTGTCGGCCACGGGCTGCGTCATCACCCCGGGACTGATCAACACGCATCAACACCTCACCGGCGACCCGCTGCTCCGCAGCACCATACCCGACAAGATCACCACCCAGCAGGCCATCTTCGACTGGGCGGTGCCGGCGCATCGGGCCCATCGCGCCGAGGATGAACGTCTGTCGGCAACCTTGTGCGCGGCCGAAAGCGTGCTGCGCGGAACAACGACTGTGCTGGAGGCGGGCACCACCGCGCATCCTCAAGCTGTCGCCCAGGGACTAGACAGCGTGGGCATCAGGGCGGTTCTGGGAATCTGGGGGTCAGATGTGCCGGGGCTGCCGCTGTCCGGATCGGTGGACGAGGTGATCGACCGCCAGCGCCAGCTGCTGTTGGACTTTCCCTCTGGCGGGCGGATCGAGGGCTGGGTGGCTCTGGTGGGTCACGACCTGGCATCAGACGAGTTGTTGCGCGCGGCCAGCCAGTTGGCGGCAGACGAGGGCGTGGGCCTGACCATGCATATTTCGCCCACGCCGGCTGACGGCGAGCTGTGGATGGCGCGCTGCGGCAAACGTCCGCTGGAGCATTTTTTGGACTTGGGGATAATGGGGCCGCAGCTGCTGTTGGGCCATGCGGTGTGGCTGGACGAGCGCGAGCTTGAGATTTTGCTGGACAGCCAAGCGGCGGTGGCGTTCTGCCCGCGGGCCTATCTGCGTCTGGGCCAGGGCACCACCCGGGCGGGCAGGCATCTTGACATTTTCAAGCGAGGCGGCCGGCTGGGACTGGGAGCCGACGCCCACAACGCGGGCGACGATGCGGACATGCTGGCGGTGGCGGCCCTGTGCGCCGGCCTGTGGCGGGACATGGCCATGGAGCCGGGGAGCTTCGGAGCCCACGATGCGTTCGAGCTTTTGACTTTGGGGGGCGCCGATGTGCTGGGCAAGACGGATGAGTTGGGCAGCCTGGAGGTGGGCAAGCTGGCCGACCTGGTGGTGTTTGACACCCGCGATGTCAGCTGGACTCCCCGGGGGGATGTGGGTCTGCAGCTGATCTGGGGCGGGGTGAGCCACACAGTGCGCGACGTCTTTGTGGGCGGACGACAGGTGGTCGCCGGCTTTGGGTTGGTCGGGGTTGATCTGGCGGAGCTGTCGGCGCAGGCTGGCGAGCGGCGCCGGGGTTTGTTGGCCGAAGCGGGTCTGGACGAGACGGCCCGGGAGTCGGTTGTCTGGCCGCAGGTTGCGGCGGACTAGACGCGGGACGGGGCCGGCTAGCCCCACACCTCCTGGGCTTTGGTGTATACCCCCTGGTCGTGTGAGATCTCAATCACATTTCCGTCCGGGTCGTGCAGGGCGCAGATGTAGCCGATGGGGTCGGGCATATCCCGAGGCGTCCACCACAGGCAGTCGTCGGCTTCGGCTCGGGCGGCGATGTCGTCCACGTCCTGTCGCTGCGGAACCTCGATGCCGATGTGGGCGAACGGCCCCAGCACACCCAGCTTGCCCTTACCTTCGTCTTCGAACATCTGCACCAGCACCAGGATGAACGGCTTGTCGGCCTGGTCGTCATGGCCCAGCCAGGCGGCGTGGCCCATGTCGTCTGAGCGCTTGTCCAGCAACTTGAGCGGCGTGAACTTGGCATACCACTCGATGGACGCATCCAGATCCTGCACCGGAAGCGCAATGTGAGTCCAGCGGGGGGACTTGGGCAGCAGTTGGTGGGTTGCGCTGTCGGCCGCGCTGTCGGCCGCGCTGTCGGCCGCGCCGTTGGTTGAGTTGGATGAGGTCATGGCGCCGGTCTGCTTTGCCTCTGGATTATTCCGCAGTGAAGCCGTCTGGGATGTTGGGGCCGTCACCGTCGCTGTCGGCTGCGTCCCCGCCCTTGCCCCACAGAACAAAAGTGTTGCCCCACAGATCCTTGAAGGCGCTGTTGAAGCCGTTGAACTCGGCCCAATAGTGGTCGCGCCACAAAATCTCGGCGCCCAGCTTTTCGGCCGTCGCCAGGATTCTGTTCTGGTCGTCGTCATCGCTCACCAGCACCCACACCCTGACCGTGCGCCCCTGGGTGCTCAGCTCCCGTGGGTCGGCGCCGGCGGGATCGGGATGGGGGCGGGCGTTGGCGACATTGTAGATGCCCATGTGCAGGTTGCCGACTTCGGACTGCGTGTCGTCGTCTAGCATGAAATTCTGGCCCGGCACGATGCGGTGGAAAACTCCTGCGGGGCGGCCTTCCACTTCCCAGCCGAAGACCTCGGCATAGAACTTGGCCGACGCTTCGGGGTCGGTGCTGGGCAGGTCAACGAATATTAGGGTGTTGGGATATGTCATTGTGAATAGTATAGTGCGGTGGGGGGTGGCCGTGGCATCCGGGGGATAGACCGGGGGGAGCCGGCAGCACCGCTAAGCTAGAATTTCAATGGCATCCACTTTCGCAGGGGACGACACGGGCACGGGAAAAGCTGACTTCGCCACCCGAGCATTCGGATCGCACAACTTCTATCGGCTGTGGATCGCCCAGTTCGTTACCTCCATTGGCGACTGGATTGGGCTTTTGGCCATCACCATCACGGCCGCCCGGGTCTGGGGCGACAACGCCGGCACCGCCATCGGTCTGGTGATTGGCGCCCGGGTGGTGCCCAGCCTGTTTCTGGGACAGATCGGCGGAGTCCTGGCCGACCGCTGGAACCGCTATCGGGTGCTGGTGGTCTGCGACATCGGACGGGCGGTGCTGTATGCCCTGCTGCCGTTCGTGGACACGGTGTGGCAGCTGGTGCTGGCTTCGCTGATCATCGAGGGCTTCACCATGCTGTGGATTCCGGCCAAGGAAGCGCTGGTGCCGACCTTGCTGCCGCAGAGGCATCTGGCTCGGGCCAACTCGTTGTCGGCGTTTGCGACCTATGGCACCTTTCCGCTGGCTTCGGGGCTGCTGTTCGGGCTGACCTGGCTGGCGTCATCGCTGGAGGATGTGCCCGGGCTGAGCTGGCTGCGCATTGACGACGAGAGCCTGGGGTTCTACGGCAACGCCCTGACCTTCTTGGCGGCGGCGGGCATCATCTCGTTTCTGGCGCACAAGGCCACCGGCGAGTTTCCGTTTGCGCGGTCGTCGCGCAAGGCGGCGGCGGTTACTGCGGCTGGCCCGGCGGCGGCTTCGGATGTGTCAGCCGGCCCAACCACTGACGACCGCCTGACGGAGTTTGTTCCGCCAGCTGTGATGCCGGCGGCCGCGCCACCCGAGGACAAATCCAAGAAGGGCTTCGCCTCGGGCATCACCGAGTTCGCCGACGGCTGGCGCTACATCGTCTATGCCCCCATCGTCCGGGCCGTCAACTTCGGCCTGGCGACCGCGCTGATCGGCGGCGGGCTGCTCATTCCGCTGGGGGTGGTCTATGTGGAGGAGGTGCTCAACGCTGGCGCCTCGGGCTATGTGGGGGTGCAGATCGCGCTGGGATCGGGCGTGGGCGTGGGGGTGCTGGCGGTGACCATGCTGTCGCGGTTCATCCAGACCAGCCTGGGGCGGCTGGAGGTGTTCATGTTCGCCGTGGCGGGTGCGTGCGTGAGCTTGTTGCTGGCGGCCAGCTTCTCGTTCTGGGTGGGCGTGATTTTGGGGGTGGGACTGCTGGGGGTGTGCGCCGGGTTCGTGTATGTGCTGGGCTTCACCATCTTGCAGATCGAGGCCACCGACGAGCTGCGCGGCAGGGTGTTCTCGGCGCTGTATTCGCTGGTGCGGCTGTGCCTGGTGCTGTCGCTGGTCTTCGGGGCGCTTTTGTCTGACGTGCTGGAGGCGCTGGTGCCCGATGAGGTGTCGGTGGGCGGGAACAGTTTGGCTTTGCCGGGGGTGCGCCTGACCTTGTGGCTGGGCGGGCTGATCATCGCCGGGGCTGCCTGGTTTGTCTATAGGATTGTGGCCGCCGAGCGCAGTCGGCACAGACATTAGGTGCGGTTAGGGTTGCCGTCTAGACTTTTGGGGATGACGGACGGGATGACGGACGGACGAAGCGCGGCACGCGGCGCGGACCCGGCACGCGGGCAAGACCCGACGCGCGGCACGTTCGTGGTGTTCGAAGGCGGGGACGAAAGCGGCAAGACCACCCACGCCCGCTGGTTGGCCGAGCAGCGCCAGGGCCTGTTCACCTTCGAGCCCTGCGCCGACCTGAACCTGCGATCGCTGCTGCTGGATGCGGGGCGCGCCAACCTGGGCGACCGGGCCGAAGCGCTGCTGTTTGCGGCCGACCGGGCCCAGCACGTTGAGACCATCATCGAGCCCGCCCTGAGTGCCGGCCAAGATGTCATCTGCGACCGCTACATCGGCTCGTCGCTGGCCTATCAGTCCTATGGCCGGGGTCTGAATCTGCGCGCCGTCTGGAGTCTGTCGGAATTCGCCACGCAAGGTCTGCTTCCCGACTTGGTGCTGCTGATGCATATTCCCTATGAGACATATCTGGAGCGGCTGGAGGCATCGTCTGTGGATGTGACCCGCTTTGACACCGAGACGGCCGAGTTCCATCGCCGGGTGATCGGCGGCTATCTGAAGCTGGCCGAGGCCGACCCGCAGCGCTGGGTGGTGATCGACGGGACGTTGCCCGAGGCGCAGGTGCGCCAGTCGGTGGTGGAGACGATGGAGGCGAGGTTGGGATGGCAGCTGTAGCGGAGGGCGAGGAGCTGGACGCGGGCTTGACCGCGGAGTTGCCGGCCGACCCGCCGGCCGATCCTTGGAGCCAGGTCATCGGTCAGACCCGGGCCCAACAGCAGCTGCGCCAGAGCGTGACCAACCCGCTGCACGCCTATCTGTTTGTGGGGCCCGAGGGCGTGGGCAAGCGCGAGCTGGCGCGGATTTTCGCGGCCGCCATCTTGTCGGACAACTTCAGCGCACCCGACAGCCAAACCGTGCTCCGCCTGGCGCGCACCGAACAGCTGGTGGACATGGACGTGATCGAACCCGAGGGCCGCGCCTTTTTGGTGGCCGATGCGCAGCGGGTCATCCAGTCGGCCGGGCGCCCACCCATTCAGCGCCAGCGCAAGGTCATCATCGTCGATCGCTTCCACGCTGCCAACCCCGAGGTCGCCCCCAGCCTGCTCAAGACCATCGAGGAGCCGCCGGCCGCGGTGGTGCTGGTGATCTTGTCGGAGCACATTCCCGCCGAACATGAGACCATCGCCTCACGCTGCGTCAAGATTGGCTTCGCTCCGCTGTCGGATGGCGACATTTTTGACTGGCTGACGGCCGGCGGGGAATTGGCCATGGACGAGCGACAGGCCGGATTGGTTGCCGGGGCGTCGCTGGGCAGCCAAAAGCGCGCCCGGCTGCTGGCCGGAGACGAAGGATTTGCCGCGCGGCTGGGGTTTTGGCAACAGGCGCCGGCCCGATGCGGCACCGCGGGGGCACAAGCCGTGGCGCTGACCGATGAGCTGGCGGATTTGCTGGAGCAGGCGCAGTTGCCGCTCACCGAAGCGCAGGCCCGACAGGTCGCCGAGGCGGCCGATGCCGCGGCAGTGGCCAAGTCGGGCGAACTCACGGCCGGCCAGAAAAAGGCCATGGAGACCCGCCACCGCCGTGAGCTGAGGCAATTCAAGGAGGACGAGCTGCGCTGGGGCTTTTCGGTTCTGGCGCAGAGCTATTGGCAGCAGATGCGCTCGGATCTGGCGGGCGGCGGGCGCGGGACAGACGCAGGACGCAGCGCGGAAGTCTGCGAGGAGGCAGTCGCCCGACTGCGTGATGTCCAAGACGAGATGGTGCGCAACCCGAATGAGACGCTGATGCTCCAGAACCTGTTTCGCCACCTGCCGCATCTGGCTGCGTCACCTGTCTCTTCCAACAAGCTAAACTAAATCTGCATGAATGAACGAACTGCGGAAACACAGACCGGACGACTGGAGGCAATCTGGATAAAGCGGGCGCACGGCGGCCTCATGGACGAGGCGAATTCGGCAGTGCTCAAGACCGGCGCCGGCATCGTGGGCAATGCCGATCAGGGTGGCAGGCGCCAGGTTACTTTGCTGTCGGCCGAGCAGTGGGCCAAAGTTGTGGGCGATGAAGTTTCGCCGCAGATCAGGCGGGCCAACCTGCTGGTTTCGGGGCTGGAGTTGGAGGACAGCCGGGATTGGAAGGTCAGGATCGGCGAGGTGGAGATGCTGGTCAGTGGCGAGACAAAGCCCTGTCGCCTGATGGATGAATTGAGCCCCGGGCTGCAGGATGCCCTGCGACCCGACTGGGGCGGCGGCGCCTATGCCCAGGTGCTGACGGATGGTGAGATCAAGGTGGGCGACCAGATAGTGCTGGAGCCGCCCGCGGGCTAGCGCCCCGCGCCTGGGCGGCTTGCCTATAGGCTTAAGTGGTGCCCCTTGTGTGGCCCAGGTAGCTCAGTCGGCAGAGCGATTCACTCGTAATGAATAGGTCCGGGGTTCGATTCCCCGCCTGGGCTCAGACTGTTTTTGTGGCGGGATCCGAGTTGCCCGCAAGTCTGGCCTTCAGCTTCCTCATCCCGGTGTGCCAGCGCTGGGGGTCGGCCGTCTTGTTCCGATGATACTTCTCCACCTGCGGGTGCGGCAGAATCAGAAATCTCCTGTCGGCCAAAGCCTGC
Organism: uncultured Acidimicrobiales bacterium; assembly: GCA_964514465.1. GTDB lineage: Bacteria > Actinomycetota > Acidimicrobiia > Acidimicrobiales > Hopanoidiivorantaceae > Hopanoidiivorans. The sequence goes on from CAZERQ010000076.1 coordinate 6,764, forward strand.
ATCACCACTTCGGCGACATCTGCCGGCGTGAGCGTGCCGTCCTGTCCGGCCGCCACCGCGACATCCTGGGGGAACATTTTGGTGCGCACTCCCTGCGGGCACAGAACCGACACCTGCACTCCGTCTGGGCCGCCGCCCGGATTGCCGTCTAAGTCACCGCCCGGGTTGCCGTCCGAGCCATAGGTTATGGCCAGCCAGTCGGCGATGGCAACCGCTCCGTGCTTGGCCACCGAATACGACAGCGAACTCATTTCGGTCAGCAGCCCGGCGGCCGAGGCGGTGATGATGAAGGCGCCGCTGCCCCGGGCCGACATCTGCGGCAACAGCAGCTCGGCAAAATGGACGTGCGCCAAGGTGTTGATCTGCCAGTTGCGTTGCCAATCTCGCTGGCTGGTTTCCAGTCCGCCTGGGGTGGCGATGCCGGCATTGGAGCAGAATATGTCGATCTCGCCCGCGGCGGCGGTGATTTGTTTTAGCGCTTGGTGGGCTTGGCGGCGCGAGCCCACGTCTGTCTTGATGGCCTGGCCGCCAATGTCGGTGGCGACCTTTTGGGCGGCGGGGAAGTCGATGTCGAGCACGGCTATGTGGCGGGCGCCTTCGGCGGCGAAGCGGCGAGCCAAACCTTCGCCGATGCCTGAGCCGCCGCCGGTTATGGCAACGACTTTGCCGGCGACAGGGTTGGGGCGCGGGTCGGCCATGGAGTGAGACGGGTCGGGTGGCTAGGGGTTGTAGACGTTCAGGCTGGCGCCGCGCACGAATCCGGCCAGCTGTATGTTGGCGCGCTGTGCCAACTCAATCGCCAGGGCTGATGGAGAGCTCACCGACACCACCGCGCAAAAGCCGCCGGCCCAGGCCTTTTGCAACATCTCAAAGGAAGCCCGGCCGCTGACGAACAGGCACAGCGGTTGTGGGTCGGAATCGGCGACGGGTTCGGCGTTGGGGTCGTGGTCTGGACGGTTGGCGGGCAGCTGTCCGTCAAGCAAAAGTCTGCCGATGACTTTGTCGACCGCGTTGTGCCGTCCGATATCTTCACGGATCACCAGGGGTTCGCCTTGTGGGTCGCAGGCAGCCGCGGCGTGCACTCCCCCGGTCTTGGAGAACAGGCTTTGGTGGGGGCGGACTTTGTCGGGGATGGCCGCAAGCACATCCAGCGCAAACCTGTTGGCGACGGCGGCCGGGATCGGGGCCAGAGTTTCGCACAAAGTGTCGATGCTCTGCGAACCGCAGACTCCGCAGGCGGAAGTGACAGTGCCCAGGCGGGGTTTGGGTTCGGGCACGGCGGTGGCGGTCTCAACGGACACCACGTTGAACTCCGTCTCGCTGGCGGGAGCTTCGGCGCAGTAGCGGATTGAGGCGATGGCACTGTCAGCCAGCAACCCTTCGGTGTGGCAGAATCCGGCGGCCAACTCAAAATCGTGGCCCGGGGTGCGCATGGTTGTGGAGATGGTGATGTCGTTGAGGCGTATCTCCAGGGGTTCCTCGGTGGCGACAAAATCGACCTTGCGGCTGTTGAGCGAGGTTGCGGCGGGATCGAGCGAGGCGGCGGTTGAGTCGGGCGATGCGGCGGTTGTGTCGGGCGAGGCAGCAGTTGAGTCGGGCGCGACGGGTGCTGCCGGCTCGGCGGAATTGGCTGTAAAGCGCTGTATCAGCACCTTCTTGCTGCGCGCCTGAGCCATGCTTTAAGCCTAGCTTGTGGTGCCCAGACTAGAATATTCGTCAGTTATGCCAGCAGCTATGCCAGCCAAATCGCCAGCCCAGTCGCAACCGCCGCTTCATCCCGCTTGTGAGCCTTTGGCTGCGCTGTTGGGCGTCTGGCGGGGCAGCGGTCATGGCGCCTATCCCACGGTTGAGCCGTTCAGCTACACCGAGCAGGTCAGCTTTTCGCACGTGGGCAAGCCTCATCTGGCATATGCCCAAAAGACTTTTGACGCACAGACCGGCCAGCCCATGCATGCCGAGTTTGGCTATTGGCGGCCGCAGTCAGATGGCGGGTTGGAGGTGGTGCTGGTTCATCCCACGGGCGCGACCGAAGTAACCCAGGGCAGCTTTGCGGCGACCGGCGACCCCGAGCGGCCGCTTGAGATCGAGCTTCGTTCTGTCGCCATCGGGCTGACCGAAACCGCCAAGGAAGTGGTTCAGCTGAACAGGGTGTTTTGGCTGGAAGCGGGGGGCGTGACTGATGCCGCGGCCGGCGACAGGCTGAGCTACCGGTTGGATATGGCGGCGGTGGGCCAGCCGTTGCAGTTCCACATCGAAGCGCAACTGGAGCGGCAGCCGGACTAGCCGGCGTGGGTGCCGGTTGGGTGGCGGGGGGAGCCGGCGCGGGTGCCGGCGCGGGGCCGCCCTAGAAGTCCATGTCCCCCATGCCGGCGCCGGGCATGCCGGGGAGTTCCTCTGGCTTGTCGGCCACCACTGCCTCGGTGGTCAAAAACAGACCCGCAATGGAGCCGGCATTCTGCAGCGCCGAGCGGGTTACCTTGGCCGCGTCAATCACGCCGATCTTGACTAGATCCTCATAGTCGCCGGTGGCGGCGTTGAATCCCGTGTTGCCCGTCTCAGAGCGCACCCGCTCAACCACCACACCGCCTTCAAAGCCGGCGTTCTCGGCGATCTGCTTGAGCGGCATCTCCAAAGCCTTGGCCACGATGCCGGCGCCGGTGGCGATATCCCGGTCGGCCTCTGACTTGATGGCCTTGTCGACCGCGGCTTGGGCGCGCAGCAAAGTCACGCCGCCGCCCGCCACGACACCTTCCTCGATGGCTGCCTTGGTGGTGCTGACGGCATCCTCGATGCGATGCTTCTTCTCCTTGAGCTCAACCTCGGTGGCGGCACCAACCTTGAGAATGGCCACCCCGCCCGACAGCTTGGCCAAGCGTTCTTGCAGCTTCTCGCGGTCATAGTCGGAGTCGGTGTTTTCAATCTCGGCCTTGATCTGGCTGATGCGCCCCTCCACATCGGCCTTGGCGCCGGCGCCTTCGATGATGGTGGTCTCGTCCTTTGACACCACCACCTTGCGGGCGTTGCCCAGCAAGTCCAGCGTGGTGTTCTCCAGCTTCAGCCCGACCTCCTCGCTGACCACCTGTCCGCCGGTCAAAATTGCCATGTCCTCCAGCATGGCCTTGCGGCGGTCGCCGAAGCCGGGGGCCTTGACCGCAGTCGAAGCAAAAGTGCCCCGGATCTTGTTGACCACGATGGTGGCCAGGGCCTCGCCTTCCACGTCTTCGGCGATGATCAGCAGCGGGCGGCCGGCCTGCATGACCTTCTCCAGCACCGGCACGACATCGCGCACGGCCGTGATCTTGGACGACACCAACAGGATGTAGGGCTCCTCCAACACGGCTTCCATGCGCTCGGCGTCGGTGATGAAATATGGCGAGATGTAGCCCTTGTCAAAGCGCATTCCCTCCACCAGATCCATGGACATGCCGAAGGTCTGGGACTCCTCCACCGTGATCACGCCGTCCTTGCCGACCTTGTCGATGGCCTCGGAGATCTGGCTGCCGATTTCGGTGTCGGCGGCTGAGATGGCGGCGACCTGGGCCACCTGATCCTGTGAGTCGACATCGGCCGACTGCTTCTGGATGGCTCCCACGGCCGCTTCCACGCCCAGCTCGATGCCCTGCTTGAGCGACATGGGATTGGCGCCGGCAGCCACGTTGCGCAGCCCCTCGCGCACCATCGACCAGGCCAGCACCGTGGCTGTGGTGGTGCCGTCGCCGGCCACGTCGTCTGTCTTTTTGGCGACTTCCTTGACCAGCTCGGCGCCGATCTTCTCGTTGGGATCCTCCAGGTCGATTTCCTTGGCGATTGACACGCCATCGTTGGTGATGGTCGGGGCGCCCCATTTCTTTTCGAGCACCACATTGCGGCCCTTGGGCCCCAGGGTTACCCGCACCGCATCGGCAAGCTGGTTCATTCCCGATTCAAGGGAGCGCCGGGCGGTTTCGTCAAAACTTATGGTTTTAGCCATTTTCGTTTCCTTTCGTGTGTGTGTTGTTGGTTGGATGTTTGCGTGTGTTTGCGCTCGTTGGTGTGGCTAGCGCGTGGCTAGCACTCGCTGCGCCAGACTGCTATTTGACTGATATATTCTAGGCGGGAAGTCGTCATTTGGCAACCTGAGGCTGACGACTGAGGCTGACAGCCCGAGCCAGCCAACTCGAGCCTGGCGCCGAGCTGGTTTGGGTTGCGACAGCGCGGCTAGCTCGCGGAGGCGAGGGCGCCACCGGCCACGGCCGGCACGATGGACACCACATTGCCCGGAGCAACAGGCGTGTCCAAGCCCTGCATGAACCTGATGTCGTCGTCGGCCACGAATATGTTGACGAAGCGCCGCAGGCTGCCGTCTGTTTCCAGCAGCTGCTCGTTGAAGCCGGGGTGGGCCGACTCCAGATTGGCCAGCACTTCGGCCACGGTGTCGCCGGCCACCTCAACGGTGCTGTTGCCGGCGGTCAGGGCGCGCAGGGTGGTGGGTATTCTCACGGTTGAACTCATGGCTTTAATTCTAGGGGCGGCTGGGCCGAATGCGACAGGCCGGGCGCGGCGGCGCGGGCGCGAGCGCGGGCGGTTTGCGGGCCAGACGGCGGCAAGCGGCGCGACGGATCAGCCAGCTTGCGCCAGGCTGTCGTCCCCGATCACAACAATCACATGCGCGCTGTCGGTCACGATGGGCGACGGCACGGGCAACGGCAGAACCTGGTTGGGCGTGGCTCCCAGCAGGCTGGCGATCTGGTTGGCGTCGGCCAGATAGTTGGGCTCATAATAGATGATGGACTGGCTCAGCGGCGTGACCTCGGCGGGTGCGTTGATGGCGGGCAGCCCGATATAGCCAGCCACGGTGAGCTGGTTGGTCAGGCGGCCGGCCGCGCCGGAGATGTCGGTGGCATTGGCGACCTGAACCCGAACTTCAGACGGGCTGTGGGGCTGGGGCGAGATGACCACCGGCTGGGTCGTGGCGACGGGGGTGGCAGGCTGGGTTGCGGTGGTGGCCGCGGTGGTGCTGGTGGTCGATGACGCTGCCTGGGCAGTGGTGGTGGCGGCCGAGCCGGTGTCGTCAGCCTCGTCCACCGTGCTCGCCAGGATCACCACACCGATGATGATGCCGATTACAACCAATATTACGCCGCGAAACATGCTTTTGATTTGCCCTTTCTGTGTGCTTGGGTTTTGTGTTTGGGATTGTGTGTCCGACTCTTGTGTCTGACCTTTAGAATTTCAGTATAGCATAGTGCCTGTGCCCGAGTAGCTCATTTGGCTAGAGCGTCGGTCTTGTAAACCGAAGGTAGTGGGTTCGACTCCCACCTCGGGCTCGGCTTTATCGCCGGGTGCCCGGCAGACTGCCGAGGGCTACTGCCAGGGGATGGTGACCGCTGCGGGCGAGATGTTATAGACGAACATGGCGTCGCCGGGGTTGATGTCGGAGAACCACGGCACCTGGACCGCATCCAGTGGCTAGCGCAATACAAGAACTATGCCACCGAAAGAATAGGTCAAAGATACGATCCTGAATTTGAACGGCTTGACACGGAGGCCGAGAACGATCCTGACGACGACCTGACCCAAGTCCACCAAGAATTAGATGCCCTGGCGGAACAAATTGACCGAGAAGTCAAAGCCGCTATGTTGGAAGCCACCATGGCGGCCAGCACTCCTTCGGCCAACGCTGCGTCGGTCAATAATATGACAGCCAGCACCGTGAACCGGTCTGTTCAGGTGACACCTTCCCCTGGCAACCCCAGAGCACGGAAATATCTGGCAGGGCAGCATTGACGGGCAAAGTCAGCAGCCCTGGCCCGCAGGTGCTAAGTTGGGGATGCGTGGCAAAAGACAGGACATCTGCCAAAGACAAAACGGACACCAGGGATAAGACGGCCACCAAGGACTTGCTGGTGGTGCTGTTCGGGGGGGCGTCTCCCGAGCATGAAATATCGTGTCGCTCGGGTTTCAGCATCGCCGCCAACGCCGACCGCGAGCGCTTTGAGGTTGAGCTGTTGGGCATCACCAAGTCTGGTGAGTGGGTGCGACCTGAGCGAGACGGGCTGACTGGCGCAAACAACAGCCTGCGCGCCGAAGGCACCCCGGTCAACATATCGGACGAGCTGGAGCGCATCAAACAGCGAGGTGGCGTGATCTTCCCCGCACTGCACGGGCCGGGTGGCGAGGACGGCTCAGTCCAGGGTCTGTTCGAGATGGCTTGGGTGGCATATGTGGGGGCGGATGTGAGCACATCGGCTGTGTGCATGGACAAGGTGGTGGCGCGCCAGGTGCTCACGGCGGCGGGCCTTGAGGTTACTCCGCACCGGGTCATCGTCAGGCGCGCGGATGCCAGTTTGGTTGCGGGTGGCGAGCTGCAGGGCGGCGAGGCTCGAGGCAACGAGTTGCAGGGCGCACCCCCATCGCCAGAGCCGCTTACCTCCCAATCGCTGTCCGAACTGGTTGAGCAGCTGGGCGGCTATCCGGTGTTCGTCAAACCGCCCAACATGGGATCGTCCTTCGGCGTGAGCAAGGTGAGCGGACCGGACGAGCTGGACGAGGCGATCGATCTGGCGGCGCGCTTTGACAGCCGCATCCTGTTGGAGCGGGCCATCGAGGGGCGGGAAATCGAGTGCGCGCTGCTGGGCAGCTGGACGGGCGAGTTGCGGTCGGCGCTGCCGGGGGAGATCGTGCCGGCGGACGAGTTCTACACCTATGCCGACAAATACCTGCGCGACGAAGCCGAGCTGCTGGTGCCGGCGCCTTTGGACGAGACGGAGCGTGACAGGTTCATGGATCTGGCGGTGCGGGCGGGGCGGGCGGTCGGCATCGAGGGTCTGGGCCGGGTGGATTTTTTGTGGGACGAGGCGCGAGAGCCGCACATCAGCGAGATCAACACCATCCCTGGCTTTACGTCCATCTCGCTTTATCCGCTGACTTGGCAGGCATCGGGGCTGAGCTTCGCCGAGCTGGTGGCCGAGCTGTTTGACTTGGGGCGACAGGCGAACGCCCGGCGGGTCGGTCTGCGGCAGGGCTGGCAGTTGTGAGCTTGGCGTGTGAGCTTGGCGTGTGAGCTTAGTGGCTGGGAGTTGTAGGCTTAAAGTTTGACAACCAGATATTCGCAGACGAGATGAACCCACGCAAGACATCAAAGACTAAGGGCAGCCGAGCGCAAGGCGAACGAGCGCAAAGCGGACGAGCGCAGGACGAACGAGCGCAAGGCAGCCCAAGCATTGCCGACGCCCTGGCCGGCAAACACATCGCCATCACGGGTGCCACAGGGTTTTTGGGCACGGCGCTGATCGAGCGGCTCTTGCGTTGCGTGCCCGGCTGCGAGCTGAGCCTGCTGATTCGTCCTGGACGGTTCGGGGCGCAGCGCCGGGCGGAGCGGGAGATTTTCCGCAACAACTGCTTTGACCGACTGAAAGAGGAGTTGGGTGCGCAGGGTTTTGCTGAGTGCGTGGCCGAGCGGGTGAAGGTGGTGGCGTGCGACATCTCCAAGCCGGGTCTGGGCGCTGGTGACGACGGGGCCGCTGGTGCCGACGGGAGCGCTGGTGCCGACCAATCCCCCGTCCATCAAACCCTGGCCGACTGCGACATACTCATCCACTCGGCCGCAACCGTGGCCTTTGACAACCCGCTGGATCAGGCATTCGAAACCAACCTGGCCGGCCCCATACGCCTGATGCAGGCCCTGCACGCCGCCGGCTCCGCCCCGCATTTCATAGCCATATCCACGGCCTATGTCTCGGGCAGCCGCAAGGGTGAAGCCAGCGAACAGCTTTTGGCCGGCACGCCCTATGCGGTGGAGGTGGACTGGCAAGCCGAGATGGAGTCGGCCCGGCGGCTGCGTGCCCGGGTGGAAGACGACAGCCGCGAACCGGGCCGTCTGGCGGAGTTCTCAAGCGAGGCGGCCAAGCGTCTGGGAGCGGCCGGCACCACCGCCCTGGCGACCAGACGGGAACAGCTGCGCCAGCGCTGGGTGGAAAAGACGTTGATCGAAGCGGGACGCAGCCGGGCGGCTGCCCTGGGTTTTGCCGATGCCTACACCTTCACCAAGGCTCTGGCCGAACAAGCCCTGAGCGAGCTGCGCGGCGGTGGTGGCGGGGACGGCAGCCAGCGCATCCCGCTGAGCATCGTGCGTCCGTCCATCATCGAGTCGGCGCTGGCCGAACCCTACCCCGGCTGGATCAGGGGCTTTCGCATGGCCGAGCCGATCATCATCAACTATGCCCAGGGGCTGCTGCAGGATTTCCCGGCCATTCCCGAGAGCATCATTGACGTCATCCCGGTGGATCTGGTGGTGGCGGCGGTGTGCGCGCGGGCTGGCTTGGGGCCCGCCAGCGCAGACGGAGGCGCGGACGAGGTTGACGTTATACATGTGTCGTCTGGCGCGCTCAACCCGCTGTATTTTGAGGATCTGCACGACTGGAGCTATGACTGGTTCGTCCAACATCCCGTCTATGACGACCACGACCAGCCGATTGTGCCGCCCAAGTGGTCGTTCCCCAGCCGCACCCGGGTGGCCGACAAGCTGAAGCGGGCGCAGCTGACGCTCCATCTGGCCGAGCACGTTTTGCGGTTGCTGCCGGTGCGCGGGCGGGCGGCCGAGGTCTATGCCGAGATTGAGGAGCGCGGAGAGAAGCTGGATCGGGTGGCGGAGTATGTGGATTTGTATGGCATGTATGTGGAGTGCTATGCCACCTTCGGCACCGACCGGCTGATGGAGCTGTGGGAGAAGTTGGGCGAGGCGGACAGGGATCTGTTCTGCTTTGATCCCAGGGTGGTGGATTGGGGGCGGTATCTGAATGAGATACATTTGCCGTCGGTGGTGTCGATGGCGCGGATCAAGACGGAGCCGTCGCGGCGGGCTGGGGGCGCAGTGCTGTCCATCATGGAGCGGCGGCGCCAGGAGATACTTTCGCCCGACCGGCACCTGGCGGCCTTCGATTTGGAGAACACTTTGCTGGCATCCAACGTGGTTGCCTCGTGGGGCTGGTTGGCGACCAACCGCCAGAGCCTCAGCGACCAGGCCAGGATCGTGGGGCGCACGCTGTTGGAGACGCCCAAGCTGTTGCGCCTCGACCGGGCCGACCGCAGCGATTTTCTGCGCTATTTCTATAAGCGGTTCAGCGAGGCACCCACCGAGCAGCTGGCACACGACTCATGGGAGATGTTCAGCGACCTGCTTTTGGCGCAGGCGTTTCCCGAGGCCATCCGGCGGGTTCGCCAGCATCGGGCTTTGGGACATCAGACGGTTTTGATCACGGGTGCGCTGGATTTTGTGATTGAGCCGTTCCGTCCTTTGTTTGACGAGATTATCTGCCCGAGCCTGACGAGTTCTGGGGCGGGCGCGGGCGCCGGCGCGAGGTATACCGGACGGATGTCGGCCATACCCCCAATCGGCGAGAACCGGGCCCAGGCGCTACGGGACTATGCCCACGAGCAAGGGCTGGATCTGAGCCAGTGCGTGGCCTATGCCGACTCGACCAGCGACCTGCCGATGCTTGAGGTGGTGGGCTTTGCGGTGGCGGTCAATCCCGAACCCAAGCTGGCTAGCCTGGCCAGGCGGCGGGGCTGGCTGGTGGAGCACTTCTCCAAGTCGGCTGGCGGGCCGCGCAAACTGTTGCCGATCGCGCCGGCGAGAGCAGGGAGCGCCAGACCATGAGCCGCACCGCCAAACCCACCAACCGCGCCGACCGCAGCGACCCCCGTCCCGGCTTCGTGCTGGAGGTGGATCGCGCCACGCCGCCCATTTTGTTCCACCACGGCGAAGGCTTCAAACTCGAGAAGCTCCCGCCGGGTCGCAGCCGGGTCGTCTATCCGTCTGAACCCATCGCCGGTCTGGAGAACCCAACCGCCGCCATCCGCCACGCCCTGGAAAATCCCATCGACAGCCCGCCGTTGCGCGAGCTGCTGAAGCCCGACATGAAGCTGACCATCGCGTTTGACGACCTGTCGCTGCCGCTGCCGCCCATGCGCCGCCCCGACATACGCCAGCAGGTCATCGAAGCGGTGCTGGATCTGGCCGCCGAAGCCGGCGTGGAGGACGTCCATCTGATCGCCGCGCTGGCGCTTCACCGCCGCATGACCGAGGCCGAGCTGCGCCATGTGGTGGGCGACCGGGTGTATGATGCGTTCGCGCCGTCTGGCTGTCTGTATAACCACGATGCCGAAGACCCAGACGGGATGGTCGTGCTGGGCTCAACCGACCAGGGCGAGGAGGTGCAGATCTCAAAGCGCGCCGCCGACAGCGACCTGATCGTCTATGTCAACATCAACCTGGTGGCCATGGACGGCGGCTGGAAGAGCACCGCCACGGGACTGTCGGGCTATGCCGGCCTGCGCCACCACCACAACGTCGCCACCATGCTGAAGTCGCGCTCGTTCATGGATCGGCACAACTCCGAGCTGCATCATTCCAACTGGCGCCAGGGCGAGGTGCTGCGGGGCGCCGGCCTGTCCATATTCCAGATCGAGACCACGGTCAACAACAACACCTTCGGGCTGGACGGGCCGCTGTCGGTGCTGCAAAAGCGCGAGTGGGAGTGGGGCGCCAGGGATCGGGCGTCGTTCATCGGGATGCAGGCCGGCTTGCGGGCGCTGGGCGAGCGGGGGCGGCGGCGGGCGTTCCAGTCGTGGCAGGCGCCCTATGAGATGACCTCCATCCAGGCGGGCGAAGTGGAGGCGGTGCACGACCGGACGCTTCAGCACGTGCTGGCGCAACATCTGGTGCCAGTGGAGGGGCAGAGCGACATCTTGACCATGGGGCTGCCATATATCTGTCCGTATAACGTGAACTCGGTGATGAATCCGATTCTGGTGATGTGTCTGGGGTTGGGCTATTTCTTCAATCTCTATCAGGGCAAGCCGCTGGTGCGTGAGGGGGGCGTGGTGATCATGAGCCATCCGACCCGCTGGGAGTTCCATCCGGTGCATCACCCCAGCTATATCGACTTCTTTGAGCAGGTGCTGGCGGAGACCACCGACCCGGGCGAGATTGAGGCGCGCTTTGAGCGGTCGTTTGCCGAGGATGAGTGGTATCGACATTTGTATCGCCGCTCCTATGCCTATCACGGGGTGCATCCGTTTTATATGTGGTATTGGGGGGCGCATGCGCTGGCTCATCTGGGGCGGGTGATTGTGGTGGGCGGCAATGTGGCGGCGGTGCGGCGGATGGGCTTTCAGCCGGCTTCCAGTTTGGCCGATGCTTTGGAGATGGCGTCTGATGTGGTTGGGCGCCAGCCGAGCATCGTGCATCTGCATAATCCGCCGGTGCTGATGGCGGACGTGAGCTGATGGCGGACGGACGGAGCTTCGGGCGAGCGTTGCGCGGGGCCGGGCGCGGGGTGCGGCGCTTGCGGTTGCGGCCGGGCTTTCCCTGGCGGGCGGCACACATTCCCCGGGGCGTGGAGATGCCCGCCCATCTGTCGCGCACAGGGGCGAACTTTGACACCGGCTGGGCCCGACGCTGGCCGGCGAGATTTCTGCGGGCGACGATCGTGGAGGCTGGCTGGCGGCCGATCGTGGCATATTACGCCAGGCCCAGAGTTTTGGGGCTGGACAGGTTGAGCGGACTGGACAGGTTGAGCGGACTGGACGGATCGGCCGGGCGCGACCAGCCGGTCATATTCGTGGCCAACCACCGCAGCCACGCCGACACACCCATCTTGTTGACCAGCATCCCCGAACCCTGGCGGCACAAGCTGATGGTGGGCGCGGCGGCCGACTATTTCTTTCGCAACCGGGCAGCGGGCGTGCTGTCGGCCGTGGGTATCGGCGCCATTCCGATCGAGCGCCAGCAGCCCGAGCGCCGCTCAGCCGAGGATGCCGCCGAGCTGGTGGCGCAGGGCTGGAGCCTGCTGCTGTATCCCGAGGGCGGCCGCTCGCCCGACGGCTGGGGCACTCCGTTCCGGGCCGGGGCGGCCTGGCTGGCCAGCAAATGCCAGGTGCCGGTGGTGCCGGTGTTCGTGGCGGGCACCCGGTCGATCCTGCGGCGCGGGCGCAAGTGGCCCCAGCAGTCACCCACCGCGGTCATCTTCGGCGAGCCGCTGATGCTTGAGCCGGACGAGCGAACCCGCGAGTTCAACGATCGCATCGAGCGGGCCGTGGCGGCGCTGTCTGACGAGTTCGCCTCGGACTGGTGGCAGGCCAGGAAACGTTTTCATGCGGGACAGACGCCGTCGCTGTCTGGCCCGGCGTCTTCGTCGTGGCTGCGCAGCTGGAAGCACGAGCGGGTGCTGCGACCCGTCCGGAGCTGGCCGCACTAACTGGAATCGCACACCACATCCGTCCACACCACACCCGTCCACACCACACCCGTCCACCAAAACACCGAAAGACAGCCGACCGCCATGCCAGTATTTGCCAGCACTCCCATCGAACGTGTCCGCCAAGCATATGACCGACTGGCGCACGGCGTGGCCGCGGGGCGCGAGGTGCTGGGGCGTCCGCTCACCCTGGCCGAGAAAATCCTGTTGGGGCATCTGGACGAACCCGGGCTGGATGCGCTGGAGCGGGGCGTGGACTACCGGGACTTCCGCCCCGACCGGGTGGCCATGCAGGACGCCACCGCGCAGATGGCCTGGCTGCAGTTCATGACCGCCGGGCTGGATCAGGTGGCGGTGCCGACCACCACGCACTGCGACCATCTGATCCTGGCCCGCGAGGATGCCGAGCGCGACCTGCTGGTGGCGCGGGCCGACAACTCCGAGGTGTATGACTTTTTGGAGTCAGCTTGCGCACGCTATGGCGCCGGGTTCTGGCGGCCTGGCTCGGGCATCATCCATCAGGTGGTGCTGGAGAACTACGCCTTCCCCGGCGGAATGATGATCGGCACCGACAGCCACACCCCCAACGCCGGCGGGCTGGCCATGGTTGCGGTGGGCGTGGGGGGAGCCGATGCGGTGGATGTGATGTGCGGGTTCTGCTGGAATGTCCGCTGGCCCAAGCTCATCGGCGTGCGGCTGGACGGCGAGCTGAGCGGCTGGGCGGCGCCCAAGGATGTCATCTTGAAGGTGGCCGAGCTTTTGACGGTGAGCGGCGGCACCGGCGCCATCATCGAGTATTTCGGGCCGGGGGCGCAGAGCCTGTCGTGCACCGGCAAGGCCACCATCTGCAACATGGGCGCTGAGATCGGAGCCACCACGTCGGTGTTCGCCTATGACCAGGCGATGGGCCGCTATCTGCGCGCCACCCGACGAGAGGACGTGGCGGCGGCGGCTGACGGGGCGGCCGAGCTGTTGCGCCCGGACGACGAGGTGCTGGCGCGGCCGGGCGAGTTCTATGACCGGGTGGTGGAGATCGACCTGTCGGCGCTGGAGCCATACATCAACGGGCCGCACACGCCGGATCTGGCGCGGCCGGTGTCGGAGCTGGCGTTCGAGGCCGAGCGCAACGGCTGGCCCGCCGAGCCCAGCGCGGCCCTGGTGGGTTCGTGCACCAACTCGTCCTATGAAGACATCACCCGGGCGGCCAGCGTGCTGCGCGACGCCCGCGAGCAAGGTCTGTCTGTGCGCACTCCGCTGCTGATCACACCGGGATCCGAGCAGGTGCGCGCCACCATCGAGCGCGACGGCCTGCTGGGAGTGTTCGAGGATGCCGGGGCGGTGGTGCTGGCAAATGCCTGCGGGCCGTGCATCGGTCAGTGGTCGCGCGACGATGTAGAGCCGGGGGTGGAGAACGTGATCGTGACCAGCTATAACCGCAACTTCCCCAAGCGCAATGACGGCTCGGCGGCGACTTTGGCTTTCGTGGCTTCGCCCGAGACGGTGGTGGCGCTGGCTTTGGCCGGAAGTCTGGGCTTTGACCCTGGCACGGGCACGATCACCGCGGCCGACGGCAGCACCGCGCAGCTGGCCGAGCCGGTTGGGGTAGAGCTGCCGGAGCTGGGATTTGAGGCGGGCGAAAGCGGGTTTGTGGCGCCGGGGATTGACGGGCGTGGGGCGGACGGGAAGCTGGTTGAGGTCAAGGTTGCGCCCGACAGCGACCGGCTGCAGCTGCTGGAGCCGTTTGCGCCGTGGGATGGCCAGGACTTCGTGGGGCTGGTGGTGCTGGTCAAGGCGCAGGGCAAATGCACCACCGACCATATCTCCATGGCCGGGCCGTGGCTGCGCTATCGGGGGCATCTGGAGAACATCAGCGACAACTTGTTTTTGGGCGCGGTCAATGCGTTTGGTAGCGCGGGCGAGGGCGGCGACTCCGGCGCGGGCGAGGCGGGTCGGGGCGTGGATCAGCTGGACGGACAAGTCAAGTGGTTCCATGAGATCGCCAAGCACTATCATTCGGCCGGGGTCGGCTGGCTGGCGGTGGGCGATGAGAATTATGGCGAGGGGTCGTCGCGCGAGCACGCCGCCATGGAGGTGCGCTTCAGGGGCGGCCGGGTGGTGATTGCTCGGTCGTTCGCTCGGATCCACGAGACCAACCTGAAGAAGCAGGGGGTGATGGCGCTGACGTTCGCCGACCCGTCCGACTATGACCGCATCGACCAGGACGACAGGATTTCGGTGCTGGGGTTGGCCGGCGGTGGGCTGGTCCCGGGCAAGCCGGTTGCGTGCGAGATCGTCAAACCCGACGGGTCGGTGGTCAAATTCGAAGCCAAGCACACGATGTCGGCCGACCAGATTGAATGGTTCAAGGCGGGCAGCGCGCTGAACTACATACGCGAGCGGCTCTAGGGTCAGACAGCCAACGGGAGCGAACAACCGACACACAGCGACACACGCCAACACATAGTCCAACAACCTGCTTTGCGGCAATCCCGCATGCGACAATCTCACTGAACACTCACGAGCTTGCCGCTGGCAAAATCCGCCGGCGAAATCTCATTGAAACAAATGGGGGAGCCTGAGGGGGGGAAGAAAAGGCTCCCCCACTTGAATGAGAAAGTCGGATAGAAAGGAGAGTGATGGTTGTTGATCCGACTCTCTCAATTAATATAATAGCACATAATTTTATTTTTGCAAATGCAATTTGAAGAAAATTTTGACAAATCTTTTTTGCGCCAAAACCCGCGACTTCGGAGGGTGCAGTGAGCGCCGACGGAGCTGACGGGCCGGTGGCCAACTCAAACGCCGCGGGCGCGGCCAACGGCACAGGCACCGGAGCGGCCAGCGGCACAGGAGCAGCCGCGGGCCCCGGCGACCCAATGCTGAGCCTGCACGCCCGCTCCCCCGGCTCGGCCAAGGTCACCATCGAGGACGTGGGCCGCAGCAAAGCCGTGGTCATACGCATCGACGACCCCGCCACCAAAGGGGCGCTGCTGCCCGAGGACGGCGAGAAAATCACCAGCGCGGCGCAGATGGCACTCGACAAGGGCATCCCCCTGGTCGGCTACATCGCCTCGGCCGGAGCCCACATCCCGTCGGGCATCGGCGCGGTGTTCGGCTGGGGCACCGCAGCCAAAGCGCTGGTGGCCTGCTCGGGCGTGGTGCCGATCGTGTTCTGCGGGCTGGGGCCGGTGGTGTCGGGCCCGGCGCTGCTGTTCGGCATCGCCGATTTCACCGTGATGCTGCCCCAGAGCTATGCGTTCGTCAGCGGGCCGGCCATGGTCGAGCTGTTCACGGGCGTGCCCATAGACGCCGACACGCTGGGCGGATCCGACATACACCGCAGCGAAACCGGAGCGGCCGGCTTCTTGGCCGCCGACCAGGAGCAGGCCGAAGCGCTGGTGGCCGAGCTGTTGGGTCTGCTGCCGTCCAACAACCAGGAGCTGCCGCCGCAGGTCGCCAGCGGGGACGACCCGGCACGCACGCTTGAGGAGGCCCAGTCGCTGCTGCCGGAGTCGGCTTCGGGCGGATACGACATGAAGCAGCTGCTGGCGGCGGTGGCCGATGACGGCTATCTGCTGGAGGTCAGGCAGTGGTGGGCGCCCAACATGATCACGGCTCTGGGTTCGGTGGGCGGCTGCGTGGTGGGCTTCGTGGCCAACCAGCCGCAGGTGCTGGCGGGCACGCTGAACATCGCCGCCTCCCAAAAGGCTGCCCGCTTCGTCCGCTTCTGCGACAGCTTCAACATTCCGATCGTCACGTTCGTGGACACGCCTGGGTTCCAGCCGGGCAAGGATCTGGAGTGGCGCGGTATGATCCGCCACGGAGCGCAGCTGGTGTTCGCCTATGCAGAGGCGACCGTGCCGCGCATCAACGTCACGGTGCGCAAGTCATATGGCGGGGCCTACATTGTGATGGACTCCAAACGGATGGGCAACGACATTGCGCTGTCGTGGCCGTCGGCTGAGATTGCGGTGATGGGCGCCCGGGGTGCGGTGGGGATTTTGCATCGCAAAGAGACGGAGGAGCGGCGGCTGGAGTTGGAAGAGGAGTATGCCGAGAAGTATCTGACGCCCTATATCGCGGCCGAGCGGGGGTCGATTGACCGGGTGATTGATCCTGCTGACACCCGCCGGGAGATTGCGGTTGCGCTGCGGACGCTGATGACCAAACGGGAAAGCCTGCCCCGGCGCAGCCACGACAACAGCCCGCTTTAGACGTTCGTTGGGCTGGCTCGGCGACGTTAGGGCGCCGGTGCTAGGGCGCCGACAGAATGGATTCCACTTCCTGAACCATCTGGTCATACACAGCGTCTATTTCTCGGTGAGCTTCGGCATGTTGCCTGCGGGCTTCCCATTTCCCACCCAGTTCTGATACCCAGTTGTATGCATTTTGGCTTTCTGCCATCAGAC
>CAZERQ010000077.1:0-2399 GCA_964514465.1 uncultured Acidimicrobiales bacterium
TCGGCACAGCCTTCGTCTGAGCTGACGTCATAGGCGCGCAGATAGCTGGCCTGAAAACCCGTCTCCCGGTTGGCGTCGCTGGCGGCTTGCATCAGCACCCCGTCCACCACCACCGGGCTGCTCCACAGGAACTCGTCAAACTGCTTCTCCCAGCAGATCAGCCCGACCTCGCGGTCGATCCCCAGCAGCCTGCCGGTGTGGCTGGCGGCATAGACCATCGTGTCGGTCACCGCGGGCGTGGCCCAAAATCCGGTCTGGGCGCGCAGGTCGGGTGGGTTGGTTTCCAGCGGCTCGGTGTCATACACCGCCCACAGCATCGGCTGGTCGGGCTGGGTCGGGTCGAGTTTGAGCAGCTGGCCGATCTCCAGGGTGCGCTGTTCGGCTGTTTCGTTGCCTTCGCCGGTGCGCTCACGCTCGGCCGCCACATAGAGCATGCCTTCGTCATCGATGGTGATGGTGGCATCCACATCGTCGCCCATCCAGAAGCGGAAGGTTTGACGGGGCTGCCAGTCGGCTTCGGCGTCTGAGTCCGTGCCGGCGTCTGCGTCGGTGCTGCCGCCCAGGCCCGACAGATCCCAGCCCTGCACCAGCCCGCCCGAGTTGGCGAAATACACCGTGCTGCCCGACACCGCCACCGACGACTCGATAGAAACCTCCCGGTCGCCCAGCGCGTCCAGCAGTTCATCGTCCCAGCCGGCAAAATAATGCTCCAGCGTGGGCGCAACCTCGGCCAGCCCGTCCGCCCCGAAGCTGCGGTTCAGCTTGACGATATAGAAGTTGCTGTTCTCGCCGCCTTCCAAAAGATAGTCGCCGATGACCAGCGGGGTGGAGTCCCAGTCGTCATTCCAGACCACCGGGCCGGTCTCATAGGCGTCCAGCTGCCACAGCTCCTCGGGCTCGGGTCGGTCAAACGCCACGGCGCGCAGCTTGTTGTCGCGCGAGCCGAAGTATGCCAGGGGGTAGCCGTCGGGGTCGATGGTGACCGAGCCCTTGATGATGTCGCCCGTCTGGAATGGCGGGATGATGCGCTGGCCGCTGTCGGCGTCGAGGAAATGCACCGCTCCGTCCAGCGCGCCGAAGACCACCCACGTGCGCCCGTCATATTCGAACACTGCGGGCTGGCCCGTCCAGCCGGTGCCGCACCACTCGACCAGCTGGCCGCCATAGCTGGAGTCTGAGCAGAGGCGCTGGTTGGTGGGGGCGGAGTTGGTGCCGCCCGAGTTGCCGGGGGTGGTGTCGCTGCCGGCGGTGGAGTCGCCGGTGCCGCTGGAATACACCCACTTGACGGCGGGCTGGCGGGGTATGGGGCCGGTGCCATACCAACTCCGAGTGGGCGAGCCCCGAAAGGTCAGCAGGCCGTTGGTGATGGGCCCGGTTGCGGTTGCGGCTGCGGCTGCGGCTGCGGCTCCGGCCGCGGGCCAGGGCTGGCCGGACGACTGCGGGTCAACCCAGATCGGTGAATCCGGAACTGCGGGTGGAAGTTGGCCGGTTTGGGTTGGGTCGGGTTGGTCGGCTGGGTCAGGTTGGGTTGGATCGGGGATCAAAGTGATGGGAGTTGCGCTGGGATCTGGGGCGGCGGTTGTGGGGGTGCTGGAGTCGGCGGTGGTGCTGGTGTTGGAGTCGGTGCCGTCCGTGTCTCGGTCGCCAGCGAATTGAACCAGGCTCAGACCCAGGCCTGCCAGCAGCGCAACCACCAAAAATACGCCCACAATCACCACCATGCGATTGGTGGAGGCTCCGGCTTCTCGTCCACTGGGCCCGGCTTCTCGCCCGTTGGGCCCGGCGTCCCTCTGGCTCGACTCGGCTTCCCGTGGGCTGGGCGCGTCGTCCCCCCGTCTGGGCGCGGCGGCGGAGTTCAAATCTCGTGCAGGCACAATTTCTATTTTGCCAAATTATTTTGGCAACATATCGCCATTCCCCATTAGCCTAAATTTTGATGCCAAAGTTCCCAGCAAGAAAAGGCTCCAGAACAATGAATGTTTGCGTGAGCCGTCTGTTTCGTGTCATTCTTCTTTTGTGTGCTGCCACGCTTGTGGCGGCCAGTTGCTCTGGTGATGAGGGGGCCAACGACCAAGTGAGCGTGGCGGTTCAAAGCGATCCGGTTGCCACGACTGTTGTCGCCAGTTCTACGGCTTCCGACCACGGCGACCACGACAGCCATATGGACAACCATGATGAAGACGGCCCTAGTGATGACGGCCCTAGTGACGACGGCCCTAACGATGACCACGACTTTATTGATGACGACCACGGCCACGACCATAATATGGACTCCGACCACAACCACGATGACACGGACGATCACGGCGACTACATGGATGACAGCGATGACGGCCACGGCCACGACCACGCCAGCACCGGCACGACCGCTTGCGGGGGCGAACTGGCGCTGGGCATCC
>CAZERQ010000078.1:0-3901 GCA_964514465.1 uncultured Acidimicrobiales bacterium
CGCCGGCCAGGTCGTGGCGGTGGGCGAAGGTGCCTCGCAGGTGAACCGCCAGGCGTCTTATTCGCTGCCGCCCTATGTTGACGGCACTGGCGGGCGCGAGGCCTGCGCGGTGCGAGTTAGTGTGCTGGCCGCCCCGCCGGGATGTTCGCTGGTGGGTGCCGCCGGTGTGGACGGGCAAGGCCGGTCATATATCGAGTCTGTCTGGTCGCAGGGCTCGGCTGGCTTCAACCTGACCGCCAGCTTCAGCTGCCCCGACGTGATGACCCAGGCCGCCCAGGGCAGCGTGTCGCTTCAGCAGGGTTGGATGACCTTGCCGTTCAATGGAGCCACCGGCACCTCACCCGATGAGTTCGCCCGAGCCCTGAGCGGTGCGGTGTCTTCGCTGTGGGTGTGGAACACGGGCTTGCAGAGCTGGTTGGGCTGGACTGCCCGGCACGGCGAAGTTGGTCTGTCGCAGCTTGCGCAGGGCCAGACGGTCATGGCCTATGTGCACAGCGATGTGACCATCACCTATTCGCCCGCGGATCTGCTGGAGCCACACGAGGCAAGCGGCAGTTTGTCGCTGGAGCCGAGATACAGCCTGCACACCTTTGGCGGCGATGCGCCGGCTCGGGTTTCGAGTCTGGTGCGCCAGCCGTCCAGTGTGGCGGTGGTGTTCCTGTGGCACGCCGAGAGCCAGAGTTGGCAATACAACCTGCCCGGCCGCCGGCCCATAGCCAGCCTGGATATTGTCTGGTTCGACACCCTGAACCCAGGCGACACGGTGTTCATCTATAACCAGAGCTCTGAGCCCACCACCATCGGCTGGGGCTAGTCCCTGACCCGGCGCCTCTAACCTGGCCGCCCAGCACTTGACCTAGGGCGCGGGTATTCCTGCCTGCGCCCTACCCACAGATTTGTGGTATCAGGCTATTTGAGTTTTTGCAAAAAGGGAATAACCCCTTCAATGTTCGTTGCGTAACTCAGCGGGGGATTGGGCCTTGTCAGCTTGTTTAGCTCCTCAAGTTTTGCTTCTGTGTAATATGGGCCGTCAACTATGGCAAAGAGAATGCAATCTTCGCTCGCGGATCCATTTTGGAATTTTTTCAGCAGTTCCAGAACTTCTTTGAACTGGTTATCTTGACCACCGCCCGGCTCCTTGGTGTATTTGTGCGTGGCGTATACGGTGTATTTTCCAGTTGCCCACCTGAAGTCAAGAGTCTTTGATGGTTTAGCCCTGCTGTGTTTCCTCAAAACTATCTCTCCATCGCTGTTAATTAAGAGCGCGTCCTTCCCTGATTTTGGAAGGGTTTCAAAATTGCTGACCAGCGGCTCGTGGCGCTTAAGCCAATCAGCTGCTGTTTTTTCATGCAGCCCTTGACGTCTGGGCTCAGTGGCAAAGGAGTTGGCAAACAGGGTGTTGCGCCTAATTTCCTTTTCAACTTCCTTCTGTGAAATCCCAAACCTCCAAGAGTAGTTTTCAATTTTCTTCAAAATATATTTGTCGCCAGCATTCAAATCATCAACAACCTTTTTGGCGTTAGCATTCCAAAGCCGCTTTTCTCTCCCCTCATAATTTGGCGGATTGATTTTCTTGTTCCTTGATTTTTTCATTTTTTCCTTCCGTGGCTTTCAAATTGGGGTAGAACTACACAGCATGAATTATTCCGCGTGCCAGGGCCCAGTCGCACCTTCTCCTATACATCCCGTCTTTGCGTCTTCCCTTGCATGAGGTCATCAGCAGATCTTTGGTGTCCCGTCTGAAATCTCCCAGAAATTCATTCCATCCTGTGATATTCAAATCACCGTCCACTTCTATTCTTGTGATATACCGGCAAGTCTCCTTGACGTCATAGCCAGCCAGCTCCTTTGAATCGCAGAACCTGATTGATTCGGCATGCACGTTGTCAACCGCAAAGAGCCCAACCTGGCCATCGGGCGCGTTGAATTTGATCGCTGGCCCGCCGCTGCGGGGAACGGGTCTCAGGCTTTCCAGATCATTCAGGTTGCCAACTTCCTGCCCGCCCAGCCACAGCTTTGTGTCGGCAACGGGGTCTGGCGCAAAAAGAGCTAGCCCCACAGGATGGTCGGTGTCGACAAACAACGCGTCGGTCAGCGACACAAAATCTGAGAGCCGATCTCGAAACAAGTTCGCTCGAATGAAGGACTCGGGAATCAGCGCAGCCACCCAGTCGCAGTTCTGCAGACATTTTGACAGGGCGAATTTGTAGATGTCGTCAAATTCGCAATCGGGGAATGGGAGTCCGCGCACGGTCGCGCTGTTTTTTGCCAGCCAGGGAGGGTTGGTCACACAAACGCTGTGGCCTTTGGGGAAGCTGTCCAGGGTGTCTCTCGGCTGAACGTCTGGGTTGGCTGGGGCGATGTCATAGGAGACGAATTGATCGGCCAGACCCATGTGTTGCAGGTATTCGATGAGGCTGTTTTCCCCGGCGAATGGTTCCAGGATGGGTGCATCAGGAATGTTAGCGCCCGCGGCCCAAGCCAGAAATGCTGCATGCTCAAAGGGATTGCGCCTCGTGAAATACTGGCCATTTTGTCGCTTAGCGTCTTTCTGGGTGGGTGCCTGCTTGCTGGGTGCCTGTGCAAAATTCATCGCGCCCACTTGGGTGGTTTCCCAGGTAGCGCGGGGGGATTCCCCAGCAACGCGGCTGGATTCCCTGGCTTCAAACAAAGTTTCTGCCACCTGAATTCGCGGATCTCTCATGCAAGCAGTATCTTAGAAGAGGGGTCTGACATTTTGCGGATTTAAGCCGCGTTGCCTCACCCCGCCACCGCCGTCTGATATGCGCCAGCCGCGGCACCTGCCTCACGCTATCTATCGACGCGTAGGGGCATCGGTTTGGGCCGGGTCCCAAAATCACTCTCAGCGGCTAGCCTCTCTATATGCGCTGGAATCCGCAGGCACTGCCCCAGGAGGTGAAGCAGTTCATGGCCGACCGCCACCTGGCCACGCTGAGCATACCCCGCCCTGGCCAAAGCCCGCACGTGACCCCTGTGGGTTTCACTTGGGATGACGAAGCGGGGCTGGCCCGGGTCATCACTTTTGCCGACTCCCAAAAGGTGAAGTTGCTGGAGGCCGCCGCGCCCGGGGTTGCCGCGCCCGGGGTTGTCCAGCCCGAGCCTGCCCGGTCCGAGGCCGCCGTGCCCGCTCGAGTGTCGATTTGCCAAGTTGACGGCGGGCGCTGGCTGACTTTGGAGGGAGCAGCCCAGGTGACGGCCGACAAGTCCCGATGCGAGGAAGGCGTCAGGCGCTATGGGTTGCGCTATCGACCGCCAAAGGATCGGGGTGAGCTGCGCCGGGTGATTGAGATACAGGTGGATGCGGTCAAGGGACGGGTGCCGCCGGCCGGCTGATTCCTGTGCCCGCGCCGGCTCATCCCGCCCGCGCCCCCACTACACCCGCCGCCAGACAGGGCCTCGGGCGGTGTCTTCCACCTCCACGTTGTATTCGGCTTTCAGCTGGTCGCGCAGGCGGTCGGCGGCTTCGAAATCTTTTGACTCCCGGGCCTGCTGGCGCTGCGCCACCAGAGCTTCGATGGCCTCGGCTTCGGCTGACTGCTCGGGGGAGGTTGGCTGGCCGGACGGCTCTGGGTCGGCGGGCAGCAGTCCCAGAACCTGGCACAGCTCGGTGACTGCATGGCTGGTTTGCGCGACTTCGCTGGCCGCGCCTGTTGCTGCCGCGCTTTCCGACCCCGCCGCCGCGCTTCCCGGCTCCGCCACCTGGTTGAGTTGGGCGTTGCCATGACGCACAGCGTCGAATATGACCGCCAGCGCCTGGGGCGTGTTGAAGTCGGCGTCCATGGCCTGGCGGAATTCGACTAGGGCTTGGTGGGCTGGTGCGCCCGCGTCTGGTTCGTCCGTGCCGCCTGTCCCGTCCGCGCCCCCGGCCCCTCCAGCCATC
>CAZERQ010000079.1:0-20193 GCA_964514465.1 uncultured Acidimicrobiales bacterium
GCGACGGGAGGGGGCGCTGGCGCGGCGCAGGACGAGGAGACGGCGCGGGCGCGGGCGGACGACGGGAGGCGGCGGCGCGGGCGCGGGTTCGCGGGCAACCGCAGACCCATACTTCTAAACTCAATGCAGGGCCGCAACGTATTCGCCCCACCTGTCAAACCAACCACCCGTCAAACCAACCACCCAGAGGACTCCCATGGCAACCGCTAACTCCGACCCCATCAACTCCAACCCAAGCGCGCCCATCTTTGGCATGCAGCTTCCCATCCAGACCCTCACCAAAACCCTGCGGGCCGACTGGGAGCCCAGCGCCACGGTCGGCGACCTGGTGTCCATCGCCCAGCAGTGCGAGCGGGCCAACTTTGACTTCATCGGCGTGTGCGACCACATCGCCATCCCCGATGACGACTATGCCGCCAACATGAGCACCACCTGGTATGACACCGTGGCCACCTTGTCCTATCTGGCCGCCCAGACCTCGACCATCAGGCTGCTGTCGGTGGTCTGGATCGCCGCCTACCGCCACCCGCTGCAGACCGCCAAATCCTTCGCCACGCTGGATCACCTCTCGGGCGGGCGAGCCATCTTAGGCGTGGGGGCCGGACACGTGGCCGGCGAATTCGCAGCTCTGGGAGTGGACTTCAGCCAGCGCGGCCGTCTGCTGAACGAATGTCTGGACGCCATCGCCGCGGCCTGGGGCTCGGGCGGCTCAGGCGGCTCGGGCGACTACTCCTCCTTTGCGGGACCGACCTGGTCGTGGAGTGACTGCGGCGTGGGGCCCAAACCAGCCCAGGACAAAATCCCGATTTGGGTGGGCGGCACCACCCCGGCTGCCTTCAGGCGGGTCGGGCGTCAGGGCGACGGCTGGATTCCCATGGGCACCCCAAAGGAGAAGATACCCGAGATCAAGGACATCATCTTGCGGGCTGCAGACGAAGCCGGCCGCGAGGGTGTCAGCTTTGACATCGGTCATATGCCGGGTGTGCTGTATGTCGGTGAGCTGCCGGCAGAGCTGGAAGGCAAGGCCAACCTGTGCGGTTCGGCCGAGACCATCGCCCAGGAGCTGCGGGCGGCGTGTGAGTTGGGCGCCAACGTTTTGCATCTGCGGTTCGCCAGCCGCAGCCCCGAGGAGATGTCGGATCAGATCGCCGCGTTCGGCGCCGAGGTGGCTCCGCTGTTGGGGGGTTGAACCCGCGGGCACGGGCTCGCAAACGGCGCGGGGCTAGACCAGTGTCCGCACCAAAAGCGTCAGCGCCGCCGCCGAGGAGATGAACAGCACCGCCGGGCGGATGTATCCCTGGTCCAAAATCTTGCGCAGCGGCGACGAGATCAAAAACCCCACGGCCACAGCCGGCGCAAACAAAAGCCCCCAGGCGAACTGCAGGCTGGAGAACTCGCCGAACAACGCCAGGATGCTCAGCGTCAGCGACCCTGAGATCAGAAAATACGCCGCCAGGGTGCTGCGCAGCTGCGGCCCCGACAGGCGCGAAAGATACAGCGCCGCCATGGGCCCCGAGACCGCCGAGGTCGCGCCCGAAAACCCGGCCGCCAGACCGGTGGCTGTGCTGGCCGGGCGGTTCTGGGGCAGGGCAAACCCGGTGGCCATCAGCGCCACCGCGCTCAGGATCACCAGCGCCACCATCAGCGCCAGCCCGGTGTCAGACAGCACGGACGCGGCCAGCGCACCCGACACGATGCCCGGGACGGTGCCGCTGAACATCCAGGCCACGGCCGAAAAATTGATCTCGCCCCGCTCGCGCCAAGCCGACATGACTGTGTGGAACAGCGCCGCCAGGATGATCGGGCCCGGCACCAGATCGGGTTCCATCAAAAACAGCAGCGGCGCGGCCAGCACATTCATGCCGAAGCCGGCCAGACCCTGGATGGCCGCCCCGACCACGATGATCGCGGTGGCGACTATGTAGAGCTCAAGGGTCAATTTGGCATCAGCCCAACTGGCTGCCGACCACCGACACGAAGCTGACCATCTCCCCGGGGTAGCCGCCCAGATTATGCACCATGCCCAGTGTCTTTTGGCCCAGCCCGATCTGGCGTTCGCCGGCCTTGCCCCGAAGCTGCAGCCAGCATTCGTAATGCATGCGCAGGCCAGACGCCCCCACCGGATGGCCGAACGCCTTTAGCCCGCCGTCGGTGTTGACCGGCAGGTCGCCGTCAATCTCAAAGGTGCCGGCCAAGATCTCTTTCCAGGCCGTGCCCCGCTCGCAAAATCCCAGATCCTCCATCAGCACCATCTCGGTCGGGGTGAAGCAGTCGTGGACTTCGGCCATGGCAATCTGCGCCCGCGGGTCAGACACCTCTGCCTGGCGATAGGCTTCGTCTGCCGCCATGGCGCACTCGGGGAAGGTGGTGTAGTCATAGTCGGGATCGACCAGGCCCGCGCCGGTGCCCGAGACGAACGACAGCGCCTTGATGAAGAGCGGGTCGTCGCAGTATCTGTGGGCGTCCTCGGCCCGCACCACGATGGCCGCCGCCGCGCCGTCAGCCACGCCCGCGCAGTCAAACACCGACAGCTCCCCCGCCACGGCCGGCAGCTCGCAGATCCTCTCGGCCGACATCTCCCGGCGGAACTGCGCCAGCGGGTTGGTCGAGCCGTTGCGATGGTTCTTCTCGGCCACCTTCGCCACCGCAAAGCGCAGCTCATCTGGGTCAACGCCATATTTTTGCGCGTAGGCCGGCAGCACCAGGCTATACATCGCCGCCGCGGTGAGGTTGCGCTTGGTGCCGTCGTGCCAGGGCGTGGCGCCGACCAGACCCTGATAGCCGCTGTCCTTGACCTTCTCCACCCCCACCGCCATGGCCGAATCATAGGCGCCCGAAGCCACCGCATAGGCCGCGTTGCGCAAGGCCTCCGAGCCGGTTGCGCAGAAATTCTCCACCCGGGTCACGGGCTTGCCGTGCAGCTTGAGCGGCGCCGACAGCACATAGCCGCCGTTGCCGCCGCCAGCGGTGCCCACCCAATAGGCATCGATGTCGTGCTTGGTGAGGCCGGCCTCGTCAAAGGCCAGCTGGGTGGCGTCAATCAGCATGTCGTCCTGGCTCTTGTCCCAATGCTCCTTGAAGGGGATGCAGCCCATGGACACGATGGCGACCTTGTCTTTGATTCCGTTTGAGCTCATGGTGATGCCTTCCGGGTTTGGGTTTGGACAGAGGATTGGACGATGGATTTACCGGCGGGCTTCAGCGCTGCGGGCGCGCCTTCCAGAAATAGTTGTGTATGCCGTCGGCTGAATACAAACAGCGAAACGTCATCTCCACCGGCATGCCCACCTCCAGCTCGTCGGGCGCGACATCGGTCAGCTCCACCGGCAGACGTCCGCCGCCTTCAAAGTCGACGATGGCGAACACCACCGGCGGGCTGACCGAATAGACCAGGCGATCCGTGGTGTAGGTGGCGATCCTGGCCGGGACATCGGCCATGGCAACGGCCTGCATGTCATCGGGCGAGTCGGCGTCGGCGATGGACACCCGGGCGGGCGGCAGGTGTATGGTCTGGCTGGTCTGGCCCTGCGAACCCACCAGTCCGAACTTCCAGTCGCCGCTGCGGGCCGCGGCCGCGGCTGACGGACGGGCCGGCTCGGGCCGGTTGGGGGGCTGCAGCTCGAGCAGCTGTCGCCACTGCAGATATTTGGCATAGCTGAGCGGGCCGCCGGAGCTGATCTGGCGGGCGATGGGGCGCGAGCAGGTGTGCTCGGCGATGGCCGGCAGGGTTTTGAAGATGAGCACGTCGACTCCGTCAATCAAAGATATTGCCGCGATGGTTCGCCCGACCGCCTGGTCTTGGGCTGCCCGCTCCAGTTCGTTGGCCAGCAGCAACAGGGCATGGGCGCAGCCGGTGTTGCCCACGGTTTCATCCAGCGAGTCGGCGACATTTTGGGCGGACAGACGGGAGGCGAATTGCTTGACCGAACGGCTGTGGGTGCCGGTGACGATGACCGTGTCGATGTCGCTTTCGCTGAGCTGGGCCTGCTCCAAGGCGCGTTTTAGGGCTTGGTCGGCCAGGGGGAGATATACCGATTCGCCGAAGCGTTCCTCCCACTGCTTGGTGTCAGGTTCGGCGGGGTTGCGCCAGCGTTCGGTGAACTCCTGGGTGGCGGAGCTGACGGCCAGACATTGCGCCAAGCCCCCCGCGCCGACCGGGCCCACCACCAACGCGGCCGCCGCGTCCCCGCCCTGGCTCTCGTCTTTGCCGGAGGGCAAGCCAACTCTGATGTCGGACGCCACGACCATGGTGTTGGCGTTCTGGCCGGCACGCACGGCAGCAGCCAGGGCTCCCACTCCGGATCGGGCGGCGCCTCCGAAGTCGGCCACACTGACGTCTGCGGGCAGGCGCAGCACGGCATGGATGGCGTTGGCGTTGGTCTTTTCGGCATAGGCGGGCCAGGCTGTCGAGAACCACAGCGCATCCAGGGCGGGTGGAGTGCCGGGGCCGGTCGCGGAGCCGGGGGCAGCCGCGGAGCCAGGGCCATCGCGCCAGGCGATGCGCGCAGCTTCGGCGCCCATGGTGGTGGTATCCTCGTCATATGACGCCACACTGCGCCGGCCCGAACCGCCGCCTGTGCCCAGAAACTCGGCAATGTCGCTGCGGTCCAGCCGGTGATAGGGAACGTATCCCCCGAAACTCAAGATTCCGACCGCCTGGCTCATTACGATAATTCTAAAGGGTAAGTTGTCTGGTTGGGGTAAGTTCTGCCCGCCGCCAGATTGCCGCCCGGAACCGTATTGTCAGATCGCCGCCCGAAACCACCACACACCATGACCCCGCCCGCCGACCCGCAACCAACCCCGACCGTGCCCGCGTCCGTGTCCGAACCCACCAGCCAACCCCTCAGCGGCGTGCGCATCCTGGCCGTCGAACAAATGCAGGCCCTGCCCTATGCCACCCAGCTGCTGGCCCGCCTGGGCGCCGATGTGGTCAAGGTCGAACACCCCACGCATGGCGAATCCGGCCGCAGCTCCGAGCCCTCGATGACCGACCCCCACGGCCGCAAGGTGGGCGCCACTTTCTTGCGCAACAATCTGTCGAAACGCAGCATCGGCATCGACATCAAGGCGCCCCGGGGCAGACAGCTGCTGTTGGATCTGGCGCCCAACTTCGATGTCTTTGCGGAGAACTTCAAGGCCGGCGCGCTGGCCAAGCTGGGCCTGGACTATCCCGCCGTGTCGTCCGTCCATCCCCGGGTGGTCTATCTTTCGGTTTCGGGCTTCGGCAACCTGGGCGACTCGCCCTATCAGAGCTGGCCGGCCTATGCGGGCGTGGCCGAGGCCATGTCGGGGCTGTATTCCTGGAGCACGCCGCGCAACCGGCCGCCGGCCATCAGCCCACTGGGCGCGCTGGGCGACACCGGCTCGGCCGTCTTTGCCGTGATCGGAGTGCTGGCGGCGCTGCGCCACCGAGACACCCAGGGGGTCGGGCAGCACGTGGACATCTCCATGCTGGACTGCATGGTGGCGCTGGCGGACGTCCAGCTGCAATATGAATCGATGGGGGTGGTGCGCGATCCCGAATCCAGAGGCGCGCTGATCCTGACCAGCTTCAAGGCGGCGGACGGCTATTTCATGATCCAGGTTGGGCGCGAGCACCAGTGGGAGCGGCTGTGCGAGATCATCGGCCAGCCCGAATGGCTGAGCGACCCCCGATTTGCCACGCGTGCCGGCTGGGGCGAGCACACCGAAGACGTGATCCGCCCGGCCATTGAAGCCTGGGCCGCCGACAAGACCAAGGCCGAGGTGAGCGCGACTTTTGCCGAGGCTGGCGTGGCGGCCGGGCCCTGCAACTGGCCCGATGAGGTGATGGACGACCCGCACGTGCTGGCCCACGACATGGTGGTGGAGATGGAACGCACCGACGGCGTGGCGCGCCCCGTGGTGACGCCGGGCAATCCGGTGAAACTGTCGCAGGCGCCGGCGGCGGACGACACCCGGGTGCCGTGGCTGGGCGAGCACACCGATGACATACTTAAACAAGAGCTCGGGCTTGACGCGGCTGCCCTTGAGGCGCTGCGGGACGAGGCCGTGATCGGCTGAGGCCGTCTGGCTGAGATGGTCGTAATCGGCTGAAGCCGCGTCACCTATTCCTATTCTTATTCTTATTCCCACACCCACACCCCCCCCACAACCAACCATGGACTTCATCAAATACCGCACCGACGACAAGATCGCGTTCATCACCTTGAACCGCCCCGAAAAGAGCAACGCCCAGCATCCGCCCATGCTGCGTGAGCTGGACGCCGCCTGGGACATGGCCGCCGAGGACGACCAAATCAGGGTCATCATCGTGCGCGCCGAGGGCAAGCATTTTTCGGCCGGCCACGACCTGAGCGACGAGGGCAGGAGCTGGTGGAAGAAGGAGGTCGATCTGGAGGGCAAGGGGCTGGAGGCGATCTATCATTGGGAGCGCAAGCACTATCTCAACTTCACCCGCAAGTGGCGCGATGTGCCCAAGCCGTCCATCGCTTCGGTTCAGGGTGCGTGCATTGCGGGCGGGCTGATGCTGGCCTGGCCGTGCGATCTGATTGTCGCTTCGTCCGATGCCAAGTTCTCCGATCCGGTGGCGCGCATGGCCATCGGCGGCGTGGAATATCACGGCCACACCTGGGAGCTGGGGGCGCGCAAGGCCAAGGAGCTGCTGTTCACCGGACGCTATCTGGGTGCTGCTGAGGCCGAGCGGCTGGGCATGGTCAACCGTGTGGTGGAGCCAGACGAGCTGGACGCGGCCAGTCTGGAGTTGGCCCAGGAAATCGCCGAGATGCATCCCTTCGGGCTGGCTGCCGCCAAGCGAGCCGTCAACCAGACGCTGGACATCATGGGGTTCTATGCTTCCTTGCAGTCGGTGTTTGACATACACGCCACGGGGCACGGCAACGCCCTGAGCGTGACCGGCGGCAAGGCCTCCATTTTGTCCAATCTGGAGGACATGAAAAAGGGCGCCAAGCACGTCTGAGTCGCGCATGGATTTCACCCTCACCCCACAAGAGCTGACCTTTGCCGACGAGGTGCGCACCTGGCTGGAAGAACATCTGGTGGGCGACTTCACCCAGCTGCGCGGCAAGGGCGGCACCGGCCAGGAGGACATCTCCCCCGAGCTCTTGATCGCCTGGGAAAAGGAGCTGGCCGGCGGCGGCTGGCTGGGGCTGGACTATCCCGAGCAGTGGGGCGGGCGCGAGGCTTCGCTGATGGAGCAGGTGGTGTTCCACACGACCTATGTGCAGGCCCGGGCGCCCGGGCGGATGCCCAACATGGGGGTGACCTTGCTGGGGCCCACCTTGCTGGCGTTCGGAACCGAGCAGCAAAAGCAGCGCTTCATCCCTGAGATTTTGGCGGGCACAGAATTTTGGTGCCAGGGCTATTCCGAACCCAACGCCGGCAGCGACCTGGCCAATGTCGCCACCCGTGCCGAGCTGCGCGGCGACCGCTGGGTCATCAACGGCCAAAAGGTGTGGACTTCCCTGGCGCAGTTCTCCGACTGGTGCTTTGTGGTGTGCCGCACCGACCCCGAAACGCAGCGGCACGCCGGACTGTCGTATCTGCTGGTGCCGATGGATCAGACGGGTGTTGAGATCCGTCCTATTGTGCAGATCACGGGCGGCACCGAATTCAACGAGGTGTTCTTCAGCGATGCCGAGACGCCGGCCGACATGGTGGTGGGCGAACCGGGCGGAGGCTGGGGCGTGGCCATGGGAACACTGGCGTTCGAGCGGGGGGCGTCCACGCTGGGGCAGCAGTTGTCGTTTCGCCAGGAGTTCGACCGGCTGCTGGCGCGGGCGCAGTCGAACGGGGCCAGCCGGAGTCCGGTTGTGCGGGACGGGTTGGCGCGCAGCTTTGCGGAGCTTGAGATTATGAGATACAACAACCTGCGGATTCTGAGCGCGGCGGGTGGTGCGGAGATGTCCATCGGCAAGCTGTTTTGGTCGCACTGGCATCGCGACTTCGGGGAGCTGGCCATGCAGGTTGAGGGGGCTGACGGGCTGGTGGCCGACGGCGCCACAGACGCCACCTACCCACTGGGCCGCCACCAGCGAACCTTCCTCTACAGCCGGGCGCACACGATCTATGCCGGCTCAAGCGAGATCCAAAAAAACATCATCGCCGAACGGGTGCTGGGCCTGCCGAGATGAACCTGTCGCCGCTTACCCGCCTCACCTGTCCCGCGCCGCTGTCCCCCCAACCAACCTGTGAGTCGCAATGTTTGACCTGAGCCAAAAGACCGCGCTGATAACCGGAGCCGGACAGGGAGTTGGCGCCGGCATCGCCCAGGCTCTGGCGCAACAGGGCGCGGCGGTGGCGGTCAACGACATCGTGGCCGACCGGGCCGAAGCCGTGGCCGAAACCATCCGTCAACAAGGCGGCCGGGCCCAAGCCGTACCGTTTGACGTGACCGACCCGGACGCCGCCGTAGCCGCTGTCGCCGGCATCGCCCAGCAGTCCGACTCCGCCCAGCTCTCCGGCCCGGTGTCGATCCTGGTCAACAACGCCGGCAACGCCGGAGCCAACGACTTCGTGCCCACGTCTTTTTCCGAGCTCGACCCCAGCCAATGGCAAAAGTTCATCGACATCAACCTATTCGGCGTGATGAACTGCACCAAAGCCGTGCTGGGCGACATGATCGGGCGCGGCTGGGGGCGCATCATCACCATCTCATCGGGCGCGGGGCTGACCGGGCTGACCCTGGGGGTGTCGGTGTATGGCGCCGGCAAGGGCGCGGCCATCAGCTTCATGCGCCACATCGCCATCGAGAACGCCCGCCACAACATCACCGCCAACAGCCTGGCGCTGGGGCTGATGGACAATGTGGGCGACGGCGGGGCAACCGCGGCGCTGGCCAAGGCTGTGCCGGTCGGTCGGCTGGGCACGCCGGCAGATGTGGGCGCGGCTTGCGTGTGGCTGGCTTCGGAGGAGGCTGCGTGGGTGACCGGCCAGACCATCAACGTCAACGGCGGATCGCTGCTGAGCTAAGTTAAGCTGAGCTATGGTCGCTGAAACTCACAACCCCGGCCAACCCGCCCCCGGCCCCCTGGCACTGGTTGTCTCGCTGGGCACAGACGAATACCTGCAGCAACTGGCCGAACGAGCCGAGTCAAGTCTGTCACAGTCCGGCTGGCAGGTCGAGCATTTGGATTTGGTTGCCAGCGGCTATGCGCCGGCCATGACCGAAGCCGACCGACGGGCCTATCACACCGAGCAGTCCATCGTTGATCCGCTGGTTCGCCGCCACGCCGACATGGTGATGGCAGCCAAAGCTCTGGTGTTCGTGTATCCAGTGGTGTGGGGGACGATGCCGGCGTTGCTGAAGGGTTGGATCGACCGAACGTTCGTGATTGGCGTGGCGCTGGTTTTGGTGAACGGCAAGGTCAAACGCAACCTGACCGGACTGAACCATGTGGTGGGCATCGCGGTCAGCCCCGCCGAGGGTGCCGCGGCCCGCGCCAGTCGCCGCGCGTTCAGGGATCGCGGCAAGCGCCTCATAACCCGGACGATACCCATCATCACCAAGCGCCGCGCCAAGAAACAATACTGGCACCACAGCCGCGGTGGGAGTGACGCTGCCAGCACGGGGGCAGACGCGGCACCGGGCGCGGACGCCAACTTTGCCGAGCGCATCGCCTCGGATCTGCGCAAGCTGTCGTTGCCCAAATCCTCGTCCCTTAAGTACAAGGACAGACGATGACCGAGCCAACAGGCGCCGCCACACCCGCTGCCAAGTCGCTGCTCGTCTGGGTGCATCCCGTGCCCGACAGCTACAACGCCGCCCTGCGCGACGCGGTCCTGGCTGGCTTGGAGAAAATCGGCCAGCACCCCGAGCAACCCCAACACATCGAAGTGATCGACCTGTATCGCAGCGGCTTTGACGCGTCCTATGACATTAGCGCGCCACCCTCGTCCACCGAACAAAACCTAAACCAAGATATTCTGGCGCGCCACAAGGCATCGCTGGCCCAGGCCGAGGAGCTGCTGTTCGTCTATCCCACCTGGTGGGACGGCCTGCCGGCGATCCTCAAAAGCTGGCTCGAGCAGATGTTCCCCCAGGCGCTGGACAACCCCGCCGGCCAAGCGGCAGCCCGGCAGTCACTGGGTAGCATCAAACGCCTGACGGCAGTCACCACCCACGGCTCGTCCCGCTGGGTGAACTTCGTGCAGGGGCGCGCCGGCCGCAAAATCCTGGGCCAGTCGCTCAAGGGGCTGTGCGCCGACGGCTGCCGGTTCCGCTGGGTGTCGCTGTATAAGATCGACCGCCTGTCAGACAAACAACGCCGCGCCTTCCTCCAGTCGACCACCCGCAAACTCGCCCGCGGCTGACTCGTTATATACGTTATATATACGTCCCCGCTTCCCCCACCCAACCACAGGAGAACCCCAACCATGCAAACCCCCGCCATGCTACTCACCGAACTTGACCACATCGCCATCGCCGTCGAAGACCTGGACGAAGCCGTGGATTTCTATCGCCGCGCCTTCGGAGCCGAGGTCGCCCACCGCGAAGTCGTGGAATCAGACGGAGTTGAGGAGGCGCTGATCAAGGTGGCCGACTCATACATCCAACTCACGGCCGCCACCCGACCCGACTCCCCCATCGCCAAGTTCCTGGACAAGCGCGGCCCGGGACTGCATCACGTGGGCTATCGGGTGGACGACTGCGCCGAGGCACTGGAGGCGCTCAAGGCTGCCGGGGCCACGCCCATCGACCAAGCACCGCGCCCCGGGTCGCGCAACACAACCGTGGCGTTCATCCATCCGAAAGGGGCGTTCGGCACGCTGATTGAGTTGGTGCAGGAATAATGATACGCGCCCGTGCCCGACCCCGAGTCCGCGCCCGGCCCCGCGCCCACGCCAGACCCCGCGCCCGCGCGCTGGCCCCGGGAAAAATGTCAGACCCCTCAGCTAAGATAAAACCATGGCAAAAGCTGACACAGCAAAACCCAACATAGGCAAGGTGGGCATCTGGCAGGGCATGCTGGATCGCCATCCGACCTCGGCGGTCAAGGAGACGGTGGCCGAGGTTGAAGCCATGGGCTGGCCCTGCCTCTGGCGCCCCGAAGCCATCGGGCGTGACCCGTTCGTGTCGGCGGCCGTGATGCTGGATGCCACCACCAACCTCAAGATCGCCACCGGCATCGCCCAGATTTCGGCGCGCCACCCGATGACCGCAGTCGCCTGCCAAAAGACCTTGGCCGAAGCCTACGACAACCGCTTCGTGCTGGGTCTGGGCGTCAGCCACCAGCCTTTCGTGGAGGGCATCCACGGCCTGTCATACGCCAAGCCATTTTCGCAGATGGTCGACTATCTTGACAAGATGAGCCAGGCCCAGTTCATGGCGCTGGAGCACGACATGCCCCCGCCCACCATCATCGCCGCGCTGGGGCCCAAGATGCTGAAGCTGGCAGCCGACAAAGCCGACGGCGCGCACCCCTATTTCGTGCCGCCCGAGCACACTGCCTATGCCCGAGAGATCATGGGGCCAGACGCGCTGCTGGCGCCCGAGCAGAAGGTGGTGTTTGAGAGCGACCCCGCCAAGGCCCGCGAGCTGGCCCGCTCGGGCATGGGCTTCTATATGGATCTGCCCAACTATATGAACAACCTGCGCCGCCACGGCTTTTCCGACGAGGATATCGAGCAGTGCTCAGACAAGCTGGTGGACGGGGTGGTGGCGTGGGGTTCGCTGGACGACATCTTGGCGAGGATCAAACAGCACCACGATGCCGGCGCCGACCACGTGGCCATCCAAGTCATAACCGGGGAAGGCTTCGGCGGGCGACTGCCCATGGACGAATGGCGACAGCTGGCCGAGGCTCTGCTGTAGTCGACCACACATACCAACCCAAACAGGAGGAAACCAATGCCCAACTCAGGAGAAGAACCAACGGGGTCGTCAGACGCGGGAGCAGCGACCGCGACAGCGACCGCAACAGCCCCGCCCGATGACGCCAGACCCTGGTGGTTCCGCAGCAACTACAAACCGGTCGCCCAAGAAATCGACAGCCACGACCTGCCGACCCAGGGCACCATCCCTGCCGAGCTGAACGGACTGCTGCTGCGCAACGGCCCCAACCCCGACCTCTCCCCCACCAACCACTGGTTCAGCGGGCAGGGCATGCTGCACGGAATCCGCTTCCGCGACGGCCAGGCCCAGTGGTATCGCAACAGGCGCATTGACGCCCCCGATGCCGGCAACAACGGCTACACCCAAACCAACATCCACGTCATCTCACACGCCGGGCGCATCCTGGCTCTGGGCGACAACAGCCGGCCGGTCGCGGTCTCAGGCGAGCTGGAGCAGCTTGGCGCGCTGGGCGATCTGGCCATGGCAGCGCACCCCAAGATTTGTCCGCTCACCGGCGAGATGCACACCTTCAGCACTTCGCTGACGCCGCCCTATCTGACCTATCACCAGTTCAGCCCGCAGTCGGAGCTGACCGCATCCTTTGACATCGACCTGCCCGCCGCCACCATGATGCACGACTTCGCCATCACCGCCGACCATGCCGTGTTTTTGGACATGCCGATCGTGCACGACCCGTCGGTGGACTCAGCCGCCGTGCTGCCATATCGCTGGAGCGCCGACCACCAGCCCCGGGTGGGTGTGCTGCCCCGCGGCGCGGCGCCAGGGGATCAGCCGAGCTGGTTTGAGATCGAGCCGGGCTATGTGTTCCACACCATCAACGCCTGCGACATTGGCCGGCGGGTGGTGCTCGACACCTGCCGCTATCCCGAGCTGTGGCGCCAGAACGCCAACACTTTCGAGTCGCCCGCCATGGTGAGACGCTATGACATACACCTGGACGACGGCTTCGTGCGCGAGGAGACCACCTTTGACATCCGCTGCGAATACCCCAGGATTGACGACCGCAAGCTCGGGCTGCCCAACCATTTTGCCTATGTGGCGACCATGGCCGAGGAGAACTACAGCACGGTCGGCTTCGGGCATCGTGTGGTCCAGCTTGACCTGGCGCGCAATTCCTCGGTTCATCACCACTTCGGGCCCAGCCGCTATGCCGGCGAGCCTGTGTTTGTGCCGCGGTCGGCCGACAGCGCCGAGGATGACGGGTTTGTGCTGGTGCTGGTGTATAACCGTGAGACGGAGGCCAGCTCGCTGGTGATCTTGTCGGCCCAGGATCTAGCGGCCGAGCCGCTGGCTGTGGTGGCCATGACCCAGCGGGTGCCCTATGGCTTTCACTCAAGCTGGCTGAGCGAAGACGACCTGGCTGGCTTGAAGTAGCCGGCGGCGCGCACCCGAACCCGCGCCCCCCGAACCCGCGCCCCCCAACCTGCGCGGCGGCTAGCCGGCCACGCTCAACGCCCGAATCGCCAGACCCATGATGAACAGCTCGCCCAGCCCATAAAGCAGATAGCGCCACTTGGCCAGCTGCTGGCGATAGCTATACAAAATCCCCACCGCCAGCACGCAAAGCCCGCCATAGAACAAATGGAAGCTGTCGACCTCCAAGTTCTCTCCGGCAATCAGGGCGATGCCGACAATCACCTGGACAAACACCAAAACCTGCGCCAACGCAATCAGCCACCAAAGCGAGCGCTGTTGCAGGCTGGTGATCTTGTGGGCCAGAACCGCCCACAGCCCGGCCAGCCCGTTGGACACAATCACGAACCAGGAGAAATCCTCGTGGAAATTCTGAAGCAGGGAGATGGCAAGCATGGCTGTGAACCTGGCAGTGAACTCTGACTACGGCACCAGCAAATCATCAAAGAAACTGGCCGACCCGTCCCCCGCAACCGACCCGCCCCCCGAGCCGTCCGACCCGTCCCCCGCTCGCGCACCCGCTTCCAGGTGAGCCGCCACATACCATTCAGTTCCGAAAGCCACCTTGAAGTTATCCTCGTCCATCGCCAAGAAAAACGACTCGGGAGTGATCTGGCTGGCGTGCGCTTCCATGGCCTGCCGCTTGACGTCCAAAACATCTGACACATCAACCGCATGCGTGATGTCGGATTCGGGCATTCCAAAATCCTCCTCGCTGGCTCGCTCGCGCCGTTCCTCGTCCAGCAGTGCCTCGGCCGCGTCCTGGGCTGCCATCTGGCGACGGATCTGGTCGCGGTTCATGGTCGCCCAATAGACCCTCTCCACCCCTGCATGCTCGGCCGCGGCCGTGCCCACCCGATGCACCTGGATGTGGTCGGGGTGGCCATAGCCGCCGTTGGGATCATAGATGGTCAGCACCGCCGGGTTTTCCTGGCCCAAAATCTTGCCCAGCTTGGCGGCGGCCTGGCCCACATCGGCCTGCCAGAAACACTTCGGATCCTGGTTGGTCGGATCGCCAGCCATGCCCGAGTCGTGATAGCCCAAAAACTCCACCCGGTGAATTCCCAGAATCTCGGCCGCCCGGCAGACTTCCTGTCGGCGCAGTCGGCCCAGCTGCTCACCCTTCTCCAGCACTTCGCCGGCAACCAATCCCAGCTCGCCATTGGTCGCCACCACCAGCACGACCCTGTGGCCGGCACGGGACGCCTTGAGCATGGTGCCGGCCGTGGCGATGGCCTCATCGTCGGGGTGGGCGTGAAAGAAGACCAGAGTCTGCGGCTTGTCCATCAGCGCACCACCCCTAACTCGCGCACCACCCCCTGAGCGCGCAGCTCCTCGAACTCGGCATCGCTGAATCCCCAGTCAGACAAAACCTGGCGACTGTGCTGCCCCGGGTGCGGGGCCGGCCGCTGAACCCCGGGCGGTGTCAGACTGAACCTGGGTGCCGGCGCCGGCAAGGTCAGATCCCCCAGCTGCATGAAGCTGCCGCGCGACACGTTGTGGGGATGGCGCGGCGCCTCGTCCAAACTCAAAACGGGCGCAAAGCACACATCGCTGCCTTCCATGATCTCGCACCACTGCGCCCTGGTCTTGCTCAAAAATATCTCCTCCAGATGCCGGCGAGCCTCAGGCCAAGCCGCCGAGTCGCCTTGCGCGGGCAGCTTGGTCTCGTCGGCTCCGGTCAGGCGGATCAGCTCCTGATAGAACTGCGGCTCCAGCGAACCGATGGAGACATATTCCCCGTCGGCGCACTCATAGACGCCATAATAGAAGGCGCCGCCGTCCAGCAGATTCTCCCCCCGCTGACCCCATACCCCCAGCGAGTGCATGCCATATACCATGGTGGCCAACAGCGCGGATCCGTCAACCATGGCCGCGTCCACCACCTGCCCCTCACCGGTCTGTCGGGCCGACATCAAAGCGCAGACCAGACCGAATGCCAGCAGCAGCCCGCCGCCTCCGAAATCGCCCAGATAATTGACTGCCGGCACAGGCGGCCCGCCCGCCGCGCCAACCGTGCCGAGCGCACCTGAGAGGGCGATGTAATTTATGTCGTGCCCCGCGGCCGAAGCATAGGGCCCGCTTTGGCCCCAGCCGGTCATGCGGCCATAGACCAGTTTGGGATTTTTCTCCAGGCAGACCTGCGGGCCGACCCCCAGCCGCTCGGCCACTCCGGGCCGGAAACCCTCCAGCAAAATGTCGGCCGACTGCGCCAGACGCAAGACCGCCTCGACTCCGGCCGGCTGCTTCAGATCCACCGCCACGGAACGGCGCCCGCGGTTCAGCGGATCGGGGCTGGGCTGGTCGGAGTTGGTCTGGTCAGAACTGGACTGGTCAGCAGACTGCTCCGGCACGGCCGAGGCCCGGTCAACCCGGATGACTTCGGCGCCCATGTCAGACAGCATCATGGCACAAAACGGGGCGGGCCCGATGCCGGCCAACTCAACCACCTTGACGCCCACCAGCGGACCCGACGCCGCCGCGCCGTCCGCCGCCGCGTCCGCCCCCATCCCGTCAGAACCCGCCGCCACCCCGCTAGTCCCCGCCAATGAATTTCTCGGCAAACGCCGACATCTCATCTTGCAATGCCGACAAATCGCTGGTGCCGCTGCCCAAAATCACTCGGTCGGCACCCGCCGCCACAACCTGCTCCAAAGCGGCTTCGTCAAACACGGCCAACCCGCCGCCCAGCGTCAACTCCAAACTGTCCGGGTCGCGCCCCGCCTCAGCCGCCTCGGATCTCACAAGCTCCAGCGCAGCCGACAGCTCATCGCCGGCCAGACCCAGCGGATGAAAGCCGTCACCCAGACGACCCGCCCGCCGAGCCGCCGCCCGGCTGTGCCCGCCGATGTGGATCGGGATGCCGCTCTGCACAGGTTTGGGAAAGCTGTTGGCCGGGCCGAAGCCGAAGAAGTCCCCGTCATGGCTGGCCACGCCCGGTGCCCACAGCTTGCGCATCACCTCGATGGTCTCGTCCAGCCGTCTCCCCCGGGTGTCGAAGTCGGTGCCGCAAGCTTCCAACTCCTCGCGCATCCAGCCCACGCCGACTCCCAGATGCAGTCGTCCGCCGCTCAGCACGTCAATGGTGGCGCAGCGCTTGGCCAGCGGCACGGGATGATGGTTGGGCGCAACCAGGATGCCGGTGCCCAGCCTGATGTTGTCGGTGATGCCGGCCAGATACGCCAGCATGTCCAGCGGGTCGGGAATGTTGCAGTCCTCGGCCAGCGCCATCTCGCCCGAGGAGTTGTAGGGATAGTTGCGCTCATAGTCGGCGGCCACGACCGCGTGCTCCACCACGAACAGGCTCTCAAATCCCAGCGCATCGGCGTGGCGGGCAAAGGTGCTCATGTATTGCGGGTCGTGGACAACGCTGGCTCGGTAGGGCGGGATGATTCCGTATTTCATTTTGCTGTCTTTCGTTTCGGGTGCGCTTGGGTGCAGGGTCGGGTCGGTCTCTCGGGTTGAAATCTGTGTCACTATATTTTGCCGTTCAACTCAGATGTTTGACAGATAACATTTCCAAGTTAAACTATATTACAGCGCATCACCAGCGCCCGCCCTCGTAGCTCAGGGGATAGAGCAACGGCCTCCGGAGCCGTGTGCACAGGTTCGAATCCTGTCGAGGGCGCAGATATGACCAGCCCGCCCGCGCCAGACCCACCACCCGCGCCAGCCCGCTGGACTCACCAGTGGAAGGAGCTGCACGAAGAAGTCATTGACAGCGGCCTGTGCACCGGTTGCGCCGGCTGCGTCATCTCCTGTCCGCACGATGTCATCGGCTACAAGCACGAGGCCGGCCACTACAAGCCATATCATCTGGAGGACGAGCTCGGCCCGACCGACTGCACTCACGGCGTCAAGGGCTGCACCTCTTGCACCCGGGCCTGCCCGCGCTTTCGGCAGTGGGAGACACAGGCCGACCAGCACCTGTTCGGGCGCAGCCGCGAGGACGGCGAGATGTCGGGCATATACAAGGACATCATCTTGACCCGGGCGACCGACCGCACCATCCAGGAGCAAGGACAAGACGGCGGCCTGGTCTCGTCTATTTTAATTTGGTGCCTGGAGAACGACATCATCGACGGGGCGCTGGTGTCTCATCTTGAGGGTGACCAGGGCGGCTGGAAGGCGGTGCCCGCGGTGGCCACCAACAAGCAGGAGGTGCTGGCCGGCGCCGGCAGCCGCTATACCTATTCGGCCAACACGCTCGCGTTTGGTGAGGCGACCGAGCGCGGCCTGAAAAATCTGGCGCTGGTGGGGATGAGCTGTCAGACCTCGATCGCGCCCGTGATGTGGAGCCGCAAGGTGGGCAAGGTGGGTCGGCCCCTGCGTCTGAACATCGGCCTGCTGTGCTCCAAGAGCTTTGACGATTCCATGTTTGACGAGCTGTTTTGGATCAAATACGGACTGCGCAAGGAGGACGTGACCAAGATGAACGTGAAAGGTGTGTTGCAGGTGTGGCTGCGCAACGGGGGCTACCGGGAGATAAGCCTGAAGGATTGCCACGCCTGGACGAGGGAAGGCTGCGAGATGTGCCCCGACTTCGCGGCCGAGCATGCCGACATCTCAGCCGGCGGCATTGGCGAGCAAAAGGACTGGACGCTGACCATCGTGCGCACCGATCTGGGCCGGGCCATCATCACCGCCATGCTGTCAGAGGGCATCATCGAAGGCAGGCCCGGAGACGAAGACCCGGCGGCCATCGAGCTGCTCCACAAACTGGCCGCCAAGAGCCGCCAGCGCTGGCCCAAGTGGGCCGAATCCGAAGTTACACTGGGCGTGCGGCCGGTTTAGTTGGCCGGTGGCCTAGCTGACCCACCCATCCAGCGCGGCTATCTACCCAGCGTGGTTAGCTGGTGGTGCTGTTGCTCGTGATGCAGTCTCGGATGTAGCCCCGAATTAAGCCGACCGTATTA
Source organism: uncultured Acidimicrobiales bacterium (assembly GCA_964514465.1). Lineage (GTDB taxonomy): Bacteria > Actinomycetota > Acidimicrobiia > Acidimicrobiales > Hopanoidiivorantaceae > Hopanoidiivorans. Next base: position 18,187 of record CAZERQ010000079.1, read on the forward strand.
TCGGAATCTGGGATGTCGTTGCTTAGGGCCTCTATGTCCTCGCGTAGTTCGTCGTCCAGCTCCTTGAAGTCCTCAAACTCGACCCCGCGCTTGATCTTCTCATAGGCGCATTGGCAGACGGCTATGGCGTCGCCGATCTGGGGGTTGGACTCGTCGATGGAGATTTCGCAGCCTCTGACATAGTTTTCCTCGACGGTTGCGTTGTATTCCTCGGGCTCGCCGCTGCCTCCGCAACCAGCCAGGAGCATGCCGCCCAGCACAAGCACCGCCAGGCCAGCCAAAATTTTTCTCAAATTTGACATCCCTTCTAGCCTACCTTGAATTCGCCAACTCACAAACCCGCCAACTCGCAGGCCCGCAAAAACACATCGTCCAGCATTGCCTGCGTCAGCTTGCCTGTGAAGGTGTTCTGCTGGCTCGGGTGATAGCAGCAAATCAGGTGCCGACCGCCGCCCAGCTCGAACTCGGCCCCGTGCGCGAACTTGGGCCGCGGCGCAATCCCCAACAGCACCGCCAACTCAGCCGTGGCGATCCCGCCCAGCGCCACGAACACCCTGGCCTCGCGCAAACACTCCAGCTCCCGCTCGATGAACTGCCGGCAGGCCGCCTTTTCCTCGGCGGTTGGTTTGTTGGCGGGCGGGGCGCACTTGACCGGCGCGGTAACATAGGCACCCGTCAGGGCCAGCCCGTCGCTGCGATCGACCGAGTGGGGCTGGTTGGCCAGACCCGCCCGATGCATCGACCTATACAAAAAATCGCCCGACCGATCCCCGGTGAACATCCTGCCCGTCCGGTTGGCTCCGTGGGCAGCCGGTGCCAGACCCACCACCACAACTCTGGCGTCGGCTTCGCCCAGCGGCGGCACAGGCTTGCCCCAATATTCTTCGTCTCGGAAAGCGGCCCGCTTGGTGGCGGCGACCTCCTCTCGCCAACTCACCAGCCGGGGACAAGCCCGACAGCCGATCAGTTCGTCAACCAGCTTGTCCAGCGCGTCTGATGACGGACCGGTGTCAGAAGCCCAACTTAAATTTGGCATAAATCAAGTGTAAGCCAGCCAGTCGTGCTAAACAAAAATACAGTGGCACAACAAAAATCCCGAACCAAGACGAAGCCCGCGCCCGTGTCAAAACCCCAGCCCAAGACAAAGCCCGCGGCCAAGCCAAAACCCCAGTCCGCAACCACCATCTTGCTGATCCGCCATGCGCAGACCCCCACCACCGGCAAGGTACTGCCCGGCCGAGCCAAGGGCCTCAAGCTCGCCGACAAAGGCATCGCCCAAGCCCAGCGCACAGCCGAAGCCGTCGCCCGCCAGCACAAGATCGCCGCCATCTACAGCTCCCCCATGGAGCGCGCCCGCCAAACCGCCGAACCGCTGGCACAACTCACCAAACGCCAGATCCGCATCCATCCCGGCCTCAACGAATGCGACTTCGGACGCTGGACTGGCCGCAGCCTCGCCACCCTGCGAAAGACCCGGGACTGGCAGCAAGTCCAGCGCAACCCCAGCAGCTTCCGCTTCCCCCAAGGCGAGTCGTTCGCCCAGATGCAGACCCGAATAACGGACGCCCTGGCAGAGATGGCGCAGCGGCACCGCGGCAAAACCATCGCGGCATACTCCCACGCCGACACCATCAAGGCGGCCATGGCCCACGCCCTGGGGGTTCATCTGGATCTGTTCCAGCGCATAGCCATATCGCCCGCCTCGGTCTCCGTCATCCAGATGCACACGGAGGGGCAGGCGATCTTGGGCGGGCCGATGGTGCTGGGAGTGAATCAGACCTTTTGACCCGAGCGCCGCGCCAACCCGCCACAATATATCGCGCCAACCCGCCACCCACAAACCCCTGAACCCGCTAAAATTAAAATCGACCATGACCCGACGAGACATGACCCGAGAGCACAGCAATGTTGGAATTTGACTTTGACGAACCCGACCTGTTCACCACCGGCGCAATCGGCCCCAAGGGTCAGCGGGTTTTCTTTTTGGAGGCGCGCCAGGGCAACAGC
>CAZERQ010000080.1:0-3105 GCA_964514465.1 uncultured Acidimicrobiales bacterium
TCCGGTCCGATGGAACGCGGCAAGCGATCCGTCCAGGTCGACCTGAAGCAGCCTGCAGGCGCGGATCTGGTGCTGCGTCTGGTCGAGTCGGCCGACGTTTTGCTGGAGGGTTTCCGGGCGGGCGTTGCCGAGCGGCTGGGAGTCGGCCCAGATGAGTGTCTGGCGCGCAACCCCAAACTGGTGTATGCCCGCATGACCGGTTGGGGGCAGCAAGGCCCGCTGGCTGAGACCGCCGGCCACGACATCAACTATATTTCGCTGGCCGGGCCGCTGGCTCACATCGGCCGCCAGGGGCAGCCCCCCAGCGTGCCGCTGAACCTGATCGGCGACTTCGGCGGCGGCTCGGCATTCGTGGTGCTGGGGATCTGCGCCGGGCTGCTGCACGTGGCTCGGGGAGGCGACGGACAGGTTGTGGATGCGGCCATGGTTGACGGGGCGGCCTATCTTTTGTCGCCGCTTTACAGCGCGCACGCCTCAGGATTTTGGACGGACGAGCGCGGCACCAACATGTTGGATTCGGGCGCGCCGTTCTATGACGTGTATGAGACGGCTGACGGGCAGTGGATGGCGGTGGGTGCGATCGAGCCGCCGTTCTATGAGGCGCTTTTGGTGGGGTTGGGTCTGGCTGGAAACGCCGCCGATGCTGATGCCGCCGCCGACCTGCCCGCGCAAATGGACCGCAGCGGCTGGCCCGAACTCAAAGCCCGCTTCGCCGACATATTCAAAACCCAGACCCGCCAGCACTGGGAGCAGGTCTTTGCCGGCACCGACGCCTGCGTGACTCCGGTGCTCACCATGGGCGAAACCCGCAGCCACCCGCAAGCCACAGCCCGTGGCGCGTTCTTCGACACCTGCGGGCAGAGCCAGCCGTCCCCGGCACCCCGCTTCAGCGGCACCCCGACCGAGCCTGCCGTTCAGTCGTCTGTTTCAGGCGAAGCCACCGACGATGTGCTGGCCGAGTTGGGCTATGGCGCCGCCGAGGTCGCGCAGCTGCGCGAGCAAAAGGTTGTCGGCTGAAAATGGCCTGGGATTTTTCAACCGAACCCGACTTCCAGCAAAAGCTGGACTGGATGCGCCAGTTCCTGGACGGAGAGATCCTGCCGCTGGAAACGCTGGCGCACGATTTGGGCGAGCAGCAGTGGAACCAACTCTGCGACCCGCTCAAGCAGCAAGTCAAAGACCAAAACCTGTGGGCCTGCCATCTGGATCCGGAGCTGGGCGGGCAGGGTTTCGGTCAGGTCAAGCTGGCGCTGATGCACGAGATCCTGGGCCGCAGCTTCATCGCCCCGTCAATATTCGGCAACCAGGCACCCGACAGCGGCAACGCCGAGCTGCTGGCCATCGGCGGCAACAAGGAGCAGAAGCAAAAGTGGATGCATCCGCTGCTGGCCGGCGAGCTGCGCAGTGCGTTCTCCATGACCGAACCCGAAGTGGCCGGCTCCGACCCGACCCTCATCCAAACCCAGGCAGTGCAAGACGGTGACGAATACGTCATCTCGGGCCACAAGTGGTTCACCAGCAACGGCTCGGTGGCCGACTTTCTGATCGTGATGGCCGTGACCAACCCCGAGGTCGAACCGCGCCGAGGCTGCTCCATGCTGGTGGTGCCAACCGATGCGCCCGGAGTTGAGATCGTGCGCGATGTCGCCAACATGCATCATCCCTATGACGTGCCGTTCCCCCGCCAGCCGCCCGGCCACGCCGAGATCAGATACCACGACGTCCGGGTGCCCAAAGCCAACCTGATCGGCCAGCCCGGAGACGGATTCGTGCTGGCGCAAAAGCGGCTGGGGCCGGGCCGCATCCACCACGCTATGCGCTGGATCGGGCAAGCCAGGCGCGCCTTTGACATGATGTGCGAGCGGTCGCTGTCGCGGTTCTCCCACGGGTCGCTGCTGTCCGACAAGCAGATGGTGCAAGATTTCATCGCCAGCACCAGGATCGAGATCGAGGCCGCCAAGATGCTGTGCATGCATGCCGCCTGGCACATGGACACCCACGGAGCTTCGGCCTCAAGGGTGGAGATTGCGATGATCAAGGTGTATGGCACGCAGATGCTATTCAACGCCATCGACCGGGCGATACAGGTTCACGGGGCGCTGGGCTACACGGCCGATTTGCCGCTGGAGGAGATGTATCGCATGGCTCGGGCGTCAAGACTGGTGGACGGGGCCGACGAGGTGCACAAGGTGACCATCGCCCGCAAGTCGCTGAAGGAATATGAAGCGGTTGCGGGCTGGCCCAGCGAGCACATCCCCACCCGGCGCGAGGCTGCCCTGGCGAAGTTCGGCGAGCTGCTGGAGATTGGGGTGGGGAATTTATAGAAATTCGCCAGCGGACAATATTTCAATCGCAACCATATGCACCCGGTGCTTGACCGGCGGACTAACTGGCGCGTTGGCGTTATTCTGCTTCTGCTAGCGCCAGCCAAAATTCGGCATCTTTGTGGCGGATTTTTGACACCGAATCCGAGGCCAGTGTTTGCACGGTTTTTTCTATGTAGCCCGCAAGTGCTGTGATGTCAGCCGCCTCCCATATTTTGAGTTCAGGGTCAAAGTCTTTGGGTGTGCGTATGATACCGGCTGACAGCAGCGCGGACACCACATCGCCTACATTGGACGGGCTGATGCCAGCTCCGTCTGCCAGCGTTGCTTCAGAGAAAACAGGGTTGTGCGCTATCCATCCCAGAGCTTTGCTGACCTCGGAATTCTCTGGCCGGTCAGCTTCTGCGTATGTGTGCCAGCATTCCAGCAGTTCGTCCATGTCTTCTGTGTAAAGGCGGACAACTTCACCTGCCGCGGTGAGGGCGGCTGCGTGGACATGTATCGGATACTCTAGGTCGCCTTGCCGGTATGCGTCGAACGTGTCATAGTATCTCCGTCTGGCTTCGAACAGCGCGGTCGAGAACGGCACCGCCAGCTTCCCCGCGCCGAGCAGCATCCGCATCATCTCGGCGCGTCCGCTGCGTCCGTTGCCGTCACAGAACGGGTGGATGCTCTCATACTGCGAATGTGCCAGAGCGATGTGCGACACAAAATCTTTTTCTGTGCGGGAAGCGAAACGCACCCAGTCGGCTGTCAGGTCTGCGAGCAGATTAGGCAGCGG
>CAZERQ010000081.1:0-5461 GCA_964514465.1 uncultured Acidimicrobiales bacterium
CATACGGGCCCTGCGCGACGAACGCTTTGACGTGCTGCATCTGCATGAGCCGATGGTGCCGGGCCCGACAATGACCGCGCTGTTCGTCAAGGGCAGCCCGATGGTGGGGACGTTCCACGCGGCCGGCTCAAGCGCAAGCTATCGCTGGCTCGGCCCGGCGCTGAAGAAGCTGGCGGCCAGACTGGATGTGCGCTGCGCTGTGTCAGCTGATGCCCAAGCCATGGCGCAACAAGCCCTGGGCGGCAGCTATGAAATCCTGTTCAATGCCATCGACACCAGCCCCGCCAAGGACCCGGATCCCTGGCCCAAGCAGGCCCCGACCATATTCTTTTTGGCGCGCCACGAGCACCGCAAGGGACTCAGGGTGCTGCTGGATGCGATGGCGCATCTGCCGGCCGAAGTCGAGCTTTGGATTGGCGGCGAAGGATCGGAGACGGCTCAGCTGCTGTCGCAATATGGCCATGACCGGCGGCTGGTCTGGCTGGGGCGCATCTCAGATGACGAGAAGATCGCCCGGCTGAAGGCGGCCGACGTGTTCTGCGCGCCGTCGCTGGGCGGCGAATCGTTCGGGGTGGTGTTGCTGGAAGCGATGCTGGCCGGAACCCCGATCGTTGCGAGCAACTTGGCGTCATATGAGCGGGTGGCCAAGCACGAACGGGAGGCGGTGATGGTGCCTAGGGGCGACGCCCGAGCGCTGGCTAAGGCCTTGGGCGAGGTGTTGCGTCAGCCCCGATTGGCGCAGCATCTGGTGGACAACGGACGGCTCCGGGTGGAGCATTTTTCGATGGACCGTCTGGCCGAAAAATATCGCGAGATTTATGTGCGGCTCTGAAAATCGATATCTAAATCTAGACTAATTTGTGAAACCCAGCCGGCAGTGACCCACACCACCCAATCCCTTTGATCAAAATGACCCAACCCATCGAATTCCCCCGCAAGTCCAGCGCGCTCAAGCTGCTGTTTTGGCCGCTGCTGTTCGGCGCAGTGCTGGCATTTGCGATCGCGCTGGCTTTTGACCTGGAACTTCTGTCGGCCGTCGTGGTAGCAACCGCCGCCGGCGTGCTATTGGTGCTTGCGATTCTGCTCCTAGCCACCAAGCTCATCGGAGGGCAGCTCGGTGCCAAACCAGCAGACAGAACCCGACACGCGCTGCTCTATAGCACCACCGAAGCGCTGTGCCTCACAAGCGGTCTGCCCAAGCCGCGCCTGGCCGTGTTTGACGAATCCATCCCGACCGTTGTGGTCTATGGCATCCGACTGCGGGGTGCCCGCATCTGTGTCTCCAGCGGATTCTTTGACCAGCTCAGCGCGGTGGAACAAGAAGCCCTGATTGCCCACGGACTCTACCGAATCCACAAGGGCGACTTTCGCGCCGACAGCCTGGCTGCGGTTGTCTTCGGGGTGGTGCTGGCGCCTCTGGGTCTGCGCCGAATGGCGGGGCGGGGGGTGCGCCGTTCACGTGGCCAGAACGCTTTGCTGGCAGCCGACATGGCGGCCGTTCAGCTGACCCGCTATCCGACCGCGCTGATCTCGGTGCTAAATGGCATCAGCCTGCAGCGCAGCCCCAAGCTGCCCAGCCATCTGGATCACCTCCAGATCCTGCCGCGGCGGAGGCAGAAGCAGTCGGTCGAAAACAGGATCGGCATTTTGGCTGAAGCCTGATGTCTGGTTTCCCCGCTGCCGACACCTGCTGGCCACAACAGACTAGACTTTAACTATGGCATCAGAACGCGAGACTTCTGCCAACGGTGCCGCAGCCAACGGCGCCTCCGCCAACGGACAGATGGACATGCGCACCGGCACCTTCCGCATCAAGCGCGGCCTGGCCGATATGTTGTCGGGCGGCGTCATCATGGATGTGGTCACGGCCGACCAGGCCAAGATAGCCGAGGACGCCGGCGCGGTCGCGGTCATGGCACTGGAGCGGGTGCCGGCCGACATCCGCAGACACGGCGGCGTGGCCCGCATGAGCCCGCCCGAGATCATCGAACAAATTCAGAATCAAGTAACCATCCCGGTCATGGCCAAGGTGCGCATCGGACATTTCGGAGAGGCCCAGATTCTGCAGGCCATGGGCGTCGACTTCATTGACGAGAGCGAAGTGCTCACCCCCGCCGACGAAGAGCACCACATTGACAAGCAGCCTTTTGAGATCCCGTTCGTGTGCGGAGCGACTAACCTGGGCGAGGCCCTTCGAAGAATAGCCGAGGGTGCCGCGCTGATCCGCTCAAAGGGAGAGGCTGGCACCGGCAACATCGTGGAGGCCACCCGCCATTTGCGCGCGATATATGGCGAGCTGTCCGAGCTGTCGGGTCTGGCCGGCAAAGCTGGTCAAAAGGAACTGGCCGCAGCAGCCGCTAAACACCGGGTTCCAGTCGAGCTGATCGAAGAAGTGGCTGCCGCCGGCAAGCTGCCCGTGCCGCTGTTTTGCGCGGGGGGCATAGCCACGCCGGCCGACGCCGCTTTCGTCATGCAGCTGGGAGCCGAAGCGGTATTCGTGGGCTCGGGCATATTCAAGAGCGAGGATCCGTCGGTCCGCGCCAGCGCCATCGTCAAGGCCACCGCCAACTTTGAGGATCCCGAAGTCCTGCTGGAGGTCAGCCGCGATCTGGGCGAGGCCATGGAAGGCCAGGAGATAGCTGCCCTGGAGACCCACCTGGCCGACCGAGGATGGTGACGGTCGGAATACTCGGGCTGCAAGGAGACATCGCCCGCCACCAGCAAGCCCTGTCAAGCCTGCAGCTGGACGCCATTGCCGTGCGCACTGCCGCCGAGCTTGACGCCGTGGACAGCCTCATAATCCCCGGCGGCGAGTCGACCACCATATCCAAGATGCTGGATTCGAACAACCTGCTGGAAACGCTGCGCAGCAAAATCAGATCGGGTCTGCCCACCTGGGGCACCTGCGCCGGCATGATATTGCTGGCCAGTTCCCTGTTGGACGGCCGCAGCGATCAGCACACTCTCGGCGCGCTTGACATCGCCGTGCGCCGCAACGCCTATGGCCGACAGATCGACTCCTTTGAGGCACCGCTCGACATTCCCGCCATCGGCACCCAGCCTTTCGTGGGTGTGTTCATCCGCTCGCCAATGGTGGCGAGCTCGGGGCCGGCGGTCGAGGTCCTCGCCACCCATCGCGAGCATCCCGTGCTGTGCCGCCAGGGTAACGTCTGGGCCAGCTCGTTTCATCCGGAACTCACAGATGACACTAGACTTCATAAGCTGTTTTTCAAGGAAGCCAAAGTTTGAGGCAACCAAAGAAAGTTTGAGGCACCAAAGGAGGATAAATGTCTGGACATTCCAAATGGGCAACCATAAAACGGCGCAAGGGCGCCAACGACGCCAAGCGAGGCAAGCTGTTCGCCAAGCTGATTCGCCAACTGGAGGTGGCCGCGCGCGCTGGCGGCGCGGATCTGGACGCCAACCCGTCCCTGCGAGCCGTCTATCAAAAGGCGCGCGACAGCTCGGTGCCGCTGGAGACCATCGAGCGGGCCATCAAGCGCGGTGCGGGAGAGCTGGAGGGCGTGATCTACGAACAGGCGCACTATGAGGGATACGCGCCTGGGGGAGTGGCCATATATATAGAGGCGCTGACCGACAACCGCAACCGCACCAGCTCCGAAATCAGGACCGTGCTGACCCGCAACGGCGGATCGTTGGCCGAGCCCGGCTCGGTGGCCTGGCAGTTCGAGCGCAAAGGAGTGGTGATGGTGGCCGGCGACGAGGAGTCGGTCATGGCGGCTTCGCTGTCGGCTGGGGCCGAAGATTTGGAGGCAGAAGGGGAGTTGTGGAAGGTAACCTGCGACCCGGGCGAATATCAGGAGCTGAGGCAAGCGTTGGAGGAGGCTGAGCTGCAGATCGATTCTGCCGACTTGACCATGGTGGCGCAGCAGACCGTGCCGGTGAAGGATCAGGCGCAGGCCAAGTCGGTGCTGCAGCTGATGGATTTGTTGGACGATCTGGACGATGTGGGCGAGGTGTTCGCCAACTTTGACATCCCCGACGAGATGCTGGCTGAATCAATGGGCTGAGCCCGTGCGGCCGAGTCCACGCCCCGCGCCCGCCTGTGCCGCGCCCGTTTGCGTCGCGCCCGCCTGTGCCGCGCCCGTGCAATTCGCCCCAATTCCGCGAATTGTCGGTGGCGCATTATAACCTCAATACTATGTTGGTTCTGGGTATTGACCCTGGCTTGTCTCGCTGCGGCTACGGCCTGGTGGCGCAACACGGGAGCACGCCCGAGGTTGTGGGTGCCGGTGTCGTAACCACGCCCAAGAGCCAGCCAGTGCCCCAGCGCCTGATGACTTTGCGCGAGGATCTGGCTGAGTTGTTCGTGGAGTTCTCCCCCGATGCGGTGGCGGTGGAACGGGTGCTGTTCCAGGTCAATGTGCGCACAGCCATGGGTGTGGGGCAGGCCTCGGGCATCGCTTTGGAGTTGGCTGCCAGCGCGGGTTGTGCCATTGCGGAATATTCGCCCAACCAGGTCAAGAATGCGGTGGCCGGCTATGGCGCTGCCGGCAAGCAGGAGGTGGCGCATATGGTGAAGATCATTTTGGGGCTGAGCGAACCGCTGAAGGTGGCCGACGCTTCGGATGCGCTGGCCGTGGCGCTGTGTCATCTGGCGTTCGCCTCGCAGCCGCAACATGTTGCCCAAACTGCCCCGGCTCCCCAACTTGCCACGGTTCCCCAAACCGCAGCAACTCCCCAAGCTGCCACGGCCAAACTATGATCGGCTCGCTCAAAGGCAGACTGGCTGCCCACGACAAAGACTCCGACCGACTGCTGCTGGAGGTGGCGGGCGTGGGCTATTGGGTGCACGTTACATCCAAGGATCTGGCCGCCAGCATCAGCCGCAACTCGGACGACACCTCCAGCGCCAACTCCAGCCGTAAAAAGCCCGCCGAGCTGCATTTTTTCACCGAGCAGGTCGTCCGGGAGGATTCAATCGGGCTGTATGGCTTCGGCACCCAGTTCGAAGTCCAGAGCTTCACCATCTTGCTGGGCATCCCGGGCATCGGCCCGCAGATGGCCATGGCCGTGCTGTCCACCTTTTCGCCCCAGGAGCTGCAGACCGTGCTGTTGGACGAAGACATCGACTCGCTGTGTCTGGTGCCCGGCATCGGAACCAAGCGCGCCCGCCAACTGCTGGCAGTGCTCAAGGATCGTTTTGAGGTGGCCGAAGTCACCTCGTCCGCGGCGCCCGAGCCAAGTTCGGTGCGAGCTGAGGTGCGGGCCGCGCTGTCGGAGCTGGGGTATTCCACCGAGGAGATACGCCTGGCGCTGGCTGAAGTTGCAGACCAGCTCGACGGCGGCGCGGACGGGGATGGCGCGACCGACACCGAAGCGGTGCTGAAGCAGGCGCTCGCGGTGCTGGCGCAATAACTCAACAGGACGACAAGACGATGGCACGAGAAGAACTGCTTGACTCGGATCCGGCCCGCGGGGAATCCCCAGCCAGCAAGGA
>CAZERQ010000082.1:0-4711 GCA_964514465.1 uncultured Acidimicrobiales bacterium
CTTCCACGCCTACGCCGCCGTGTCCAAAGTCGAGCACGCGCAGTCGGCCCCCGACCAACCCCAAGCCCCCCTCGCCGGCCTGCGCGTGCTCGACTTTGGACACGGCGGCGTAGGCGTGGAAGGCGCCCGCATGCTGGCCGAATACGGAGCCGACGTCATCAAAATCGAAACCCGCGCCTACCCCGACTTCATCCGCACCATGCTGGCGTCTGAGATGAACGGCTCCTTCGCCTCGTCCAACCGGTCAAAGCGCTCCTTCGGCGTCAACATCAAAACACCCCAGGGCCAAGACATCATCCACCGGCTGGCCCGCCAATGCGACATCGCCATCGAGAACAACTCCACCGGCACCATGGACAAGCTGCGCCTGGGCTATGGCGACCTCAGCCAAGCCAACCCCGACATCACAATGGCGTCCAGCCAGATGATGGGATCGCACGGTGCCTACGGCGACTGGATCGGCTATGGCCCCACCATCCAGACGGTCGGCGGGCTGACCTGGCTGTGGAACTTTGACGACGGTGACCCGCCGCCCGGCTCGGTCGCCATCCACCCCGATCACCTGGCCGGACGGGTCGCCGCCATCGCCACGCTGCTGGGGGTGTGGCAGAAACTGAACGGCGGCACGGGCTTCCACGCGGAGCTGGCCCAGGTGGAGAACCTGATTGCGCTGATGGGCGACATATACATGCGAGAAAGCGCCGAGCCCGGATCGGTCAGGCCGATGGGCAACGACTCGCTGATGGGCGCGCCCTGGGGTGTGTTTGCGTGCGCGGACGGGGCGGGAGAGACGGACACCGAACAGTGGTGCGCGATCTGCGTGCGCGACGACCGCGACTGGCAGGCACTCAAGCAGCTGATGGGCAATCCCGACTGGGCTGGCGAGCCGGAATACGACACCTCCGAAGGCCGCCTGTCCGCACGCGGGCCGCTCAACCGGGGCGTGGGGGAATGGACCGCGCAGCTGCCGTCCCGCGAGGTGATGGCGCGCTGCCAGGCTGCCGGGCTGCCGGCGGGCGCCATGCTGACGGTGGCCGACCAGATGGAAGATCCGCACTATCAGGCCCGCGGCTTCATGGTCGAGATCGAACAACAGGAGATAGGCAAGGTCAACATGGAGGGCCCGGCTTTCGTGGGCAGCGACATGCCCGGCCCCAACATTTTCCAGGCTCCCATGCTGGGCGAGCACACCATCGAGATTTGCGAGCAGCTGCTGGACATGAACCGGGACGAAATCGAGCAGCTGGTGGCCGACGGAATATTGGAGCTGTCCCTGGCAGAGCTAGCCGAGCGCGAGCCGGCGGCCGAAAGCTGATGCCCCCCGCTGCGTCCGCCCCACCTGCCGCCGCGTCCGCGCCCGCAGCCGCGTCCGCCTCTCAAATCCAGCTCTACGCCTCGGTGCTGTCCTTTGACCTCGGACGGCTCAGCCACGAGTGCCAGCAGCTGGAGCAGGCCGGCATAGACGGCATCCAGTGGGACATAATGGACGGCCAATTCGTCCCCAACCTGACCTTCGGCCCCGATGTGATCGCCCACGTGCGCGAGCAAGTGTCGCTGCCGTTCGAGGCGCATCTGATGGTGCTTGACCCGGACGACCTGGCCCAGCGATATGTCGAGGCGGGCTGTCAGCGGCTGATCGTGCACGCCGAGGCCTGCGATCATCTGCACCGCAGTCTGGGGCTGGTTGCCGATTTGGGTGCCGCGGCCGGCGTGGCGCTGAACCCGAGCACTCCGGCAGAGGAGGTGGCGCACGTGCTGGATCTGGTTGACCTGGTGCTGGTGATGACCGTCAATCCCGGCTTCGGCGGCCAGGCGTATCTGGCGAGCATGGAGCCCAAGATCCGACAGGTGCGCGAACTGATCGAGTCGTCCGGACGAGACATACACCTGGAGGTGGACGGAGGCATCGCGCCCGACACCATCGCCGGGGCGGTCAGCGCCGGTGCCGATATGTTGATCGCCGGCAGCTGTCTGACACGTGACCCCGAGGGCATTGAGCACGCGATCGGGCAGCTTCGCGAACGGGCTGGCGCGGCCTAGCGGTTGCGCCCGCTCAGACGGTCGGTCTCGCGCCCACTCTCGCGCGGGAGCCAAGCTGGCGACAACCGCGCTCGCGCTCACACTCGTCTTCGCGCTCACGCTCACAAACTGCTCAGACAGCCAGCAGGAAAAATTCTGCGACCGGCTCCAGGAAGTGTCCAACCCGCAGACTTCCGTCAGCGCACGCCAGACCCTGGACGAGCTGCGCCAACTTCAGCCAGACGCCCCGCTTCAGATTCGGCAGGCTCTGGCCACGATGATCGACATCTTCAACCAGTTCGTCAACACCCAAGACCCCGACCTCGCCCGCCGCAACCTGGTGGCCCGCTCAGATGAGATGTCCCGCTCGGCTGCCGACCTCAACGAATTCGCACAAGACATCTGCGGCTTCAGCCTCGACAGGATTCTGCAACTGCCAGGCGTCTAGACTTGTTCCAATGCTCACTCCCTTTGACGACTATCCCATTCACCCATCGGCCGACCCGATCGCACATCCCGCCTCGGGCAACCCCAACCACTACGACCGATATTTCTTCAACGGCACCCACCGCCAGGGCGACTTTTTCATCGGCGGCGCCATGGGGCACTATCCCGTGCGCGGCGTAGCCGATGCCGCCTTCAGCGTGATCCACGAAGGCGTGGAGCATTCCGTGTTTGCGTCCGCCACGATGCCCTGGGATCGCTCGACTGCGGTGGGCCCGCTGCGGGTGGAGGTGCTGGAGCCGATGCGCACGCTGCGCTATGTGGTTGAGCCCAACGACTTCGGCCTGGAGGCAGACGCCACATTCCGGGCGCGCACCGCCGCCATAGAGGAACCCCGCCAGCGCCGCATCGACCCCGATGGGATTGAGGTCATGGATCACACCCGTCTGACCCAGTGGGGCACCTGGGAAGGTAGCGTCAAGGTGGGCGGCTTGGAACTGCGGCTGGATCCAAGCGAAGTGTTCGCCGTGCGCGACAGGTCGTGGGGCACCCGCCCGGTGGGGCAGCCCGCGCCGACCAACCGACCGGGGCGCGAACCGCGGGCGTTCTGGCTGTGGGCGCCGCTGCATTTTGACGACGTGTGCACGCACCTGGCCATGCACGAAAACCCCGACGGCACGCGCTGGCTGGAGTCGGCGCTGCGGGTGCCGTTGCTGGACGGGCCGGACGCGCCTGTGTTGTGCGGGCCTGGCGGCGTTGCCGGCGCAGACGGGTCAGACGGGCCAGCCGCCGTATCCGCCGCGCCCCCCGAGGAGCTGGCCGACATCGGCTATGAAATCGAATGGATGCCTGGCCGCCGGGAGATGAACTGGGCGGCGCTGGGCTTCACCGATGCCGCCGGCGCATCGCACCGCATTGAGCTCGAGCGCCTCTACACCTTCAGGATGCGCGGCATCGGCTATATGCATCCGTACTGGGCGCACGGCTCCGCGCACGGACAGCTTGAGGTGGGCGGCGAGTCGATCGGCCTGGACGACTTTGACCCGCAGGACTTCTCCAGCCTGCACATCCAAACACTGGTGCGGGCGCGCTATGGCGAGCGGGTAGGCGTGGGCGTGCTGGAGCAGCTGGCACTGGGCGAGCACCAGCCGACTAGTCTGACGGGCATTTTGGACGGGGCACCCGACAGCGCGGCCGGCGTGCGCCATCGCAGCGCCCTGGGTCATATGCCGGATGCCGGCTAGCGTCCGCTCCACACCTGTCCGTCCCCACGCATCCGCCAACCACGCTATACTGAAATCATCATGGACGACCTCGGCTATCTCCCATTTGACTGCGACAACCACTACTATGAAGCGCTGGACGCCTTCACCCGCCACGTTGATCCCGCCTGGCATCGGCGTTGCGTGGAGTGGTGCGAGATTGGCGGGCGCAGCTATCACGTCATTGCCGGCACGGTCAGCCATGCGGTGGTGAACCCGACCTTTGACCCGATCGCCAAGGCCGGCGCGCTGTATAAATATTTCAGGGGCAACCCCGAGGGCAAGTCGCCGCTGGATTATCTGCGCGACCGAGAGCCCATCCCGGCGCACTACCGCGACCGAGACGCCCGCATCGAGTGCCTGGATGCGCAGGGCCTGTCGAGCGTGTGGCTGTTTCCGACTTTGGGCGTGCTCTATGAGGAGCTGATGAAGCATGACCTGGAGGCGTCCGGGGTGCTGTTCCGGGGGTTCAACCGCTGGGTGGAGGAGGACTGGGGGTTCGCCTATAAGGATCGGATTTTTGCGGCGCCATATATCACTCTGTCGGATGTGGATTGGGCCTGTGAGGAGTTGGAGTGGGCGCTGGGGCGGGACGTTCGGGTGGTGGTGATGCGGCCGGCTCCGGTGATGACTGCGCACGGGCCGCGCTCGCCCGGAGATGAGATGTTTGACCCGTTTTGGGAGCGGGTGAATGAGGCCGGGGTGTGCGTGGTGGTGCACGCCGGCGACAGCGGCTATTCGGCCCAGGGCTATGACGATGACGGGTTCGGTGCGAACTTCGGCGGCTCGGGTGGTGGCGGCGGCAGCTCGGCCAAGCGGGGCGCGCCCACCATCAAGACGTTCAACATCGAGCGGGCGGCCTATGACTGGCTGATCACGATGTCGTTTGAGCGGATGTATGAGCGGTTCCCCAACCTGCGGGTCGCCTCGGTTGAGAACGGGTCTGACTATCTGGGCAACCTGTTCCGCAAGCTGGGGCAGGTGGC
>CAZERQ010000083.1:0-2003 GCA_964514465.1 uncultured Acidimicrobiales bacterium
GGAATGATCCACACAACCAGCTATGTCCGCTCGGTGGAGCAGCTGCTGATTGACGCACTGGCCGAGCTGGGCCTTTCCGATGTGGGACGGCTGTCGCGCTATCCGGGCGTGTGGTGGCGCCCCGAATCCGACTCGCCCGAAAAGCTGGCCGCCGTGGGAGTTCGCCTAAAGCAGGGCCGCACCATGCACGGCTTTGCCCTGAACGTCAGCTGCGACCTGTCTTGGTTCGACAAGATTGTGCCCTGCGGCATCAAGGAGTTCGAGGTGGGTTCGTTGGAGCGGACTGGCCTGGATGTTTCGATGGCTGAGGTGGTGGACAGCATTGTATGGCAGGCCGAGCAGCTTTGGGGCGCGGCCGGTTCGCACTATCAGGGGTTGCCGTTTGGCGATCGTAGCGGTGCCGCCGAGCGCAACGGTGTCGCCGACCGCAGCGGTGCCGCCGAGCCCGTCGCCGATTCCGAGCCCGAACCCGACCCCTCGCGCGCAACCCCGCGCCACCAGCGCAAGCTGAACGAAGCCGGGGTTGCCGTGTCCCTGTCATACAAACAAAAAAAGCCAGACTGGATGCGCGCCAAACTCAACCCGGGCCCGAATTATTGGCGTCTGAAACAGACCATGGCCGAGCTCAATCTGGTCACCGTCTGCGAGGAGGCGGGCTGCCCCAACATCTCCGAATGTTGGAATGACGGCACCGCGACCTTCATGATCAACGGCGACCGCTGCACTCGCTCCTGCGGGTTCTGCCTGGTGGACACTCGCCGGCCCGACCGCCCCGATCCGCACGAACCGCAGAATCTGGCGCAGGCCGTCCGCCAAATGCAGCTTGACTATGTGGTGCTGACGGCCGTGGCGCGAGACGATCTGCCCGACGGCGGCGCCAGCCAGTTCATCGACTGCATGCGCGCCATCCGCAGCCAGAGCCCGGGCACGGCGGTTGAGGTGTTGATACCCGACTTCAAGGGCCGGCGCGCCGACCTGGAAGCTGTCTTTGCCGAACGGCCGGCCGTGATGAACCACAATCTTGAGACGGTGCTGCGCCTGCAGCGTCTGGTTCGCCCCCAGGCAGGTTATGCCCGCAGCCTCGCGGTGCTGGCTCAGGCCAAAGCCGCCGGGCTCACCACCAAGTGTTCGGTGATGGTGGGGCTGGGCGAGACGCAACCCGAGCTGGTCGACACCATGGCTGACCTGGCCGCTGTCGGCTGCGACATCATGACCATCGGACAATACCTGCGCCCGACCGCCAGCCATCTGCCCATCGCCAGGTGGTGGCAGCCGCAGGAATTCGAGGAGCTGGCCCGGATCGGCGAACGGCTGGGCATCGGCCATGTGGAGGCGGGGCCGCTGGTGCGCTCCAGCTATCGGGCGGCGCATTCGGCCACCCATGTGGGTTCGGCATCTGTGGCGCATTCGGCATCCCTGTCTCATTCGGCACCCCAGTCTCATTCGGCCACCCAGGCGCAAGGGCAGGTCGCCCAATAGCATTTGACGTCTCCACCATTTTGCTGATGTGGGCCACGGGGGGATTGTGGTTTGCGTGGCGCACGGCAAGGTTCGACTATGTGAGCGACGGCCACCTGTGGCTGGGTGGTCTCGTGTGGGGCGCGCTGGCTGGGCTGTCTGGCGCGCTGGGTTTTGTGGGTGACGGAGTGACGGTGCGAGACGTTGCCGGGTTTGTGCTGGTGGCTCTGGCGGTGGCGGCGCTGGTGCTGGTGAAGTTGGCTGGCTCGCCCGCGGCCCCGCGCCACCTGATGCTGTCTGCCACCGCCGCCGGACTGGTCGGACTGGTGGCCGCCGGGTTTGACGCCGCCAACCAACTGGATCAGCCCGCAGCCCTGATGGTGCCGCGGATCCTGGCGGGCGGGCTGTTCCTGGGAGCCGTGACCGCCACCATGCTGTTGGGCCACTGGTATCTGGTGCAGCCGGGAATGTCGCGCCGACCGCTGCTGGAGCTCACCGTCTGGGCCGGCGGCCTGTGGCTGGCCGATGTTGTCGTGTGGCTGCTG
>CAZERQ010000084.1:0-24023 GCA_964514465.1 uncultured Acidimicrobiales bacterium
CCGGCGCAGCACTCCCATCGAGCGCTACCGCAACATCGGCATCATGGCGCACATCGACGCCGGCAAGACCACCACCACCGAGCGCATCCTGTTCTACACCGGCGTCTCCCACAAGCTCGGGGAGGTGCACGACGGGGCTGCGACCATGGACTGGATGGTGCAGGAGCAAGAGCGCGGCATCACCATCACTTCGGCCGCCACGCACTGCATCTGGCGCGACGCCCGGGTCAACATCATCGACACCCCGGGCCACGTCGATTTCACCGTGGAGGTGGAGCGTTCGCTGCGTGTGCTTGACGGCGCGGTGGCGGTGTTTGACGGAGTGGCCGGAGTCGAGCCCCAAACCGAAACCGTCTGGCGCCAGGCCAACCACTACAAAGTCCCCCGGGTCGGCTTCGTCAACAAGATGGACCGCACCGGCGCCGACTTCTTTTATTGCATGGATTCAATCAAGGAACGCCTCGACTGCCAGCCGCTAGCACTGCAGCTGCCCATCGGCGCCGAAGCCGACTTTGCCGGCGTGATTGACCTGGTGAACATGCAGGCGCTCGTCTGGCAGGGCGACGACCTGGGCGCCAGCTGGGACAGCCTGCCCATCCCCGAAGACCTGCAAGACCAGGCCGCCGAATATCGCGAGACCCTGCTGGAGGCCGTGTCGCAGCACGATGACGCCCTGTGCGAGAAATACCTCAACGAAGAGGAGTTGACCCCGGCCGAAATCACCACCGCGGTCCGGCAGATGACGCTGGATGGCACCGTGGTTCCGATCCTGTGCGGCTCGGCCTTCAAGAACAAGGGAGTCCAGCCGCTGCTGGATGCCATCGTGGATTATCTGCCGTCTCCGCTGGAAGTCGAGCCGCCCGAAGGGGTCGACCTCAAGACCCAGGAGCACGTCCAGCTCAAGGTGTCAGACGATGCCCCGTTCTCGGCGCTGGCCTTCAAGATCATGACCGACCCGCACGTGGGCAAGCTGGTCTATCTGCGGGTCTACAGCGGCACCCTGTCGAAGGGCTCCACCATCTTGAACGTGCGCACCGGCCGCAAGGAGCGGGTCGGACGGCTGCTGGAGATGCACGCCAACGAGCGGGTCGACCGCGACAACTCCTATGCCGGAGACATCATCGCCTGCATCGGCCTGAAGAACATTCGCACCGGCGACACCCTGGCGGCGCTGGACAACAATGTCGCCCTGGAGCAGCTGGTGTTCCCCGAGCCGGTCATTCACGTGTCGGTTGAGCCGCGCTCCAAAGCCGACCAGGACAAGCTCTCCAAGGCTCTGGGCGCGCTGTCCGAGGAGGATCCCACCTTCCGGGTCAGCACCGACGAAGACACCGGTCAGACCATCATCGCCGGCATGGGCGAGCTGCATCTGGAGGTTCTGGTCGACCGGATGATGCGCGAGTTCAATGTGGTGGCCACTGTCGGCAAGCCCCAGGTGGCCTATCGTGAGACCATCTCCAGCGTGGTGTCGGACTATACCTATCAGCACAAAAAGCAGACGGGTGGCGCCGGCCAGTTTGCGGTCATGACGGCCACCTTGTCGCCGGGCGAGGCCGGCAGCGGCTTCCAGTTCAGCGACAAGATCAGAGGCGGAGCCATCCCCAAGGAATACATCCCCGCGGTCGAGAACGGCATCAGCCAGTCGTTGAGCTTCGGGCCGCTGGCCGGGTTCCCGGTGGTGGACATCGAAGTCAACCTGACGGACGGCAAGACCCACGATGTGGATTCGTCTGAGCTGGCCTTCAAGGCGGCGGCGAGTTCCTGGTTCCGCGAGGTGGTGCCCAAGGCCGGGCCGATCCTGTTGGAGCCGATCATGACGGTGGAGGTGTCCACGCCAGATGACTATCTGGGCGAAGTGGTGGGCGACCTGAACAGCCGCCGGGGCCAGATCCAGAGCACTTCCCAGCGAGGCTCCAGCCAGATCGTGTCGGCGCTGGTGCCGCTTTCTGAGATGTTCGGCTATGCCACAGATTTGCGCTCACGCACCCAGGGGCGCGCCACCTATACCATGCAGTTCCAGGCCTACCACCAGACGCCCGCCAGCGTGCAGGAAGAAATCGTGGCTCGCATGAGCGGCGAGTAGCTGGGCTGGCGGCGAGTAGTCATTTTGGCGGAGTCTGGCTAGACTGGACTGCCGGCAGTATTCAATAACAAACATCAACCAAACGTCAACTAAACCATCAATCAAACATCAACCGGTTCCATAACCAAACCGGCAACCAATCCACCAACCTATTCATCAACCAATCCACCTACTAAACCAAAGGAGAAATACAGTGTCTAAGGCTAGTTTTGTTCGTTCGAAGCCGCATGTGAATGTGGGGACTATGGGTCATATTGATCATGGGAAGACTACGTTGACGGCTGCGATTACGCGGGTGTTGGCGGATGCTGGGGAGGGTGATACTGAGTTTGTGGATTTTGATTTGATTGATCGTGCGCCTGAGGAGCGTGAGCGTGGGATCACGATTAATGTGTCTCATGTTGAGTATGAGACGCAGGCTCGCCATTATGCGCATGTGGATATGCCTGGGCATGCGGATTATATCAAGAATATGATTACGGGTGCGGCGCAGGTGGATGGGGCTGTGTTGGTGGTTTCGGCTGCTGATGGGCCTATGCCGCAGACTAGGGAGCATGTGTTGTTGGCTCGTCAGGTGGGGGTGCCTAAGATTTTGGTTGCTTTGAATAAGGTGGATGTGGTGGATGATCCTGAGTTGGTGGAGCTTGTGGAGTTGGAGGTTCGGGAGTTGTTGTCGGAGTATGGTTTTCCGGGTGATGAAACTCCTGTGGTTCAGGTGTCCGCGCTGAAGGCCCTGGAGGGTGATTCCGATGCTGCTGGGCAGGTGTTGGAGTTGATGGCTGCTGTGGATGATTGGATTCCGACTCCTGAGCGGGCGGTTGATCAGCCGTTTTTGATGCCTATTGAGGATGTGTTCTCGATCACTGGCCGGGGGACTGTTGTAACGGGCCGGGTGGAGCAGGGGAAGGTCTGCACGGGTGATGCGGTTGAGATTGTGGGGATCAAGGACACCACGGCGTCGGTGTGTACGGGGGTGGAGATGTTCCGCAAGATTTTGGATGAGGGCCAGGCCGGTGACAACATTGGGGCCCTGTTGCGTGGGGTGGACAAAGATGATGTGCGCCGCGGTCAGGTGCTGGCCGCTCCTGGGTCGATCACGCCGCATGACAAGTTCGATGCTGAGGTGTATGTGTTGACGAAGGAGGAAGGCGGGAGGCACAAGCCGTTCTTTGATGGGTATCGTCCGCAGTTTTATTTCCGCACCACCGATGTTACGGGCACGATCAGTTTGCCTTCTGGCACGGAGATGTGCGTGCCCGGCGACAACGCGACCATGTCGGTTGAGTTGATTTGTCCCATCGCGATGGACGAAGGCTTGCGGTTCGCTATCCGGGAAGGCGGCCGCACCGTCGGAGCCGGAGCCGTAACCAAAATCACCAACTAACCCCCGCACCCGCACCCGCGCACTCGTCCCCGTCACCCCGTCCCCAGCACACCCGTCCCTCAAAAACCAGAACCCATGGTAAGCTGAAAACAAGCCTGAAGCTGGCGAGCCAACGTCAAGCCGAAGGCAACCCCAAAGTCATAAACGGCAATCCCAAAGCCAAAATTTAGGGCAGTGGCGCAATTTGGTAGCGCACCGGTCTCCAAAACCGGCGGTTGGGGGTTCGAGTCCCTCCTGCCCTGCGATGTCTTCGATGAACAGACAATTCCGACGCATGGCCCAGCGCCAGGGCGAGATAGACGAGGAGGGCGCGCCAGTCGCGACCCGTCGCCAGCAAGCCCAGATACCCAAAGGTGAGCGCTCCACGCCCGGACAATTCGTCAAGGAAGTGCGCGGTGAGCTGCGCCGAGTTCACTGGCCCTCCCGAGGCGAGGTCGTCAATTATTCAATTGTGACATTGGTGGTGATCGTGTTGCTGACGGCCTTCATAGCCGGCCAGGACTTCGGCTTTGCCGAGAGCATCCTCTGGCTCTTCGGCGAGTAGGCCAGCCGCCCGACCCAGACCACCCATCCGACACAGACTATCCGTCTACCACTGACCACCCCAACAACCGACCCAGACCAATGGAAACCACCAGCACACTTTCAACACAAGACCAACTCGACAGCGACCTGATCTACATCAAGGGCGAGGAAGAGGAGCTGGACGAGCTTGAACTGCATCCCTATGACCGGTCGGGCCATTGGTATATTGTCCACACCGCATCGGGCGCCGAGAACCGCGTCAAGAAAAACCTGGAGGAGCTGATCAACACGGCTGACCGCACCAGTGGAATCGTGCAGGAGGTGGTGGTGCCGCTGGAGGAAGTCGTGGAAGTGCGCCGCGACAACAAGAAGGTCATCTCGTCCAGGAAACTTTTCCCCGGCTATGTGTTTTTGCGCTGCGATTTTGAGGACAAGCCCTGGGCCAACATTCGCGAGACCCCGGGCGTGGCGGGTTTTGCCGGCCAAGCCAACCCGGCCGATGAACCGCAACCACTCAGCCGAGCCGAAGTGGACAGATTTTTGAGGGTCTCAGGCGACAAGACGGCGCTGCGTTCCCGCCCGCGCCTGCAGTATGAGCTGGGCGACCCGGTGCGCGTCAAGGAGGGCCCGTTCGCAGATTTCACCGGCGAGATTATTGAAATCAACGAGGATCACCTGAAGATCAAAGTGCTGGTCAACATCTTCGGCAGGGAAACCCCCGTTGAGCTGGATTTTTCGCAAGTGGTGAAGATGTAGCCCGCCCTTCCCGAATCCCCAGCCGCCCCTCGAACTCTCCATCCCGAAATCAACCAAGGACAAACGAACAATGGCACCTCCAAAACGCGTGGCCGCGGTGGTCAACATACACATCCCCGCCGGCCAAGCCACCCCAGCCCCCCCGGTGGGCACGGCCCTGGGCCCGCACGGCGTGTCCATCATGGAATTCTGCAAGGAATACAACGCCCAGACCGAAGACAAGCGCGGCCAGGTCATCCCCGCCATCATCACCATCTATGAAGACCGCAGCTTTGACTTCATTCTGAAAACCCCGCCCACATCTTTTCTGATTCGCCAGGCGCTGAGCATCGACAAGGGCGCCAGCGAAGTCGGGCGCGAAGTTGTCGGCTCCCTGACCGACAGCCAGCTGGAGGACATCGCCAAGATCAAGATGCCCGACCTGAACACCGAAGACATCGAGGCAGCCAAGCTGCAGGTTGCCGGCACCGCCCGCAGCATGGGCGTGTCAACCAAGTAGCGAACGCAGCGACAAAGCGACAAATCGACATAACGAAATAGCGAACAGCGAGGCACCACCCATGAAACGAGGCAAGCGATACACCGATGCGGTCGAAAAGATCGATCGCGAAAAGCACTATTCCCTGGATGAGGGGCTGGAGTTGGCCAAGTCATCTGGCGGCGTGAAATTCGACCAGACCATCGAGCTCACGGTCAAGCTGGGGATAGACCCCCGGCACACCGAGCAGATGCTGCGCGGCACCGTGGCTTTGCCGGCGGGCACCGGGCGTCAGGTCAAGATAGCTGTGTTCGCGCAAGGCCAGGCCGCCCAAGCCGCCCGTGATGCCGGCGCCGATGTGGTGGGAGACGACGACCTGGTCAAGCAAGTTGAAGCGGGCGACATGGATTTTGACGTGGTGATCGCCGAGCCGTCCATGATGCCCAAGCTGGGCAAGGTCGGCAAGATACTGGGCCCGCGGGGTCTGATGCCCAACCCCAAAACCGGCACCGTAACCGATGACATCGCCAAGGCAGTGGAGGACTTCAAAGCCGGCAAAGTCAACTATCGCACAGACAAGTTCGGCAACGTTCACGTGCCCATCGGCAAGGCCAGTTTTGAGAGCCAGTCCCTGGAGCAGAATTTCCAGGCAGTCATTGACGAGCTGCAGCGGGCCAAGCCGCCTGCCGCCAAAGGACGCTATCTGCAGCGGGTCAGCGTGTGCACCACCATGGGGCCGAGCATCAAAATCAACCCGGAGACCTAGACCGCCAGCCGCAACTCCCGCCGTCCGCAAACGCGCGCCGAAAACTCTCGCCGCCCGAAAACTTTCGCCGCCCGAAAACTCTCGCCGCCCGCAACTCCCGCGAAGTGGTTGTTTGAAATTTGGCGACATCGCAATAGACTGAAACAGATTCAAAATCCTAACCTCCACCGAGACAAAAAAGCCACCAAATAATATCCACATATCCACACATAAACAACTGCCACACACAGAACTGCCGAAGACAGCTGGTTGCGCACCGCGAATAATCGCCCCAGCGCGTAATCGTAGTCTTGGAAGCAACGCCAAGATTCCCAGCCGAGGTGAAGCTGTCATGTTTCTCGCCGCGACAACTGTCTGCTGAGACAATAGTCCGCCGAGACAACTGTCCGTCCGCCGCGACACTCCAGCCTGCCCGTCCGATGTCTTCGCCCTTTCTGCCGGGGCAACAGCTGGAAAATCCAGGACACAACCAGACATGACAGACACCACAGACACCCTCACACAAAGACCCCCCAAAGCCGAAAAGGTTGCCATCGTCGCTGATGTGCGCCAACGGCTGGAGTCGGCCGACGCCATCTTGTTCACGGAATACCGCGGCCTGAATGTTAGCCAGCTGGCCGAGTTGCGCACGGCTCTGGCGCCAGTCGGGGGAACCTACAAAATCTACAAGAACACCCTGGCCAAGGTGGCTGCCAGCGAGTTGGAGATGGAGTTGGACGACTTCCTGTTGGGCCCGACCGGGATGGCATTTGTGGAAGGCGGTGATGCGGCTGCAGTGGCCAAAGTTCTGGACAACTACCGCAAGGAATACGAAGTTTTTGTTATCAAGGGCGGCTTGTTGGGCCGGGCTGTCATTTCAGAAGCCGAGATCAAGCGGCTGGCCACCTTGCCCTCGAGGGAGCAGCTCTTGTCTGAGTTGGGTGGTCTGGTGCAGGCGCCCATGGCAAAACTGGCTGGATCTTTTGCGGCGCCGCTAAATGAGATGGCTGGCTTGCTGGCGGCGATGCAACAAAAGCTCGCTGGTCTGGTGCGGGCCTTGGCCGACAAGGGAGGAGCCGCGCCTGCCGAAGCCGAGTCTGCCGAGGCCGAGCCCGAAGCCGCGGATGCGAGCGCCGAGGATGCGCCCGCCGAAGCCGAGCCTGCCGAGGCCGTGGCCGCCGAGGGTGAAGCCGCCGCCGAAGCTGATGCCGCCGCCGAACCCGACGCCGTGGCCGCCGAGGGTGAAGCCGCCGCCGAAGCTGATGCGCCCGCCGAAGCTGAGGCCGTGGCCGCTGAGGGTGAAGCCGCCGCCGATGTGCCTACCGAAGCCGAGACCACCGAGCCGGAGGCCGAGGCTGCGTCGGAGCCTGAGCCCGAACCCGAGGCTGAGCCCGCGCCCGACGAGGAAGCAAACTAGCCCGAAAATCCCCACCCAAAATATCCCCATAAATTTAACCGCAAAAAATAACCAAATAAACCCCCAATAAACAACCCCAAACAAACAAGGAGAAAATCCATGACCAAAGTAGATGAAGTGCTTGACAGTATCGGTTCGCTGACCGTGCTTGAGCTCAGCGAGCTGTTGGAAGCCTTTGAAGAAAAATTCGGCGTCACAGCAGCCGCCCCTGTTGCCATGGCAGCACCCGTTGCCGCAGCGGGAGCACCAGCTGATGGCGGAGGCGATGCCGGCGACGAGGAGAAGTCTGCCTTCGACTTGCAGATTTCCGATGTCGGCGACAAGAAGATTCAGGTCATCAAGGAGCTGCGCGCTCTCACCAGCTTGGGTCTGAAGGAAGCCAAAGACCTGGTGGAGGCAGCTCCCAAGGTTGTGATGGAAGGCCTCTCCAAAGAGGACGCCGACAAGGCCAAGGCATCTTTGGAAGAAGCCGGCGCAGTAGTCGAGCTCAAGTAGTTCGCCGCTGGGTTCGCAGCAGCATAGCAAGCAGCAGTTAGACAGCAGCCCGCGATCGCGCGGGGCTCGCGTGCGCCAGACGGTCTTGCGTGCTAGCTGGACTTGTGTGTCGACGAGTGTCGGCACCTGCCGGGCTCGGATGCGCGGCCGCGGCAAAAGCCAGGGCGCAGCAAAATTGTTCGCTAAAATTAGGCGTTGCGAATTTTGCGGCAAGCTGCTATAGTTAAAGTCCCGTGCATGTCGTCTGTCCCTTTGCCTGCTAGCTGTCTCAGTTGACGGTAATTCGACTGCATGCCTGCGCGCCCACCCAGCCACCAGACATCTCGCATCAGACCCCTGCCTTTTGCGCCCAGAACCAAAACCAATTTGCCTGCCTTGCTCGCCAGCGGAGAAATCCTGTTGGCGGGGCCAGCCTGTTGGCCACCAGCCAGTGGCCAGCCAAAGTGGCCAGCCATTCGGCCAGACATTGGTGAGGCCGGCAATGCCCGCCACGGTTGCCAGCGTGAAATTCTCGGGGCTTGACGGCTGAGACGTCAGACACACCGACCACCAGCCAGCCCACCCATCCACCGACAAAGGAGCCGACTTTGAACGTCACCCGCGAACGCTACAGTTTTGGAAATCTTCAGGAAGTGGGAGAACTCCCCAACCTCATCGCCGTCCAAAAGGATTCGTTTGAATACTTCATGAAGCACGGGTTGGCCGAAGCCTTCAAGGCCTCATCGCCAATCGTGCACCACTCGGGCAAATATTCCCTGGAGCTTGAGTTTGACCATGAGGACGAAGACCTCCTGCTGGAGCCCAAATACTCCGCCGAGGAGTGCATCGCCAAGGATTTGACCTACGCCATCTCCATCTTCGTGAACGCCCGGTTCATCAACCACACGACCGGCGAGATCAAGCAGCAGACGGTCTTCATCGGCGAGTTCCCGCAAATGACCGAACGGGGAACCTTCATCATCAAGGGCACCGAGCGGGTGGTGGTCTCGCAGCTGATCCGCTCGCCAGGCGTCATATTCCAGCCGGGCGAACGCTACCGCCTGCGCAACGTCAACAAGTTCCAGCTGGTCAAGGGCACAGTCCATCCTTTCCGCGGCGAGTGGTTGGACTTTGACGTGGAGCAGCGCCCCGGCCGGGAGGTAACGGCCGGTGCCAGGGTCGCGCGCAAGCGTCGCATGCCCCTGTTCACCCTGCTGACCGCGCTCGGCTATGGGCCCGACAACTGCCCCGGATTTTTCGATGCGTTCGTGGAGGAGTTTCCGTTTCTGGCGGAGCAATGGGACAAGGAAAAGCGCCACGAGATGACCTGCGATGAGGCGCTCCTTAAAGTCTTCGGCATGGCCCGGCCCACCGAACCGCAGACGCTGGATCTGGCCCGCGGCTATGTCTATGGAGCCTTCATCCGGCCAGAGACCAAGCGCTATGACCTCTCCCGGGTTGGCCGCCACAAGCTCAACCGCAAGCTGGGCCCCGAAATTATAAAGAACCAGGAAAAATTCGGCGACATACTCAAGCGTGCCGCCAGCTCGCGCGCCTGGGAAAAGGCCCGCAAGGACACCCGCAAGAAGCTGCGCGACGAGCGCGCCCGAGCCAAAGCCAAGCCGATTTCAGCCGACGAGTTCGAGCTGATGGTGGAAGAGGATCTGGTCAGGAATTGGTATTACGGCTCGGCCCGCAACCCCGAAGAGAAGCCGGCCACGCCGCATCAGCTGCCCGACGTCAGGGTGGCCAACCCGCCTGAGACCTGGGGTGCGCTGGCCCCGTCTGAGATTCTGGCGGCCTGCACTTATCTTTTGAATCTGGCCAACGGACAGGAAGGCTATCGCCTGGACGACCAGGATCACTTCGCCAACCGGCGCATCCGCACGGTGGGCGAGCTTATCCAGAACCAGGTCCGCATCGGGCTTTCGCGCATGGAACGTGTGGTCACCGAGCGCATGAGCACCCAGGACGCCGAAGCCATCTCGCCCGAAAGCCTGATCAACGTCCGTCCCGTGGCCACAGCCGTCAAGGAATTCTTCGCCACCAGCCAGCTCAGCCAGTTCATGGATCAGGTCAACCCGCTGTCGGGGCTGACGCATCGCCGCCGGCTGTCGGCCCTGGGCCCGGGCGGCCTCACCCGCGAGCGCGCCGGCTTCGAAGTGCGCGACATCCACTTCTCCCACTATGGCCGCATGTGCCCCATCGAGACGCCCGAAGGCCCCAACATCGCCCTGATCGGCGCCCTGAGCACCTATGGCAAGGTGAACGAATTCGGCTTCATCGAAACACCCTATCGGGTGGTGCAAAACGGCAAGGTGCAGGCCGACCAGATCAAATACATGGCCGCCGACGAAGAAGAGGAATACATCATCGCCCAGGCCAACGCCCCGCTGAACAAGGACGGCAGCTTCAAGAACGACCGCGTGCTGGTGCGCCAGTCGCCCAAGGCCGCCTCGCTGGACGACCTGCAGCTGCAGCTGGAACAGGAGTCGTTTTTCGGCGCCACCACGCAGATTTCGTATCTGACGCCCGATGAGGTTCAGCTGATGGACGTGTCGCCCAAGCAGATCGTGTCGGTAGCCACGGCCCTGATTCCATTCCTGGAGCATGACGACGCCAACCGCGCGCTGATGGGCGCCAACATGCAGCGCCAGGCTGTTCCGCTGCTGGTGTCCGAAGCTCCGTTCATCGGCACTGGTCTGGAGCGCTATGCCGCCCGGGATGCCGCCGATGTGATCTTCGCCGAAGCCTCAGGGCGGGTGGTGGAAGTCGAGGGCGACGCCATCACGGTCAAATACGGCACCAAGGGCAACCCCACGGTCCGCTATCCGCTGGCCAAGTTCAAGCGCTCCAACCAGAACACCTGCATCAACCAGCGGCCGCGGGTGAAAAAGAGCGACGAGGTCAAGCGCGGGCAGCTGCTGGCCGACGGCACCTCCACCGACGGCGGCGAGCTGGCGCTGGGCAAGAACCTGCTGGTGGCCTTCATGTCGTGGGAGGGGTATAACTTTGAGGACGCCATCATCGTCAGCGAGCGGCTGGTGCGCGACGACGTGCTGACGTCTGTCCATATTCATGAGCACGAGGTGGACGCCCGCGACACCAAGATTGGTGCCGAGGAGATCACCCGCGACATCCCCAACGTGCCCGAGGACATCCTGCACAATCTGGACGACCAGGGCATCATCTTGGAAGGCGCCGAAGTCCGCCCCGGGGATGTGCTGGTGGGCAAGGTGTCGCCCAAGGCGGAAACCGACCTGACCCCCGAGGAGCGACTGCTGCGGGCCATCTTCGGCGAAAAGGCCAGGGAGGTGCGCGACAGCTCGCTCAAGTTGCCCCACGGCGAGGAGGGCAAGGTCATCTATATCCAGGAGCTGAAGAGCGGCGAAGACCATGAACTGCAGCCGGGCGTCAACCAGCTGGTGCGCGTTCACGTGGCCGAGCGCCGCAAGATCAGCGTGGGCGACAAGCTGGCCGGACGCCACGGAAACAAGGGCGTCATCGCGGCCGTGCTGCCGGTTGAGGACATGCCATTCTTGGAAGACGGAACTCCGGTGGACATCATCTTGAACCCCCTGGGCGTGCCGTCGCGCATGAACGTGGGGCAGCTGCTGGAGACCCATCTGGGCTATGCCGCCCGTTGGGGATGGAAGGGGGCCGACAAGCGGGTCGGCAAGGAGAATGTCGACCAGGATCCCTTCGCTTGCATGGCCAACAAGACCCGTCCGTCCACCCGCCCGGCGGTGCTGGTGGAGACGCCTGTGTTCGACGGCGCCAACTGGGATGAGGAGCTGACCGACAGCGTGCATCCGACCATCAAAAAGGCGCTGGAGACCATCGGCCCCGATTCGCTGGACACCCGCAAGAACGGGCAGCGTCTGATCGGGCCCAACGGCAAGGCCCAGCTCTATGACGGGCGCACGGGCGAGCCATATAACCAGCCGGTCACGGTCGGCTATATGTATATTTTGAAGCTGGCCCATCTGGTTGACGACAAGCTGCACGCCCGATCCACCGGGCCCTATTCGATGATCACCCAGCAGCCGTTGGGCGGCAAGGCCCAGTTCGGCGGGCAGCGTTTTGGCGAGATGGAGGTCTGGGCGCTGGAGGCATATGGGGCGGCCTATTGTCTGCAGGAGCTGCTGACCACCAAGTCCGACGATGTGGTCGGGCGGGTCAAGATCTATGAGGCCATCGTCAAGGGCGAGAACATCCCGGCGCCGGGCGTGCCCGAGAGCTTCAAGGTTCTGATCAAGGAGATGCAGGCGCTGTGTCTGAACGTCAAGCTGCTGTCCAACACCGGCGAGCAGATTAAGATTCAGGAGCTGGATGAGGAAGCCTATCGCACCATGGAGTCGCTGGGCATCAACTTGTCGCGCCCCGAGCGGGGCATCGAAGCCAACGACCGGCCGCCGATGGATCGCCGGGAGCTGGTGGGGGACACGGCTTTCGGCTTCAGCGAAGTTTAGGCGCGCCTGTTCGCAACACCCGTAACCCTGCATCCACCCGCAACCCCGCAACCCCCGTCCGTAATTCCGCAACCACCACCAAAGGAGCCCGCACATGACCGACGTCAACGATTTCAGCAAATTCCGCATCGGATTGGCCGGATCAGACGACATCAGAGGATGGTCGCACGGTGAAGTCAAAAAGCCCGAGACCATCAACTACCGCACCCTGAAGCCGGAGAAGGACGGCCTTTTCTGCGAGAAAATCTTTGGGCCCATGCGGGACTGGGAGTGCCAGTGCGGCAAATACAAGCGGATTCGCTTCAAGGGCATCATCTGCGAGAGGTGCGGGGTTGAGGTTACCCGCTCCAAGGTGCGCCGTGAGCGGATGGGCCACATTGAGCTGGCCTCGCCGGTGGCGCACATCTGGTATCTGCGGGGCACCCGATCCTGGCTGACCTACCTGTTGATGAACACCGACCACCGCGACGAGCTAAAGGCCAACCAACTGGAGAAGGTGATTTATTTTTCGGCCTATCTGATTGTTGGCCTGGATTCTGCGGCCATCAGGCGCGAGCTGCCCCAGCTTGAGTTGGAGATGGACGAATACTGGCAGAGCTATTTTGAGCAGTGCGACATCTATCGCGAGCGGCTGTATTTCCTGTTGGACGCGCTGTCGTTGGAGATGGAGGCCGAGTTGGAAAAGCTCGAGGCGGCTTCTGGCGGGGGCAAGGCGGCTGGCAGCGAGAAGGCCGGCAAGTCCAGCTCGTCCAAAAAGGGCTCCAAATCCAGCGACCCGCAGGCCCAGGCTGAGCGTCTGAAGAAAGACTATGACGCCCGCATCAAGCAGCTGGAAGAGGAAATCGCAGCACTCACCACCGAACTTGAGGAGGTGCTGAACCACCGTCTGGGCTATCTGGAGGTGCAGGCCAAACGTCTGGACAAACTTTCGGTGGCCGCGGCTGCCGGTGTCGACAGTGGTGCCGGCGATGGCGCTGGCTCGGATGGCTCGGATGATGCGGATTCAGGTGAGGCTGATTCGGACGGTGACTCAGACGCCGCCGCCGATCAGGCCGCCGCGCAGGCTGCCGCGCGAGCCGCCGCCCAAGCCGCCGCCCAGGCCGAAGCCGAAGAGCTGGCCGGCATCTTCGCCCAGGCCCACGGCGAGAGGCTGGAGCTGATCGAGGAACTGAAGAACACCCTGGACGCACTGCAGGCCGAAGCGTCTGAACCCCGTGATCGCCAGGAAGTGTTGGATCCCAACTTTGACATCGAACAGACCCTGCTGGAGCAACAGGAATTCCGTCTGGAGCTGGAGCAAAAGCGAGAGGAAGCCGAGGCCGAGGAGCTCTATCTGGGTGAGCTCGCCAAGCTGCACGCCCGCCAGGTGATCGACGACATCAGGCTGTTCCACGCACTGGATGTTCGTTTTGGCCCCAACAACCAAGCTGGCATGGACGGCCGGTTCGATCCCGCCAGGTCGTTCTTTGAGGCGGGCATGGGCGCCGAAGCCATCGTCTCTTTGATCCACAGCATCGACTTCGAGCTGGAAGAAAAAAAGCTGCGCGCCGCCATCAATCCGCAGGAAGGCAAGCGGGCCCTGTCGGAGCAGCGCCGCGAAAAAGCACTCAAGCGGCTGGAGATTCTGAGCGCCTTCAACACCAAGGACGAAGCCGGACGACTCAACAGCGAGCCCTCGTCCATCGTCTTGGATGCCATCCCGGTCATACCGCCCGATTTGCGGCCCATGGTGCAGCTTGACGGCGGCCGCTTCGCCACTTCGGATCTGAACGATCTCTATCGCCGGGTCATCAACCGCAACAACCGGCTGAAGCGGCTGATGGAGATCGAAGCGCCCGACATCATCATCAACAACGAAAAGCGGATGCTCCAAAAATCCATCGATGCCCTGTTCGACAACGGCCGCCGCGGCAAGCCGGTGCTGTCGCAGAACAACCGTCCGCTCAAGTCGCTGTCTGACATGCTGAAGGGCAAGCAGGGCCGCTTCCGCCTGAACCTGTTGGGCAAGCGGGTGGACTATTCGGGCCGGTCGGTCATCGTGGCCGGGCCCACCTTGAAGTTCCACCAGTGCGGCATTCCCCGTCTGATGGCGCTGGAGCTGTTCAAGCCGTTCGTCATCCGCGAGCTTGAGCGGCGCAACATCGCCACCTATATCAAGTCGGCCAAGCGCATGGTGGAAGACACCATCTCCGGCAGGTCGCGCACCATCGGCGGTGCGTATGATTCGCTTGGGCGTCCGGCCACGGAAAGCGACATCTTCAAGATGCGTTCGGCCCAGGTCTGGGAGGTGCTGAGCGAGGTGGTCAAGGAGCACCCGGTGATGCTCAACCGGGCGCCCACGCTGCACCGCCTCGGCATCCAGGCGTTTGAGCCCGTGCTGGTTCACGGCAAGGCCATTCGTTTGCATCCACTGGTCTGCACCGCTTTCAATGCCGATTTTGACGGCGACCAGATGGCCGTGCTGCTGCCGCTTTCGGCCGAAGCTCGGGCGGAGGCTGAAGTGCTGATGCTGTCGGCCAACAATCTGTTGTCGCCCGCCAACGGACGGCCGCTGGTGACGCCGACCCAGGACATGATCATCGGGGCATACTATCTGACCCAAGTGGTGACCGACGGGGAAGGAGCCGGCCGCGCCTTTCGGACCTACGAGCAAGTTGAACGGGCCGTGGAGAGCGGTTCGCTGAGTGTCCATGCGCCTATTGAATTCCGCATTCCCGCGCTGCTCCAGAACTCCAAAGGTGCCGCGGGTTCCAAAGGTGCCAAAGGTTCCAAGGCCGACACGTCAGCCCAGGCCGCCGCGTCCGCCTCCATGTTCGGCGTGGCGCCCGACGAACTGTCTGAGCTGACCGATGCCTTCGGTGAGCGCGAGCTGGAATATGTCCCCACCACCGCAGGCCGGGTGATCTTCAACGACGCCTTGCCCGAAGATTTCCCCTATGTCAACGACAAGCTGGACCGGCGGCTGGTCGGGGCGCTGGTGGAGGAGCTGGCCTACAACCATTCCCGTGCGGTCACGGCCGACAGCCTGGACAAGCTCAAGAGCCTGTGCTTCCGTTGGGCGTCAAAGTCGGGTCTGACCGTCTCGGTGGACGACATCAAGACGCCGCCGGCCAAGACCGCCATCTTGGACCGCTCCGAGCGCGAAGCCGAAAAGGTCGAGCGGAATTTCGAGCGGGGCATCATCACCGACGCCGAACGGCGCCAGCAGGAAGTCGAGATCTGGACGGAAGCCACCAACGAGGTGCGCCAGCATCTGGAGGAAGACCTGCGCTCCGACACGTTCAACCCAGTAGACATGATGATCTCCTCGGGCGCCCGCAGCAACATGATGCAGGTGCGCCAGATTGCCGGCATGCGCGGCCTGGTGGCCAACCCCCGCGGCGACATGATTCCGCGCCCCATCAAGTCCAACTTCAAGGAGGGCCTGTCCACGCTGGAGTATTTCATCTCCACTCCGGGCGCCCGCAAGGGACTGGTGGACACCGCCCTGCGCACCGCCGACTCGGGCTATCTGACCCGGCGCTTGGTGGACGTGGCCCAGGAGGTCATCATCAACGACTCCAATCCGTTCGAGAGCGGGCGCGCGGTGCCGTCCTTGCTGATTGACGATGTCCGCCCCGACACTCCGTCTGAGCGATCCCATCTGGAGACCCGTCTGTTCGGGCGGGTGCTGGCCGAGGATGTCGAGCTGTCCGACGGCACGGTCATCGAAAAGGCCGAGCTGGTCACCCGCGAGCTGATGGAGCGTCTGCGCGACGATCCGGACGTGACGCAGGTGCGGGTGCTGTCGCCTCTGACCGACGAGTCAGAGCATGGCATTTCGGCTCTGTCCTATGGCATGTCGATGGCCACCGGCAAACTGATCGAGGTGGGCGAAGCGGTCGGCGTGATCGCGGCCCAGTCCATCGGCGAGCCCGGCACGCAGCTGACCATGCGCACCTTCCACACCGGCGGCGTGGTCGGCAAGGATCTGGCCGACGGCCTGCCCCGAGTGGTGGAGCTGTTCGAGGCGCGCAGCCCCAAGGGCAAGGCGGTGGTGGCTGGCATCTCAGGCACCGTGCGCATCACCGAAGGCGAGACTGCCGAGCGGACGGTGTTGATTCACCCAGTCGGCGAGGGCGACCCCCAGGAAATTCCCGTGTCCCGCGGTCAGCGCCTGGAAGTGGAGGACGGGCAAGAAGTGCTGGCCGGCGATGTGCTGGTGGATGGCCCGCTGGATCCCAAGGAGCTGCTGTCCATCAAGGGCATCCGAGCCACCCAGCAATATCTGGTGGAGCAGGTGCAGAAGGTCTATCGCGAGCAGGGCGTGTCAATCCACGAAAAGCACATCGAGATCATCGTGCGCCAGATGACGCGGCGCATCACGGTGGAGAGCTCGGGGGATTCTGAGTTCCTGTCGGGTGCGGTGGTGGATGCCCGGGTATATCGGGATGTGAACCGCCAGCTGATCAGCGACGGCAAGCGTCCGGCTTCGGGGCGTCCCGAGCTGATGGGCATCACCAAGGCATCGCTGGCCACCGACTCGTGGCTGGCGGCGGCTTCGTTCCAGGAGACCACCCGGGTGCTGACCGCGGCGGCCATCGCCTCCAAGAGCGACGACCTGAAAGGGCTGAAGGAGAACATTGTGATCGGCAAGCTGATCCCCGCAGGGACGGGTGTCAAGGCATATCGCAATATCGTCTGCGATGCGCCCGACTATGTTCCGATGGAGAGCTATTCGTCAGACGATGAGGATATGGAGCACTTCTTGGGGATGGGCGGCGAGCAAACCAACGGCGAGGGCGGCTTCGGCGATGAAGGCGAGATGGGCCTCTTTGACTTGTTCGACGACAACGGCTTCGGCGGCGACATTGACGACGCTGACACCGCCACCCCGGACGACCTCCCTGAAGCCGCGGGCGCCTAGAATTACCTTGGACATCTGCTAATTTGGTTTCTCAGAAACAAGTATTCAAAGCGCTGGGCTACCGATGATTGATAAAAAGAGTGCGATACCTGTAGGCACGCAATTCTCACCAAATCTGATTAATTTGGGGGAATTTATTTTGGCTCTGATTTCGCACAGCGGGAACAAGGAAGAAATGCAAAATGCAATTTGGGATTCCCCAGTGAATATAAGGTCGAAAATTGACAAGAACAAGTCTAAGCGAACAAAAAACCTTCCACTAGAAGCTGCTATTCAGTATGGGCTTCTTGATAAGAAATATGAGGCTACAGATTTCTGTCGCAGACTGTCAGCATTTAAAGGTGATGAACTATACCAAGAATTTGCTCAGCACATACTCTTAAACCTTGAAGGTTTAAGGGTTGTCGAAGCTGTGCAAAAAATGAAGATAGATAACATCAAGATAACTAGTGATGAATTGGCAAAATTTCTTTCTGAACAAGGCTTTAATGTTGGAATACATAACACAGCAATCAATAGTATGAGAATGTGGCTTGCTGAGGCAAAATTATTTCCAAAGACCGGTGGAAATAGATGGGAAGTAGATGCTAATGTTAAAGAAAAGTTAGTTGGATACAGTGATTCAACAATATCATCGTTGGCAGGATTGGATGCAGATCAGAGGGCATTTGTACTGGCAATTTGTCGGGTATATGATCCAAATCGTAAAAAATACAAGGCTTCTGAGATCAGAGATTTGGCGGAAATGAATGAGGGGAGAAAATTTGATCGAGGTAATTCGGCAACACTTCTAGCACCACTTAAAGAGGCTGGCCTAATCGAATACTGGTCAAGGGGCACCAAAGGAGGAAAATCTGCAGAATTTAAGGTAACGGATGATTTCAAACCTAGACTTTTGGGACCATTTATGGAAATGACTTTGGAGTCCTACGATACCGCGTTGATTGAGTATTACCGTAAGCCTATCGATGAAATATATGAAGAGCTGAAATCAAAAAATATAGCAATTAAGGGAAAGGCACTTGAGGCTTTCGCAATTTACATAATGAAAATATTGGGATTGCGCTTTGTAGAATGGAGAAAGAGGGCAAGAGATGAAACAGGACAGGCTGAGATTGATGTTTTGATGAAAGGCTTGTTGGGGGGAGTTGCTACTAGGTGGCAAATTCAGTGCAAGAATAAACCATCAGGAAAAGTTACTATTGATGATGTATCAAAGGAAGTTGGCCTAACGCCTTTAACAAAAGCAACACATATAATGATAATTGCAAATTGTAGTGCAACAAAATATGCAAAAACCTATGCTGAAGAAATTATGAAAAATAGCGCTTTGGCTATCATTATTTTTGAGAAGGCTGAATTTGATCAAATTGTTGATAACCCTGCATCAATAGCGAAAATCATTAGGGAGCAATCAGAAAAAATAGAAAAAATTGCTAGATATGGTTTAGGTTGGGGAAAATAATTTTTCCGCGAAATGCCTGTTTTTGTCAGACCCCCGTGCTATAGTTGATATTATGAAGTCATTGAACAGAGAAAAATGCCACAATGGGCAGGTGGCGAGCACAAAAAAGCCCAAAAAATACTTTTCTGCCAAGCATGGGGAGATGCTGCTGGGAGATGCCGTAAGGGCCCTTGATCACATGGAGCATGATTCTGTTGACCTAATTGTCACTAGTCCTCCCTTTGCTCTTGTGCGAAAAAAGGACTATGGAAATGAAGCGGCCGACGCATATCTTGATTGGTTCCGCCCTTTTGCTGAGCAGTTCCACCGTGTCTTGAGGGAAAGCGGAAGCTTGGTCATTGACATAGGAGGGTCGTGGATTCCAGGAACACCAACCCGGAGTCTGTACCACTTCAAATTGCTCATTATGTTGTGTGAGGAGTATGGCTTCCACCTGGCTCAAGAATTTTACTGGTGGAATCCTTCAAAATTGCCTACCCCAGCTGAGTGGGTAACCGTTAGGAGACTTCGAACAAAGGATGCTGTGAATACGGTTTGGTGGTTGTCGAAGAGTCCTTGGCCTAAGGCTGACAATAAGAGGGTACTGCAACCCTACAGCAGCTCAATGAAGCACCTCCTCAAGAATGGCTATCACGCACAGAAGCGACCTTCGGGCCATGAGATAAGCAAAAAATTCAACAGAGACAATGGAGCATCAATCCCAGCAAATTTACTAGCCGTTCCAAATACAGAAAGTAATGGCAGATATCAGCGGTACTGCAGAGAAAATAATATAACCCCACACCCTGCTAGGTTTCCCACGGAAATTCCGGAGTTTTTCATCCGCCTTACAACGGATGATGGTGATCTTGTTGTTGATCCTTTTGGAGGAAGCTGTGTCACCGGTGAGGTCTGTGAGCGGCTTGAGCGGAGATGGATTTGCATTGAACTAGAGGAGGAATATTTAAGGGGAGCGAAGGGAAGGTTTTGTGACGAAAGCGAGAGCGCAAAAAAAACAAGCGCAAATTATTACAAAATTTCTCGTCCAGGAATTCTTTGGAATGGTAAACCCGAGGGGACACTTCCTCTTGATGGAGGACAATCTAGGTCGAAGAAGCTTCAAGTGCCTAGAGGATAGCTGATTTTTTTGATAATTCAAGATATTCGCAGGATACTCCCACATAATTGCAAGCCTAGCCAGTCACAATTTCCCGGGTGACGGGCTGGCTGCCGCCGGGCCCGCTGGCCCAGCCACAGATGGCAGCCGAGAACAGCCCGGCCCGGCCGCCGGCGTGGACAATCAGCAATCCGTCATCGCGGAATTTTTGAACTTGGACGGTTTGTCCCTGCGGCCGCTCCAACTCCACCATCAGGTGCCACGCCAGCTCCTCCCGCAAGCGTTGCTTGGACCAGCCCGCCTCGCGAAAGCGCGCCGAATGCTCAGGTGAGACCACCAAAATAGAATCAAACGCCAACGCCAACTTGGGATGGCCAGACGTCAGCAAGCACTGCGCCAGGGACTCAGCCAAGCGCTCAGGCTGGCGGGAAAGCTGATCCACAATCACCCGCGGCCCCTCACCTGCAAACAACGTAACCGTGGATGCCTCCGCCGCAAACCCGCGCTCCTGGGCCAGCGATTCCCAGGGCGAGCCCTCTTCATCCTCGGCAAAACAGAACGACAGCTTACCCGGGTTGCCCAGGGTCGACTGGTCGACTTCGCCGGGCCGTCCGCCGCCCACATTGCGCACCACCAGCTGCAGCGCCCGCCCCACCGTCAGGTTCGCCCGGGTGCCCTGCCCCAGCACGTTGCCGCCGGAGTTCATCCCGATTTTCTTGCGGATCGGCCCGTTCACCACAATCACCGGCCCAACCGACATGGTGGTGGCCAGCACGCCGTGTATGTTGAACTCGTCGGTGCAGGCCGCCTCGACCGCCGCCAACACCACCGGCAGGTATTCCGGACGGCACCCCGCCATGACCGCATTGGCCGCCACCATCTCAGCGGTGCATTCCACCAAGTCAGGCGCCACCACCGCCACCACGTCATCGGCCGGCCGCCCGGCGCCAGCCAGCATCTGGTCAACCCGCTCGGGCGTGGGCGGCACCAGCGGCAGTCCGTCCGACCAGCCCCGGTCAAACATGGCCTCAAACGAATCTTCGGCTGCCCCGAAGCGAACGTGAGCCGCCCCAAAGCGGGCGTGTTGATTTTCCGCTGCTTGTGTCATTTTTCTTTTCTGAGTTTATAGCCTTATATATAGACATGAATGCAAACCCCACCTTCGACAGCACAACCTTCAGAAACGTCTTGGGGCACTTTCCCACCGGCGTAACGGTCATCACAGCCAACCCAGCCGACAGCCCGAACCCAGACGACGGCCCGGTCCCAGCCGACAGCCCGAACCCAGCCGACGGCCCGGTCGGTCTGGCGGTCGGTTCGTTCAGTTCGGTATCGCTGGAGCCGCCGCTGGTCATGTTCTGCCCCGGCAACCAGTCCACCAGCTGGCCCGGCATCAAAGCCGCGGGCGTGTTCTGCGCAAATATCTTGGCCGACGACCAAAAGGACATCTGCACCACCTTCGCCGGCAAGTCAGACGACAAATTCGCCGGCATCCCCTGGAGCACCAAGGCCACCGGGTCGCCAGTGCTGGAAGGCGTGCAGGCCTGGATTGACTGTGAAATCATCAGCGCCATTGAAGCCGGCGACCACTGGGTGGTGCTGGGCAAAGTGGTGGCGCTGGAAGCCGACCCCGACAAAACCCCGCTGCTGTTCTATAGGGGTGGCTATGGCAGCTATCGAGAGCTGAAGTCGTAGGGCCGGGTCGGTCTTGGGAATCAGCTGACGCAGCCGCGCGCCAAAACGCCACGCCGCGCCCCTCCTCCGCAATCCGCCATGGCCATCTACGCACTGGGCGACCTCGTGCCGTCCATACATCCCGATGCCTATGTGCATCCCGATGCGGTCATCATTGGACAAGCCGAGATCGGCGCCGAGTCCACCATTTGGGCGTGCACCGTGATCCGAGCCGATGACGCCCCCATAGTCGTCGGCCAGCGAACCTCCATCCAGGACGGCGCGGTGCTGCACACCACCCCCAGCTCCCCCACAACCGTGGGCGACGACTGCACGGTCGGACATCTGGCGCATCTGGAAGGCTGCATCCTAAAGGACGGCGCGCTGGCCGGGTCGGGCTCGGTCATCTTGCACCGGGCAGTCATCGGGGAGTGGGCTTTGGTGGCGGCGGGCGCGGTGGTGCTGAACGACATGGTCGTGCCGGCGCGATCCCTGGCGGTGGGGGTGCCGGCCAAGATCAAGGAAGGCGCGGTTGACGTGGAGATGCAGCGGCTGGGCGTTGAGTCATATGTGGCCCGCGGCGTGAAATACCGCGACACCTTGCGCCGGCTGGACTAGCGTAGCGCCAGTTGGACTAGTTCGGCTGTGACTGGACTAGCGCGCCCTTTCCCCAGACCTTCTTCGGCGTGCTTGGGGCGGGATTGCAACATACACCGCCACCAATGCCACCAGCACACCATAATACACATTCGTGGTCGCCAGATACAGGTTCACAGCCACGCCACCTAGCGCTGCCGCCAGCCCGATGAACGCCCCGAGGCTCGGTTCCTTGCTGGCTAATTTCCGCCTCAGTCTCCGCCAGAAATTAACGATGGCATAGCGGGCCGCAAACAAACCGACCAGCGGGATGTAGGTGGCAAGAGCAGCCAACCACAACAGGCAGCCTTCCATCCGGTCGCCCATAAAGGCCAGGTTTCGCAGCACTTGGTTTCGCATCGCTTGGCCTTGTTGCACCCAGTTTTGTCCCGCTCGGTCCTGTTGTCCCCAGCTTTGTTGTCCCCAGCCATGTTGCGCCTGGTTTTGCGCCGCCGCCTCGCCGGAAACATACTCATTGAGCCTCTGACGGCAATCCCAGGAATTCTCATATTGCTCTTTCATCCGGGCTACCGACCGCTCCAAGTCATCGCCGGCGGCTTCCACCATCGGCCTGCGGCTTTGCTGCAAGCCCTGCTGAGTGAGCTCGGTCTGGGTGAGATTGCTCTGGGTGGGATCGACAGAACTGGTTAGCAGATGCGCCTTCCCTTTGTCCAGAACCAGCCACCCACTGACCCACCCTTTGGGATGGGCATCGGCTGGGCCATCGGCCGGGCCGCCACGCTTTTGCTCTCGGATTGACACGCTGACATCATCGCGGCGCAGGAACTCAAGCGCCTGGCGCCGGTCAGTGTTGGTGGCACTGTCAGGGCCTGTGGCACTGTCAAAATCACGTTCAAAATGGCGCGGCTGGGCATCACCGACCAGCAAATTGACGTGCCTGTTCTGCGTGTGGCGGTGTAGCCAAGCAAGCCCCCAGACGCTCACCTGGCCGACCGCCACCTGAAGCGGGCCCACAGGATAGTCCTGCAGGAACTTGGCAATCCGCTCTTCTGAGTTCAACGGCTTGGCGCCACTCACCGGATTTGGCACCGCTCAACTAAGGGGCGGTGAGCGGTGCCTCCGGGATGTGCCTTGCGACGCGCGGCGCGCCCGTTTGGTTTGGCGCGCCCGCCTGGCCTTGGTGGTCTAGTAGAGTTGGAAGCTGTCGTTCAAAGCCGAGTCAAAGATTTGGATTTCGTCCAGGAAGTTAGGCGGTTGGTTTTGGTCGAACTTGAATATACGCACCGCGCTGGTGGGCACCCTGTCTTCGGGCAGGCCATAGACATAGTTCTCAGCTGCCAGTCCGCCGTTGTCCACCTCGCCCAGCTGGGCCATGGCCGCAACGATTCCCTCCCGGCTCATGTCGCCCAACTCCACTGCCTTCTCCAGCAGCGCATGGACCGCCACCGACTGGAAATAGCCAGACAGATGGAACGTGCCGGGATCTCCCTCAGCTGCCGCTGCGAAACGCTCCAGGAAATCGGCGATGGCTGGCTCGGAGGTGTCGTTCAGGTTGGGCGAGTCCAGCGCCACATAGAACTTCTCATACAGCTGCGGAGCCCCAGCCGCGAACAAATTCAGATAAGCCGGCAAGGCACCCATCCAATACGGATCGAAACCGACCGACGCTGCCTGGCGCAACATGCCGCTTTGCTCGGTTGGAACCGTCACCGCATAGACCACATCACAGCCGCCGTCCGACAGCGCTGAGACCTGGGCGGTGAAATCCGCGTCGCCGCGGCTTATGGTCTCAATCACCGCCAACTCCAATCCCAGCTCGCCGATGGCGTGCTCCACACCGCGCATGGAATCCTGGCCATATTTGTCGTCCACATGCACCGCGCAATGCACATCGTCGCCCGAAGACAAGCCCGACTCAGAAACATACCAGTCCACCAGGTTGATCATCTCA
>CAZERQ010000085.1:0-13354 GCA_964514465.1 uncultured Acidimicrobiales bacterium
GACGGATCCCACACGGTGGTCTCTTTGGCCCGCGGCGCTGACTTCTTTGCTTCCCCCAGGATTTCGCCCGATGGAAAACATCTGGCTTGGCTCAGCTGGAACCTGCCGGACATGCCCTGGGACAACACGCAGCTTTGGGTGGCCGATCTGTCCACCGAAGGCGACACTCCCGAGCTGCGAAACCCGCGGCAGCTGGCGGGCTGGCCTGTGTCGGCCGAACCGGAGTGGCTGTTTCAGCCGCAGTGGCATGGCAGCACGCTGTATTACGTGTCGGAGAGGGACGAGGGCGCGCCGGCAGGCGAGGGCGCGTCGGCAGGCGAGGGCGCGCCGGCAGAAGACCAAGCACCGATCTGGTCGGCCCTGTGGATGTGCGAGTTCGCCGGCAACCACGATGGATCCGCCTCCCCCAGATGCCTGCTGTCCCAGCCCGGCTCCGAGATACAAATTCCCCAGTGGGTGTTCGGCGAGTCCCGCTTCGACCTGACCGCGCAGGGCCCCGTCTGGGCGACGTCTGAACCCGCGGGCGACCGACTGTGCTTCGGGTCGGGCGTGAGCTTTGACGGCTACTCGTCGCTGTCGCAGGTGCGTGCCCACAAGCAGGGGGTCGTGGCTTTGGCTGGCCGTTGGGACAGCTCCCCGGAAATCGTATATTTTGAACGACAGGGCGGACAGGTGGCAACCGAAGTCATCCGTCCCGCCGGCGGGCCAACATTTGATGCCGGGTTCTTCCCGCCCCCGGAGCCCATCAGCTTTGGCTCGGCCAGTCCCGACTTGGCCCACGCCCTGTATTTCGCACCGGCACATCCCGAAGTCGCCGCCCCGCCCGACACCAAGCCGCCCCTGATCGTGCTGGCCCACGGCGGCCCCACCGCGGCGGCGCGCAAGGAGCTGTCGTGGAACCGCCGCTATTGGACCAGCCGGGGATTTGCCGTGGTGGACGTCAACTACCGCGGCAGCACCGGATTCGGACGGCAGTTCCGGGACGCCCTGAATGGACTTTGGGGCATAGCTGACGTGGCCGATTGCGTGGCGGCGGCAGAGTTCTTGTGCGAGCGGGGAGATGTCGACCCGAACCGCCTGGCCATCATCGGCGGCAGCGCCGGCGGCTACAGCGTGCTGTGCGCGCTCTGCTTCGCGGACGTGTTCTCGGCCGGTGTGAGCCGCTATGGCATAGCCGATCTGGAGGTGCTGGCCCGGGACACGCACAAGTTCGAGTGCCGCTATCTGGACAGCCTGGTCGGCCCCTACCCCGAGCAGCAGGAGGTGTATCGGCAGCGTTCGCCCATACATCACACCAAGCGGCTGTCGTGCCCGATGCTTATTCTGCAGGGCGAGCTGGACAAGGTCGTGCCGCCCGAGCAGGCCGAGTTGATGGTGGCCGCCCTGGAGAAGCGCGGGCTGCCCTATGGCTATCTGACTTTTGCTGACGAGGGGCACGGCTTCCGCCACGCCCGGTCGCAGATCAGGGCGCGCGAGGCCGAGCTGTCGTTCTTCGGGCAGATCTTCGGCTTTGCTCCCGCGGATGAAGCCGACCCAGAATTCGAGGGGGTTGAGATTTCGGGGCTGCGGGCGCGCTGAAGTCCGCGGCGCTAGGTGTTGTGGGCGCGCTAGGTGCTGCGGGCGCGCTGAAGTCCGCGGCGCGCTAGACTGAAGCAATGGCAACCAAAACTCCCAAACTCAAACCCGGTGACAAGGCACCTGACGTGTCCCTGCTGGATCAGGACGGCAACCAGGTGTCGCTGAGCGATTTTGCGGGCCGGCCGCTGATGGTATTCTTTTATCCCAAGGCGCTGACACCCGGCTGAACCACCCAAGCCTGCGGCATGCGTGACATTGCCGACCAGAAAAAGTTCGCCGTGGTGGGCATCAGCCCGGATGCGCCCGACAAGCAAAAGAAGTTTGACGAAAAGCACTCGCTGGGATACCAGCTGCTGTCGGACCCGGACAAGCACGCTGCCGAGGCCTTTGGCGCCTGGGGCGAAAAGAAGCTCTATGGCAGGTCGTTTCTGGGCGTGATCAGGTCGGCATTCCTGATTGACGAGCAGGGCAAGATTGCCGAGGTGTTCCCCAAGATCAGCCCCAAGGACACGCCGGTCAAGCTGCTGAAGGCGCTGCAAGCCGGCGGATAGGCAGCTTGGCAGTGGGGAAGCAGATCGGGGACCGCGGGGGAGCCGAGCAGTGACGCAACTGCCCGCGCCCGCCGAAGTTCTGCCTCATCGGGCTCCGTTTTTGTTTCTGGACGAAGTAACTCAGATCAGCCCGGGCCAGTCAGCCCAGGGGTTCTGGCAACTCAGCGGCACCGAGCCGTTCTTTGAGGGACACTTTCCGGGGCGGCCCACCCTGCCCGGTGTGCTGATGGTGGAGTCGCTGGCCCAACTGGGCGCCTACCTGGTGCTGCAGGAGCCCAGATACGCTGGCAAGCTGCCGCTGTTCGGAGGTCTGGGTCGGGTGCGCTTTCGCCGACAGGTCGAGCCGGGGGAGAGGCTTGATCTGAGCGTGGAGGTGATCAAGCTGTCGGCCATCTCGGGCAAGGCGCAGGGGCTGGCCACGGTGGGCGGCGAGAAGGCCTGCGAAGCCGAGTTGATGTTTGTGCTGGTCTCGTCCTAGTCCGGCGGTTTCGCCCTAGTCCGGCGGGCCAATCACCAAGGTGGCGTTGTGTCCGCCGAAGCCGAATGAGTTAGACAGCGACACCCCGGGCTCCCACTCCAGCGGTTCGGGTGCCACGATGTTGATGGGCGCCATCTCTGGATCGGGCGTCTGATAGTTGGCGGTGGGCGGGATGAGCCTGTGCTGCATGGCCAAGATGACGGCGGCGGCCTCCATCGCTCCGGCCGCTCCCAGGGGATGTCCGGTGATGCCCTTGGTGGAGGTCACCAGCGGGCCGGGAGTGTCGAACACCTTGTGGATGGCTTCGGCTTCGTTGGCGTCGTTCAGCGGGGTTGAGGTGCCGTGGGCGTTTATGTGGGCCACATCGCCGGGGGACAGGTCGGCGTCGGCCAGCGCCAGCTCCATGCAGGCGATCGCGCCCACCCCGCCGGGCGAGGGTGCGGTGATGTGGTGGGCGTCGGCGTTGGTGGCATAGCCCAGTATCTCACCCAGTATCTCGGCGCCGCGCTCTTGTGCGTGCCCGCGCTCTTCCAGCACCAGCACGGCCGAACCTTCGGCGTGCAA
Organism: uncultured Acidimicrobiales bacterium; assembly: GCA_964514465.1. Lineage (GTDB taxonomy): Bacteria > Actinomycetota > Acidimicrobiia > Acidimicrobiales > Hopanoidiivorantaceae > Hopanoidiivorans. The sequence continues at coordinate 3,172 of CAZERQ010000085.1, forward strand.
AAAGCCGTCTCGCTCCAAGTCGAACGGACGGGAGATGCCGGCCGATGAGGTGGCGGTCATGTTGACGAAGCCCTGCGTGCCGGTGGGGGTGTTGGAGGCTTCGGATCCGCCGGCCACCACGATGTCGCTTTGGCCCCAGCGTATGGAGTGGGCGGCGCGGCCGATGCATTGGGTGCTGGCGGCGCAGGCCGTGGTGGTGGTCTCACAGGGGCCGCGGAAGCCATAGCGCATGGACACAGCCGCAGCGCCGGCGTTGGGCATCATCATCGGAACCAGAAATGGCGACACCCGTCTGGGTGAGGTCTCGTTGACCAGCACCTGGGACTCGATGGTGGACAGACCGCCCACGCCGGTGCCGATGTGGACTCCGATGCGGTCGGGGTCGCAGTTCAGGTCGCCGGCCTGATCCAGCGCCTCGGCCGCGCACGCCAGGGCGAATTGCGCAAAGCGGTCGTGGCGGCGCACCTCCTTGGGCGAGTCGAAGTGGGGCGCGGGGTCAAAGTCCTCGATCACCAGCGGCGGCTCGGGCGGCTGGCCGCAGAGCCCGTCAAAGAATGCCTGGCGGCCGATACCTCCGGCTGAGATTACGCCCATGCCGGTAACGACCACACGGCGCGGGGGTTGGGGTTGGCTCATCGGGTCGCGGTTCGGGGTTGTCGGGTCGCGGGTTGGCTCATCAGGTCGCGGTTCGGCTCATCAGGTCGCGGTTCGGCCCGCTGGGCTTTGCGGTGTCCCGCCGACCACGCTAGCCCTGCGACTTGGCCGAAATGAGCTGATAGGCCTGTCCCACAGTCGAGATGTCCTCCAGCTCTTCCTCGTCGATCTCAATGTCGAACTCCTCCTCCAGCGCTTGGACGAACTCCACGATGTCCAGGCTGTCGGCCCCCAGGTCGTCGATGAAGCTGGCTTCCATGGTTACGCTGTCGGCTTCCACGCTCAGCATCTCCACGGCGCATTTCTTCATTCGGTCAAATTTCTCGTCGCTCATTTTGGCTCCTTTTTGGTTGGTTGCTTTCTCTCACTCTATCTTACCCGCACGGCGCCAAGTGCTTTTGCCTCGTGGCCCGGCGGGGAGTTTGCAGCCTGGCGCTCGCGGTGCGGCGACTACAGCCCCATGGCCATGCCGCCATCCACCGGGATGACCGCCCCGGTGATGTAGCCCGCCGCCTCCGAAGCCAAAAACCCAACCACCGCGGCCACATCGTCAGGCGTGCCGCAGCGCCCCAGCGGAACGGAGTCGACAATCTCGGCCAGCTGCTTTTCGCTCAGCTTGTCCAGCATGGCCGTCTGTATGGGCCCGGGGGCGATGACGTTGACGGTGATGTTGCGCGAGGCATATTCCCGCGCCAGCGATCTCGCCAGCCCCAAGAGACCGGATTTGGAGGCGGCATAGTTGGCCTGGCCGGCGTTGCCGCTGAAGCCCACCACCGAGGAGATGAACACGATCCGCCCGAAGCGGGCCTTGGACATGGACTTGATGGCACGCTGCGCCACTCGCCAGGCGCCCGACAGGTTGGCGTCGATCACCTCGGTGAAGTCGGCTTCCTTCATGCGCAGGGCCAGGTTGTCGCGGGTCAGCCCGGCGTTGGACACCAGGATTTCCGGGGCGCCCAGCTGCTCTTGGATTTGGGTGAAGGCGGCGTCGACCAGGGCGGGATCGGTCACGTCGCAGGGCACGGCCAGATGGCTGGACGGCGGGCTGGAGCTGCGGTAGGTTATGGCGACTTGGTGGCCTTGCGCGGCCAGGGTGTCGGCGCAGGCCAGACCGATGCCGGCGGCGGCGCCTGTGACCAAGGCAACTCTGGGATTTATGAGCCCCACTCCAGGATCGCGCCGGCAGACGTCATGCCCGCTCCGAAGCCCACCAGCAACAGCCGGTCGCCCGCCTTGACCCGTCCGTTGTCGATGGCATCCACCATGGCGGTGGGGATGGAGGCAGACGAGGTGTTGCCGGTCCAAGACAGCACCTCCACGACCTTTTCGGGGGGCACGCCCATGCGCTGGGCAGCCGTTGAGATGATGCGGGTGTTGGCCTGGTGGGGTATGAGCAGGTCGATGTCGTCAATGGTCAGGCCGGCCCGCTCCAGCGCTTCGTCGCAGGCCGACATCATGGCGTCCACGGCCTTGCGGAACACCTCTCGGCCTTTCATGAATATGGTGCCGGGCAGGTCGCACGAAAGTAAGTGTTCCAGCGAGCCGTCAGCCGCCAGCGACCAGCTCAAAAGGCCGCCCGGTTTGTCGGAGCCTTCCAGCACGACCGCCCCGGCGCCGTCGCCGAACAAAACAGCCGTGGTGCGGTCCTCCCAGTCCACGAAGCGGCTCAGTGTCTCCGATCCGATCAGCAGCACCCGGTCGGCGCCGGCCAGGATCTGTCCGTGGGCCAGCGACAGGCCATAGACGAAACCCGAGCATGCGGCGTTGAAATCCAGCGCGGCGCAGCTCAGACCCATGGCGTCTTGGACGACACAGGACGTGGCGGGTATGGTCTTGTCGGGGGTGGTGGTGGCCAGCAGCAAAAGGTCGATGTCTTGTGGGGCGAGCCCGGCCTGTGCCAGCGCCTTGGTGCCGGCTTCGACCGCCAGATCCTTGGTTGAGCCGCCGATGCGCCGCTCCTTGATGCCGGTGCGCTCGGTGATCCAGTCGTCGCTGGTGTCAAGGGTTTTGGACAGGTCGTCGTTGGTGACGATTTTCTTGGGCAGGCCGATGCCCCAACCGGTGACGTGGGTGTAGCGGGATGGCGTGGTCGGTGAAGCGGTCGCGGGTGCCATCTGCCTACACATCCTTTGTGCGCAGCCAAGCCAGCGGTTGGTTGGCGAAGACCCGCTCGGTGTCGTATGCCAAAAATCCCATTATCTCACCCTCGAACGGAGAATACACCTCTTCGTGCGCCGCCGAGGTTGCGGCTGTGCCTGTCACTGTCCCCGTCGAAATCGTGCCGATCACCGTCCCGACCGAAATCTGCGACCCCTCCGACAGCTCCGGCGCGGGCTGGAACAGACCGGCGGCCGGGCTCACCACGATGCGCTCATGGACATACAGCTGCTCGCCTTCGGGCGCGGTGGTCGGCCCTATGGATTTGAGCAGCACGTCAATGTCGTCCGGTGTGTTCAGCTGGAAAATCTCAACCGACTTGTCGATGCGCTTGATGGTGGCGGTCAGCGCCCGGCCGGGCCCGATCTCCACGAAGCTAGCGCCGCCGTCGGCGATGATGTTTTGGATCTGGTGGCGCCAGCGCACCGGACTGATGAGCTGTTGGCCCAGCAGCTGGGGCCAGTCGTAGGCTGCGGGGTGGGCGGCCGCGTCCACGTTGGCATAGACCGGGAAGTCGGGCGCCCGGAACTCCACCTGGCCGATGGCCTTTTCGAGGCGCTCGGCGGCCGATGCCATATAGGGCGTGTGGAAGGCTCCGCCCACGGGCAGAGGCATGATGCGCTTGGCGCCGCGGGCTTTGGCGGCTGCTCCGGCGGCGGTCACCAGGTCGGGCGCGCCGGCGATGACAACCTGTCCGATGGCGTTATAGTTGGCCACCCACACGTCTCCTTGGGTGGATTCGCAGGCGGCTTCCACTTCGTCGTCGTCCAGCCCCAGCACGGCGGCCATGGTTCCGTCTTGTTCCTCGGCGGCCGACTGCATGGCTTCGCCGCGCTCGGCGACCAGGGCGGTGGCATCCGCGAAGCTGAGCACGCCCGATGCCGCCAGCGCGGAGTATTCCCCCAGGCTGTGGCCGGCGTGCGCGCTGGGCGCGATGCCCACGTGCGTGAGGGCGTCCAGGGCGACCATTGAGGTAACGAAGGTGGCCAGCTGCGAGTTGCGGGTCTGGCGCAGGGTGTCGTCATCGGCTTCGCAAAGCAGCTGCGCGATGTCTCGGCCCGTGATGTCGGAGGCTTCCTCCACCAGCTCCCAGGACGGATGATTCTGCCAGGCGGAGCCCATGCCCTGGGATTGTGAGCCCTGGCCCGGATATGTGAATATGATCATGTGAAATATATTTTGCCAGATGTTTGGATGGTTGTGGGTTTTGGGTGGCGGGTTTTAGTTGGCGCCGGGTGCTGTCGTCCAATATCGCGCCACGCTGCTAGAATTATAATAGTCAAGCCCGAGTGGCGGAATTGGTATACGCGAAGGTCTCAAAAACCTTTGGTCTTTATGGCCGTGTGGGTTCAAGTCCCACCTCGGGTACGCCGGGGCCGGCGATACGCCGGCGATTTGGCAAAGCCAGACAACGACCGGACACAAAAACGAAGGAGGCAAACATGGAAAAATCAAAATCGGGATTTCTGGGGGGCTTGTCGGGCCAGTCCGGCCCGGGTGGCCGCGGGCGCAAGGCCAAGCCCACCGTTGACCCGGGCGACGTGGACGGCGACTTTGCGGACGACTTCGACAACGACTTTGACGAGGACTTTGAGCTGCGCCCCGAGGAGATGAAGCCCCGCCGCAAAAAGCGCGGCTGGTTGAGTTAGTCGCACTTGGTGAGCTAGGCGCGCCCAAGAATATTCAGCTAGCAATCCGTTCGCTTAGGATTTCTGCTGAGGTCACGATATTGGCGCTTCCGATCCACTTGGCCAAGTTTTTGAGCGCCGCGGCGTGGTAGCTAACTCCCGAATGGCTGGCGCATAAATCGGCTATCACAACGGGCTGAATGCGTCGGTCAAAAAGGTCTCCCGCCATGGATGCGACGCAGACGTTGGTGTCAGCTCCGCAAACATACGTCTTGGTTACACCATATTCAGAGAGCAAGGTATCCAAGCTGCCGTTGGTGAAACCTGAGTAGGTGAACTTGTCAATGATATCGGTGGGGTATGAGACGAGCTCAGCTACGATATCGGTCTCGGGCTTATCGCTAACCCTATGCCAGTTGAGATGCTGATCGTAGAAGCTTCCTGGCCCCGGGTTATGGAAGCGGGTGAAAATGCGGTGCTTGAAATTGCTGGTGTCCAAAAAATCAGCTATGGCCGACGGTAGGTGCCGGGTGTGCTCGGTGAGGAAACCCTTTTGCATATCAACCACGACGATAGCATCCTGGGAAACTCCATCAAGTGAAGAGGCCAAGTCTGATTTCAAGAAGTCGGTTGTTTGGGTAGGCATAGCTAGGTTGCTCTAAATCGGCTGGTCATTCTCTTTCTAATCTTATAGCGTTGTGAGGTGATTATGAAGGATAGCACGAATATTACAATTGCAATGGACAGGAGTGAGACCAACAGAGAAAAGCCTTCCAGTCGCAATCTGTCAATAATGAAGATTGCGTCGGCCACGCTCAGCAGACCCAAAATGATCAGTAGCCACTGGATGGTGGCTTGTGATTTGAGTTCCTCTATCTCATAATCCATGTGCTCAAAGTGCTGGAGCGCACTCCTGCTGTCTTGCAACTTTACCACTTCGTGCCCTAATTTGGCTGAATCAAATAGGTCGTTGAGCATTTCATGGTCGTCTTGGGAAATATTGGATGACAGAATAGTGGAAGGCTTGCTGGGCATAGTGTGAAGTTCAATATCTAGGCTACGCCCCAGTAGCTCCGCCTCATTATTGTTGACCTTGAAAGAGTTTCTGTTCCGTCTGCATAGGCCGTTCGCCAAGCGGCTCAGCTTGTCGTATTTGTTCCACAGCGATTGCGTCAGAATCGCCATGGCTGTGACCTTGCTGATGAGCGCGGGGTAGTGGCTGTCGGGGGCTGACAGCACTAGCGTCGACCAGTCGCAGGTGAAGGCGAACTCGTCTTGCGCAATCTTGTTGATGGTGTGCCCGTTTTCATGGAATTTTTCGGCGTGCTCAAGCTGGGTGTTGGCGGTTGTGGGCATGCTGGCGGTTGGTGCGCCAAAGAAAGTGAAGGCATAGTCGGAGCATTTTATGCGGTTGTCATAGGCCGAACAGCAGGCCAGGATCTGGTGTATGGTGGCCAGCACTCCGTCCAGCTCGTCGGTGGCGCAGTCAGCAGTGTGGTAGCTTTTCCAGATCTGGTTGGTCTCCTTGCGTATCGCCTTCAGGTCTGCCACCACTTGGTCGGTGTCCTGCGAGCGAGGCTCAAGGGCGTTGATCACAACAATGCACAGCGATGTTGCGTTTGTGCGCAGCGCCATCAGCACCCGTGATTTTTCCTGGATGTATTTTACGTGGCGGAACTTTTCGAAGTCCAGCGGGAATCTGGCTAGCTCGGGGTCTGCCAGCTCAAAGATTTCATAGCGGTAGATGCAGAAGTGCTCGAACTGCGAGCCGATGCCGTCAGCCATTTCACCGGCTTCATTTGCGGGCTTCCACTGGCTACCAATCGGCGTTGCCGCTATCTTTCTTTTGCACTTCCAAAACTTCTGAGGCGATTTGACTCCGGGGCCGACTTGTTTATGTATGTTGACGCTGTCGTAAGCGGGGCTATCGTGCGCGCCGCGGAGCCACGCCGCCAATCTTGTGATTTCATCGGTCTTGAAAAGCTCCACCGGAACGACAGAGATCACTTCATAGGCGCTGGTTCTGTTGGCTGTGCTGGTCGGGGTGTCGGTGTTGTTGGGAGTCATAATGAAAACTCTAGTGGCTGGTGCTTAACTGGCACACCCGGCCCGCCTGGCGAGCTAGCCCCGCTTGGCGAGCTGACGCAGCCCGGCAGCGATCAGGTCGACTGCTAGCACCAGCACGACATATGCCAAAATGATGCCCGCCAGCTCGGTGAAGAATCGGTAGCTGAGGGCCAGTCGCAGGCTGAGGCCCAGCCCCGCATTGGTTATGAAACCAACCACGATGCTGGTGCGGATGATGACTTCCCAGCGATAAAGGAAGAAGGTGAGCAGCTCGGGCGCATAGCTGGGCAGCGCCCCGTATAGCAGCAGTTGCGGGCTGGAGGCTCCCGTGGCGGCGAGGGCGAGTTGGCTGGCTTGGGCGGTGTCGGCGGAGGTGGTGCCGCTGGACAGTTTGGCTGAGACGGTGCCGTTGGCGAGCCGGCCCAGCACGCCGAAGTTGTGTATGCCCAGAGCCAGTGCGCCGGCGAATGCGCCCGGGCCCGCAACCAGCACCGCCACCAGCGCCCAGATGTATTCGGGAATGGATCGGGTCAGCACTAACAGAGCGCGGGTCAGTGTTTGGGCCAGCGTCCGGGCGGAGCCGCGGGTGGTTGCGTGCGAGCGCGGGTTGGCTCGGGTGGTTGCGCGCGAGCGCGGGTTGGCGCTGACCAGCACCGCCAGGATGATGCCACCCCCGGCGATGACCGCGGCAAGCAGGCTCATCTCCAAAGTCTCCAGGCACTGACGCACGGTCGTATTCCAGAAGCTGGCTTGCAGATAGGCTGGCGTGGCCCCGTCAGGCAGATGCGATCCGGAAAAACGCTCCAGCATATCCCAGAACCGCAGCCAGGCCTGGGAGGTGAATGGCGACGGCCCGCTGCCTGGCTGGTTGATGACAATATATATAGACAGCGCCACCAAAACCGCCAGACTGACCGCTGCTGTGGCTGCTCGCCAACTCGGTCGGCCGAATGCCCTGAGATGCCGGTTGCGCTCCCCGGCAAATTCGGCAAATCCGGCAAGTCCGCGCGGTTTCATCGGGCGAAGTAGCCCTGCGCCGAGCGGCTCAGTCGGTCAAACGCCACGATCAAAACAACCAGCGCCCAGATCGGTGTCCATGCCCGGCTGTAGTCCAGGTCGTCCAGCGCGATTTCAATCCTGAAGCCCAGTCCGCCCAGCCCCACAAAACTCAGCACGGCCGAAGCCCGCAGCGCGCACTCAAAGCGATACATCAGATAGCTGAACGCCTGCGGATAGACCTGCGGCGCATAGCCATAGAGCAGCAGCTGGCCGCGCCCGGCGCCGGCGGTGGCGAGGGCCCGGGTCGGCAGGGTCGGCACGTCCCGCAGCTGGTCAGACAGGATGCGGGCGATGATGCCGCCGTAGGGTATGGCGATGGCCAGGACGCCGGCCCAGGGTGTCAGGCCGAAGGCGGTGATGAACAGCAGCGCCCAGATGAGTTCGTGTATGCTGCGCAGCACCGCCAGGGTTGAGCGCGTGGCTGAGACGGTGGCCAGGCGGAGTTTGCCCGGCTTGACCAGCAGACCGCTGCCCGCCAGCGCGCCGGCCAGTCCGATGAGCGCGGCAAAGACCATGGCAGCCGTGGCATAGGCGACGGTTATCAGGGCGTCCTCGCTGACGGTGGCCAGATAGCTCGGGGATATGTCGGGGGTGACCGCCGCCCGCAGGATTTCGCTTAGGGTTCGAAGCCCGCCGCGGCTGAAGCTGGTGAGGTCGGCCACCGAAGCGATGCTCCAGACGGCGGCGGCTGCCAGGATTATGGCCAGCAGAGTCTTGGGGCTGGGTCGCTCAGGCTTGGAGCGGCGGCGCAGACGGGTGGGGTTCGGGGCGGCGGCGCGCTGGTTGGTGGCGCGCTGCGCAGAGACGTCTGGCCGGGTCATATGGCCGCCGGATCATAGAGCTGCTTGAGCTGCAGCTGGGTTGTCTGTTCGGACGGCAGATCAAAGGCAAGCCGGCCCTCGCGCAAGCCGAGGATGCGGTCGGCGTAGGCCAGGGCATGGTTGGGATTGTGCAGGCTCATCAGCACCGTCTGGTCGTCGTCTTGGGTCAGCAGGCTCAGCACCGTGTCGGCCAGGTTGATGTCCAGCGAGGCGACCGGCTCGTCGGCCAACAGCACGGCGGGGCTCTGCAGCAGCAGTCTGGCAGCCGCCACGCGTTGTTGCTCGCCGCCCGACAAAGTGAAGGTCCGCTGTGCCAGTTTGTTGCCCAAGTTGAGTTGGTCGGCCACCGCCCGAGCCGCCGGGGATTCCAGCGGCAGGGTCAGCGCCGCCAGCGAGGTGAGCAGTCCCCAGCGACCCAGCAGGCCCGCCTGGATGTTGTGGCGTGCCCTCAGCGGGCCGACCAGATCGAGGCGCTGCGACATCAGTCCGACCAGCTGCGCCCGGGCCTTGCGGTTGAGTTGGCTGGGGTCTTGTCCGAACAGCGCGGCCGAGCCCGAGTCGGGCGTGAGCTGTCCCGCGCAGATGTTCAACAGGGTGGTCTTGCCGGCTCCGCTGGCTCCCAGCAGGGCGACCTTTTCGCCGGGGGCGACGGTCAGGTTGAGGTCGGCTAGGGCAGGGGCTTTGGCGGGAGCTTTGGCAGGGAGCTTGCCGGCGGTGCTGCCGGCGGTCTTGCCGAATGACTTGGTGATACCGCGGCACGCCACGGCGGGTGCGGGCGCGCTCATAGCGGCACCGCGCAGTGGCGGTCTCTGTGCCAGTTTCTGTGCCAGTAGGGTCTGGGGTGACTGGCTGGGTTGGTGGATTTGGCAGGTCTGGCGGGAATGGTCATCGGGTCAAGGGGTGTCTGTGTCTCTGTATATGTTAGTCCGCTCGTAACCAGCCTGTTGCGCTAGCCCGCACGCAGCAGACCCAACTGGCGGGCGACAGCTTCGATTTGGGCATAGTTGGCGTTGTCCGTGGCGATGAACTGCTCGGCCAAAAATCCGTCCAGCACCTGGCGCGCCAGCAGGTCAATGCCGTCTCCGCCTCCGCCACCGGCGCGGTCGTCCAGCCCAAGCAACGCCCGGGTGATGTGCGCGGTGGTGCCGGGGCCGTGGGTGCGGTCAATGTCGGGGTGGGCCAGCCAGTGATAGTCATAATACGGAGGCGTGACCTCAAGCACCTTCACCCGTCCGAGGTCAACCCTGCCCTCGGCCACCGCCGAATCCCAGACGGACTTGTTCAGCACGCCTGCGTCATAGGTGCCGGACTCCACCAGCTGCCAGGTGTTGTCGTGCGAGCCCGAAAAGGAATACACCGAAAACAGCTGGTCGATGTCCAGGCCCTGCTCGGCCAAAAAGTGCTGGGGCATCAGGCGGCCCGAGGTGGAGATTTCGGAGCCAAAAGTGAAGGAGCGCCCCGACAGGTCGGCCAGCGTGGTGGCTCCGAGGTCGCTGCGCACGATCCACACCGAGCGGAACTCGGCATCCTGGGCTCGCTGGGCGATGGCGCTGGCTTGGGGCAGCTCGGTGCGGGCCTGCGTGCCGGTGAGCCCGCCGAACCAGCCGAGCTGGATGTCGCCGTTGGTGAATGCGGTGACGATGGCGGCGTAGTCAGAGGAGGGCTGGTAGCGGAACTTGATGGGGGGCGGGGGATTGGTGGGGTTGCTGGCTGTGGGGTCGGTGCCGTTGGCGAGGTCGGCGAAATATTGCGTCAGATAGTCGGCCAGGTCACCGAAGCGCTGCTCCAAGGTGGATA
>CAZERQ010000086.1:0-38581 GCA_964514465.1 uncultured Acidimicrobiales bacterium
CAAAGCGCCCAAGACCAGAGCCGAGATCATCGAAGCCGCAGCCGCAGACTGCACCCACATGGCAGCGCGGGCAGCCGAGGCTGGCGTGCTGGTGCATCTGGAGCCGGTGCCGTTCATGGACATCAAGGACGCAGCCATGGCGCTGGAGATCACCAGCCAGGTCGACCATCCGAACCTGGGCGTCCAGGTCGACAGCTGGCATCATTTCAGAGGGCCGCTGGCGGGCGACCCCAAGGCCGGCATAACGCCTGCGGGCATGCTGGCAGCCTGCGAAAAACTGGCACAGCTGGACGGGAGCCGAATCCTGGCGGTTCAGATCTGCGACTCGGCCTCCCAGCAAGGCCACCCATTCGAAGACACCATGAAGCGCCGGCTGCTTCCGGGCCAGGGCGAGTTCCCCCTGGTTGAATTCCTGCGTGCCCTGGCACAGTCTGGTTGCCAGGCCCCCGTCTCAGTTGAGATTTTCTCCGACCCGCAAACACCCGAGCAACAGGACAGCACCGCCCAGGCCGCAGCCAGCCAGACCCGCGCACTGCTGGACGCCGCGCGGGCCACCACCGCGGCACCAGTCAGCTAATAGCCCAAGCCAACGGAAGTGTCGATGAACTGGTTGGTGAAGATGTCGGCCGCGACCAGATCGGTCATACCACCCTCAAATCCCCTGACGCCTTGCTCGGCGAACACCGGGGTCAGCTTGTCAATCAGATCCTGAATGCGTCCCTCGTCCATATCCCCCACATGGCCGTTGCCGCCATCGGAAACAAAACCCAGCTCCTGCATGGTCACCACAGCCGCGCTGTTGGCCGCCAGCGAGGAAGTCCAGAAATTGTCCAGCTCCTCCACAATCTCAACCAGCCGCGCATTGACAGGCTCGGGGTCGCGCATATAGTCCACCAGCGCCCGTTGGAACAGCGGCACCAGCCTCGCCAGACAGCGGCCATGGTCGGCCACCGTCTCGGGCTTGACCGACAGCGCCGACTGATAGATGTCGTGGCCGGCATCGTGAACCAGCAAAAAATCCACCGGCTTGAGCCAGCCCTCGATCTCGTTCTCATAGCGATATGGCTCGTTGGTGGCGAACCCGCCCTGCACCAGATCGCCCTGCGTGATGAAGCGCCCGGGCGAGCCGTCATAGGTTCCCTCCACGTTGGCCGCATCCAGAATGCCCAGGTGCAACATATAGTCCATATATGACGAGCCGCCGTAATATGACACCGTGGCGCCCGACTCGCCGATGGCTTCGAAGCTGTCGAAGTCATGCACCTCGGGGTTCCACATCAGCAGCTGCGGGCCCACCTCGAAGTTGGTGAACACCGCCACCACCGGCGTGCTGGCATGGGCCTTGATCGCCTCGGAGGTGTCGACGAAGGCCATGAACAAGCTGTCGTCGCTGTAGAACTGGATGGTCTGCGACAGGGAATTGATGTAGGGGCCGCCCGCCTGAACCACCAGCTCCACGCTGCCGTCTCCGATGGGGCCCGAGTAGGTGCCGTTGACGGCATCCACTGTGCCGCCTGTGCCGATGGCCTGATAGAGATAGTTGTGCTCGGGTTCGGGGAACCAGTCGGACAGCACCTTGATGGTTGGCGGGCAGACTTGGCTCAGCCCCAAAGCGGCGGGGTTGATCGGGGAGCCGGAGTCGCCGGAGTTTGAACCGTTGCCGGCGCCGCAGGCCGTAAGCAGTCCGGACAGCAGAACCAACAATATGGCTGACGACAGCAAAGCCGCGGCGCGGACGGAGGGACGGGCCACGCTAGCTCACGAACTCGGCCAGACCCACAGCTCGGGCCTGGTTTTGGTCCTCCTGGTATTTCAGCACCGCGCCCAGGGTGAGCTCGGCGTTGTCCTCGTCCAGCCGGTCGGCGCCCAAAGCTGCCAGCGCGTTGGCCCAGGAAATGCTCTCGGCCACGCTGGGCGGCTTATAGAAATTCGCCTCGCGCAGACGGGCAACCGCCTCAGACACCTGCCGAGCCAGGCTCTGGCTGACCCCGCTGGCGCGCAAAGACACAATGGCGACCTCGCGCTCCAAATCCGGATGCTCCACCCAGTGATACAGACACCTGCGCCGCAACGCATCGTGGATGTCGCGGGTGCGGTTGGAGGTGATGATGCAGATGGGCGGCTCGTGGGCCGTGAAGGTGCCCAGCTCGGGTATGGTGACCGACCAATCCGACAGGACTTCCAGCAGGTAGGCTTCGAACTCGTCATCCGCCCGGTCGATTTCGTCAATCAAAAGGACAGGCGGCGGGCCCGGCTCGGTGGCTGTGGCATCCGGCGCTGAGGCATCCTCGGGGGGCAAGATGGCCTGCAACAGCGGGCGCTTCACCAAAAACCGTTGGGAGTAAAGGTCGGCCTCGGGCGCGGCGGCGGCCTCGGGCGCAGCAGCGTCGGCCTCGGGCGCGGCGGCGGACGGCGCGGCGGCGGACGGCGCGGCGGCGGCTTCCCTGGCACGCAGGCTCAGTATCTGGCGGGCATAGTCCCACTCATAAACTGCCTGCGAAATGCCGATGCCCTCATAGCACTGCAGGCGGATGAGCCGTCCCCCGGTCCAGGCTGCCAGCGCCTTGGCCACCTCGGTCTTGCCCACACCAGCTTCGCCCTCCAGCAGCAGCGGGCGCTTCAGGGCAATCGCCAAAAAGACAGCCGCGACCAGTCCTTCGTCAGGCAGATAGTCGGCTTGCCGCAGACCCGCCTCAACTTGTTGCGGGGTCAAACTCCGGCTTCCTCCAAAGCTCGGCGCACCAGCACCCGGGCCAGATGGCGGCGGAAGTCCGGGCTGGCATTCAGGTCTGCGGTGGGTTCGCATCCGTCGGGAGCAACCTGGGCCGCACCGGCAGCATCGGCCCCGCCAGCCAAAGCAGCTTCGGCCGCCGACGCCCTGATGGGTTTGCTGTCCATGTTGACCAGACCGATGCCGGCCGAGCCCGAACCAGCCGAACCGTTCCCCGCTGAACCGCCCCCGGCCTGCACCGACACGCCCACGATGGCCCAGTCCTGCGCCCGGCGGTTGAACTTCTGGAACGACCAGCCGGCCCCGCCGAACTTGGGCACTCGAATTTCGGTGAGCATCTCGTCGGCCGCCAGAGCGGTCTCCAAAAAGCCTTCGAAGAAATCGTCCACGGCTATCTCACGGCTGCCCGAAGGCCCTTGCGCCACCAGGGTCGCCCCGGTCGCAATCAGCACCGACGGAATGTCGGAGGCCGAATCGCCGTGGGCAACGGATCCGCCGATGGTGCCCCGGTGCCTCACCTGCGGGTCGCCCACGTGCGAAGTCGCGGCCGCCAGAAGCGGAACCTCGGAGCGCACCAGGTCGCTGGTCTCCACGTCCATGTGTCGGGTCAGCGCGCCGATGGCCAGATGGTCGCCGGCGTCGTTGATGTATTTCAGCTCGTCCAGGCGGCCCACGTCCACCAGCACCTCGGGGCGAGCCAGACGGAACCTCATCAGCGGGATCAGGGAATGCCCGCCGGCCAGAAGTTTGGCTTCGTCGCCGTGGGACGCCAGCGCCGCCAGGGCTGCCTCGGCGGAGTCGGCTCGGACATATTCAAATGCGGCGGGGATCATTTGGCGCCTCCTTTTTTGATCTTGCCAGCTTTTTTGCTGCCAGCTTTTTTGCCCGGGCCGCCTTGGGCGCATTCAAGCACGGCCTTGACGATGTTGTGATAGCCGGTGCAGCGGCACAAGTTGCCTTCCAGACCCAGGCGCACATCACGCTCGCTGGGGTTGGGGTTCTCCTTCAGCAGCGACACCGCCGCCATCACCATTCCAGGAGTGCAATAGCCGCACTGCAGCGCATGGCACGATCGGAATGCCTCCTGCATGGGATGCATCTGGTCGTCAGCGGCGCCGTCAGAGCCCGCGCCGTCCGAGCCCGCGCCGTCAGCTCCGACACTGGCCGCCAGCCCTTCGATTGTCAGCAGCTCTTCGCCGTCGGCCTGCACCGCGAACATGGTGCAGGACTTGACCGACTCGCCGCCCAGGTGTATGGTGCAGGCGCCGCAGGACGAAGTGTCGCAGCCGATGTTGGTGCCGACCAGCCCGACAGTGTCACGTATGTAATTGACCAGCAGAGTTCTGGGCTCCACATCGTGGCGATGCTGCTGGCCGTTTATGGTTACTGATATTTCCACTTTGCTTCCTTTCGGTGTGTGGTGTCTCGGTTCGTGTTTCGTTTCGCTGAGTTAGTGTCTAGCCCACAGTCGCCCCGGCGATGGCATCCCAGACCCGCTCGGGCGTCAGGGGAATGTCGATGTGGCGCACACCCAGATGGCTCAGCGCATCCACCACCGCGCTCTGGGTGGCCGGCGTGGCCCCGATGGCGCCCGACTCGCCGATGCCCTTGGCCCCCAGCGGATTGTTGGGCGTGGGAGTCTCCAGCGGCACCAGGGTAAAAGACGGCAGCTCGGCCGCCGAGATGAATCCATAGTCGGCAAAGTTGGACGTGATGGGGTTGCCGTCCGGGTCGAAGGCCACCTCCTCGGTCAGCGCCTGGGCGATGCCCTGGGCTATGCCGCCGTGCCGCTGTCCTTCCACGATGGTGGGGTTGAATATGGTTCCCGAATCGTCGCAGGTAACCGCATCGCGCACGACCGTCTGGCCCGTCTCGGTGTCGACCTCCACCACAATCACATGCGCCCCGAATGGATAGGAGCACTTGGCGTTGTGCTTGCCCTCGTGCGCCAGCGTCACGCCCCGCTCCCCGGCGGCTCCGGCGACCTCGGCCCAGCTGATGGTTTTCGCCGGCACGCCAGCCACATGAAATCCTCCCTCCCCGGCATCCACCAGCACATCGGCCGGGCTGGCCTCCAGCAGGTCGGCTGCGATCTGGCGGGCCTCATCGGCGACCACGCCCGCCGACTCGTGCACCGCCGAGCCTCCGTATTGCAGCGACCGGGATCCGAACGTGCCGGTGCCTTCGGCCACCAGATCGGTGTCGCCCTGGATGAACTCGATGTCGCCCAAGTCCATGCCCAGCTGGTCGGCGGCCACCGACGCAAAAGTCGTGGCGTGGCTCTGTCCGTGCGAGAACGCGCCGGAATAGACCCTGGCCTTGCCCTCGGGGGTGATCTCCACCCGGGCGAATTCCTCTCCGCCCGGCGCCGGCCCGCCGGTGATCTCCACATACACAGCCACGCCGATGCCCAACAGCTTGGTGTCGCCGTTGGCTCGGCGCTCGGCCTGCTCGGACAGCAAGGCTTCATAGCCGGCCGCCTCCAGCGCCAGATCCAGCGCCTGGTGATAGTCGCCGGTGTCGTATTCGACGCCATGCGGGGTGGTGTAGGGGAAGCTGCCGGCTGAGATCAGGTTGCGGCGGCGGACTTCCACCGCGCTCAGTCCGCATTCGGCGGCGAACATGTCGATGGCTCGCTCGATGGCGGCGGTGGCTT
This sequence comes from uncultured Acidimicrobiales bacterium, assembly GCA_964514465.1. GTDB lineage: Bacteria > Actinomycetota > Acidimicrobiia > Acidimicrobiales > Hopanoidiivorantaceae > Hopanoidiivorans. The sequence goes on from CAZERQ010000086.1 coordinate 5,388, forward strand.
CGGGGCGGCCGGCTCCGCGATAGGCCACCACGGGGGCGGTGTTGGTGACCACCGACTTGGCCGTGGTCTCAAGTTTTGGGAGGTCATACACACCGGCCGCCATCAGATGGGTGAAATATGGCAGGAACCCGCCCAGGCCGCAGTAGGAGCCTGAGTCGCCGGTGACTTGCAGACGGTAGGCCTGGACTTGTCCGTCTGCGCTGCCGCCGATCTTGACGGTCTGCAGCTGCGACCGGCCGTGCCCGGCAGCCATCAGGTTTTCCGTGCGGGTTTCGGTCCAGCGCACGGGGCGGCCCAGCGCACGCGACAGCCAGGGCAGGTTTATCTCCTCGGGGGTGGCGCCGATTTTTTGTCCGAAGCCGCCGCCCACATCGGGGCAGATGACCCGGCAGTTCTCAGGCTCCAGTCCGTAGGCGCCGACGAAGGCTCCCTTGAAGCCGTGCGGGCTCTGGTTGCTGGCCCAGATGATGAGCCGGCCGCTGGCCGCGTCACCGCTGGCCGTGCCGCCACCGGCCGCGTCGCTGCCGTCCCAGACGCAAGCCATCGAGCGTCCTTCCAGCGGCGCCGGCGCGGTCTTGTGGTTGACGATGTCTTGTTCCACCACCACTTCGCAGCCCGCAAAAATGTCTTCCTCGCCGATGCCGGTGGCCATGCCCATGGCAGCCAAGTCAACGGCCGTGTTGGTGCCGACGTCTCCAAAGATCACAGCCGCATCGCCCGCGGCCTCACCCAGATCGACTGCCGGCGCCAGCGGGTCATAATCCACCCACACCAACTCGGCGGCGTCGGCTGCCTGGGCCGGAGTTTCAGCCACCACCACGGCCACCGGCTCGCCCACGAAACGCACCTGTCCGGCCGCCAGATTCGGGCGGGCCATCATCGGTTCGGGGAACAGCGGCACCGCCGGCGGCACCGTCCCCACGCCTTCGGGAATGTCCTCCGCGGTGAACACGCCCAGAACGCCCGGCTGCCCGGCGGCCTCTGAAATGTCGATGGAGGCAATGTTGGCGTGCGCCATGGTGGAGCGGACATAGTGGGCGAAGACGGCTCCCTCAAGGCGCGGGTCGCTGACCTCGGCCGTGTATGTGGCGCCCTGCGTCAAAAACTTGGCGTCTTCGGTGCGCTGAACCCTTGTGCCCATTATGCTCATGTGTTGCCTCCAGTTCGTTCTCGCCGGTTGGTCCTCAATTCGTTTAGCCTAGCAGACCGAAGCGGCGTCTGCTGACTAACTGGTCGAGCCCGCCGCCGCAAGATGTCCTTCCAAAATGATATAGGGCCACGACTTGGGCACTTCCAGCTGCGGTTGCGGCGGCGGCAGCACCACATAGGCGCGTTCGCCGGGATAGATCAGGCTGTGGTCGCGGCGGGCCACTCGCTCGATTTCCTCATATGACGACAGCCTGTCGATCTCGGCTTGCAGCTGCTGGTTCTGCTGGCTGATCTGGTGCAGCTGGAGTTCGACTTGGTCAAGCGTGCTGCGCTGCTCCTGCCAGGCGTTGTAGGGGGTTATGCCGTAGAACACTATGATGGCCACCACCGCCGCGGCCAGCATGACCAGAATGATGAACCTGCTCCAGGGCATGCGCAGAACTAACATCGCCGACCTCCGCTATGCCTGTGCCGCCGACTGGCTCTGGCCTGCCGACTCTGCCGCGCTTGCCGACTGGCTCCGCGGCCAACCCGACACCTGCGGCCAAAACCGGGCGGCGCCACCCAGCTCCGCTTCGATCCGCAACAGCCGGTTGTATTTGGCGGTGCGGTCGCTGCGGGCGGGCGCGCCCGACTTGATCTGTCCGCAGTTGGTCGCCACCGCAATGTCTGCGATGGTGGTGTCTTCGGTCTCGCCCGAGCGGTGCGACATCATGGTGCCAAAGCTGTGCCGCTCGGCCGTCTGGATGGCCAGCAGGGTTTCCGACAGCGTCCCGATCTGGTTGGGCTTGATCAAGATAGCGTTGGCCGCCCGCAGCTCGATGCCCCGGCACAGGCGTTCCACGTTGGTGACGAACAGGTCATCGCCCACCACCTGGACACGGTCGCCCAGCTCAGACGTCAGATGCACCCAGCCGTCCCAGTCGTCCTCGTCCATCGGGTCTTCAATTGACACGATGTTGAAGCTGTCGCACAGCGACTTCAGCTCCGCCACGAACTCCTGCGAAGTGAGCTGCCGGGGTTCGCCTTTGGCGGTGTCGCCTGTGAGAATGTATTTGCCCGCGCCGTCGCCGTTCGCGCCCGAGCCGTCGCCCGCGCCCGTGCCGCCGCCACCCCCCGCGCCGCCCGCATCATAGAACTCGCTGGCAGCCACGTCCAACGCCAGCGCAATGTCAGAACCCAGACGAAAACCCGCCTGGTCGATGGCCTGGCTCAGCAACTCCAAAGCCTGCTTGTTGGAACCCAGATTGGGAGCAAAGCCGCCCTCATCGCCCAGACCCGTGGCCAGCGACTGCCCAGACAGAATTCCCTTCAGCGTGTGATACACCTCCACTCCCCAGCGCAACGATTCGCCGAAGGAGGCAGCCCCGAACGGCACCAGCATGAACTCCTGGAAATCCAGATTGTTGTCGGCGTGGGCCCCGCCGTTCAGCACATTCAAAAACGGCAGCGGCAGGATGTGCCCGCCCACGCCCCCGACATATCTATATAGCGGCTGGCCCAGCTCGGCCGCCCCCGCGTGCGCCACAGCCAGCGACGCGCCCAGGATGGCATTGGCTCCCAGCCGGCGCTTGTCGTCGGTGCCGTCCAGCGCGACCAGTCGCTCGTCAATCTGCTTTTGCTGCTGCGCCGAAAGCCCCAGTAGCGCCTGGGCGATCTCGCCTGAAACGTGGCCGACGGCCTGACGGACGCCTTTGCCGCCGAATCGGTCGTCGCCGTCGCGCAGCTCCTTGGCCTCGTGCTGGCCGGTGGATGCCCCGGACGGAACCAGGGCGCGGCCGGTCGCGCCGGATGCCAGGGCAACTTCGACTTCCACCGTCGGGTTGCCGCGCGAGTCCAGCACTTCGCTGCCACGAACGGCAGCTATCCGGTCTGGCGCAAGGTCAGATTTGTCGTTTTTTTGAAAAATCCCCACAAATGATATTTTGCACCATGCAAACCAAAAACGCAAGAGAAATTTGGGAGAAGTTTTGATGCGGGAATTTTGACGGGAATTTTGACGAATATCAGGCGCAGGCTGACTCAGCCGTTGGGCTCAGCCGGCGGGCTTGTTGTGCTGTGCGTCATTCCATATGTATGCCACGGCTTCGGGCTGTGACACATCGGCCGTCTGGCTCTCCAGCTCCTGAAAGCGACTGCGGAAATTCTTGGCGGCCTGTCGCAGTGCGGCTTCGCAATCCACCCCCTGCTGCGTTGCCAGATGGACGATGCCGAACAGCAGCTCGCCCACGGTTTGTTCGTCCAAGTGGGTCTGCTCGTCTAAGTCTGCGGCGGCTGTGCCAGACGCGGCACCCAAATCGGCGGCGGCTGTGCCAGCCCCGACACCCAAGTCGGCGGTGGCCGCGCCAGCCCCGCCCAAGCCAGCCCCGCCCAAGCCAGACCCGGCCAAGCCAGACCCGCCCGCGGGCTGCGCCCCCTGCGAAATCGCCTTGCGCTGCAGCTTGGAGGCAAACAACAGCGCCGGCAAAGCCTCGGGTATGCCGTCCATAACCGACTCACGCGCCGTCTCGCTCTGCTTGATGGCCTCCCAATGCGGCGCCAGCTCCTCCTCCGATGACACCTCTAGATCCCCGAACACATGCGGATGGCGCCGGATCAGCTTTTCGTTGATGGCCGACAGCACATCGGAGATGTCAAAGTCCTCCCGCTCGCTGGCCAGCAGGGAATGAAAGAAAACCTGATAGAGCAGATCCCCCAGCTCATCGCACAGATTGCGGCTGGCCGCGGTCAGCTCCTGGGCGGTGCCGTCATTCTCGGCCTGGGTGACCTGGTCGATGGCCTCCAGCGTCTCATAGGCTTCCTCCAGCAGATGCTTGCGCAAGGAGGCGTGCGTCTGCTTTTTGTCCCAGGGGCACTCCTGGCGCAGATGGGCTACCGTCTCGACGAAGTCTGAGAAAATCTTTTGGGGTGCGTCGGCCACTTGCCCGAACCTAAGCCAAGCCGAACTGACGGTCGCCGGCGTCGCCCAGGCCCGGCACGATGAATGCCTGCTCGTTCAGCTTCTCGTCAATCGCGCCGGCCACAATCTCGCCCTCATAGCCAGCCGCCTGAACCGCCTCGATCCCCTCGGGCGCCGCCAGCACGCACACCACTGTTATATAGCCCACATTCGACGCCGCCAGCAGCTTGCAGGTGTGGATCAGCGAGCCGCCCGTGGCCAACATCGGATCCAGCACCATGGCCGGCTGGCCACCCAGATCCTCGGGCACGGTGTTGACGTATTCGTCGGGCAAGAATGTCTCCTCGTCGCGCTTGGCGCCCACGAAACCCACCCGGGCGTTGGGCAACAGCCGGAAGGCGGCCTCCATCATGCCCAGCCCAGCCCGCAGCACCGGCACCACCAGCGGAGGGTTCTGCACCTCCACGCCGGCAGTGGCGCGCAACGGCGTGTCGATGGACACCTCCACCACCGGCTGGTTGCGCAGCGCCTCATAGATCAAAAACTCAGACAGCTCGTTCAGGTTGCGGCGGAAGCCGGCGCGCTTGGTCTCGCGCTTGCGCAGACGGGTCAGGCGCTCGGCGACTAGGGGATGGTCAGGGACGGTGACTTTCATTGGGATCCTTCAGCTTGGCTTGGCCCGCATTGCGGGTTGGCTTGGCTCGCATTGCTTGGCCGCTTGGCCGGCTCAAATCTTGGCACATAGTCCAGCCTAGCCAAACCTCACAACTCCAACTTGACCAAACCGAGTTGGCTGGTAGCGTGAAGTGATGAGAAAATTTGGTCTGGTGGGCTTCCCCAACGCCGGCAAGTCGTCGCTGTTCAACGCCTTGACCAACTCCGAGGTGCTGGCCGCGCCCTATCCCTTCGCCACGGTGGATGCGCACGTAGGCATGGCCGCGGTGCCCGACGATCGGCTGGTGCGGCTGGCCGAGATGAGCGCCTCGGCCGACTGCACGCCCGCGCAGATCCAGTTCTGCGACATCGGCGGACTGGTGGAGGGCGCGCACAAGGGGGAAGGCCTGGGCAACCAATTCCTGTCGCACATCCGGGAGGTGGATGCCCTGGTGTATGTGCTGCGCAACTTCGCCACCGACGACTTGCCGCTGGACATCGACCCGGCCGGCCAGCTGGAGCTGCTGGAGGTGGAGCTGAGCCTGGCCGACTTTGAGAGCGCGCAAAAGCAGCTGGCCAAGCGCCAACGCCAACTCAAGGGCGACTCCTCTCTGGGGCCGCAGGTGCAGCTGCTGGAGTCGGCGTCTGAGATTTTGGCGGCGGGGACTCCGATCTATCGCAGCGCGCTGGGCGATGAGGACAAGGCGGGTCTGGTCGAGAACTTTTTTCTGACGAACAAGCCGGTTTTGATTTTGGTGAATACGGCCGAAAGGGATGCGCTGGGGGACGACGCGGCCGACGCAGGTGCCGCGGCCGACGCAGGTGCCACCACCGACGCAGATGCCGCCACCGACGCAGGTGCCGCGGCCGACCCCACACTTGACGCCCTGCGACAGCTGCTACCGACCGCCGAGCCAATGTCCATGTGCGTCTCGCTGGAAGCCGAGATCGCGCAGCTGCCGGCCGACGAGCAGGCCGAGATGCTGGCCGAGTTGGGATTGGGCGACAGCGGTCTGGCCAAATTCGCCCGGGCCACCCAGCGGCTGTTGTCGCTGCGCACCTTCTTCACCACCGGGCCCAAGCAGACCAAGGCGTGGACTTTCGAGGCCGGGGCCGATGCCCAGCAGTGCGCCGGCATCATCCACACCGACTTTGCGCGCGGCTTCATCCGGGCCGAGACGATCGAAGCCGACCTGTTGCTGGAGTGCGGCTCCTGGCAGGAAGCCAAAAAGCAGGGCAAGCTGCGCTCGGAAGGCAAGGACTATCTGCCACAGGACGGCGATGTGATGGAGTTCCGCTTCAATGTCTGACGGGAGCGCTGGCCGCACCGCGTCTGACGGGAGCGCCGACCGCACCCGCGCCGACCAGACGCTGGAGCTGTGGGCCAACCAGCAGCGACTGGGGACTGCTCGCGTGGCCAACAGCTTTGCCTCCCGCACCAGAGGATTGCTGGGCCACAAGTTTATGCCCGACGACTTCGATCTGCTGGTGTTGCCCGGGGCTGGCTGGATACACACCTTCGGGATGCGCTTTGCGTTGGATGTCGCCTACCTCGACCGCCACAACCAGATCCTGGCGCTGACCAGCATGAAACCCTGGCGTCTGGGGTGGCCCCGTCTGAAAGCCAAAAGCGTGGCCGAAGCCTCTGCCGGGACTTTCGCACGCTGGGGCCTGCGGGTGGGCGACCGACTGGAGCTGCGGGCTGGCGGCACCGAGCCTGCGGACACGAGGGCAACCGGAGCAGAGTCTGCCAGAGCCGAGCGGTCCGGTGCCGGCGCCATCACCCTGGTCGCCACACCCATCGGCAACCTGGACGACCTGTCCCCCAGAGCGCGCCTGACCCTGGCCGCGGCCGACATCATCGCCTGCGAAGACACCCGTCGCACCGGCCGGCTGCTGGAGCTCACCGGCATCACCATGCCAAAAGCCACCGCGCCCAAGCTGGTCTGCCTGAACGAACACACCGAAGCAGACGTCACCGACCAGCTCATCGCCCAAGCCCAACTGGGTCGCCGGGTCGCCATAGTTTCAGACGCCGGCACCCCGGGCATCTCCGACCCGCCGTCCCAACTGCTGCCGGCCGCCATCGCAGCCAACATCCACACCGACACCATCCCCGGCCCGTCTGCGGTGCTGGCCGCGCTCAGCCTGAGCGGACTCGACACCCAACGCTTCGTGTTCGAAGGTTTCCCAGCCCGCTCGGGTGCCAAAAGAACCCGCCAGCTGCAAGCCCTGGCCACACAGCCGCGCACCATCGTCTTATTTGAAGCCCCGCACCGCATCAAGCAAACCCTGGCCGATCTGGCCCAGCTCATGCCCGACCGCCAAGCCGCGCTGGCCCGCGAACTCACCAAGCTGCACCAACAGGTCATACACGCCCCGCTGTCAGAGCTGGCGGCCCGGGCACAAGCCGATGAGCTCACCTTGCGAGGCGAGTTCGTGATCGTGATTGAAGGCGCGCCGCCCGAGCCCGAACCCAGCGACCCCGACATCCTGGCTGCCCTGAAAGCCGAGCTGGCCGGCGGCAGCTCCAACAAAGACGCCATCGCCGCCGTGTCGGCCAACCTGGGCGTGCCCCGGCGCCGGGTCTATGCCCTGGCGATCGGCAAAGACAGCTAAAATAACCCAGTGGCCAAGTTCTATCTCACAACCCCCATCTTCTACGTCAACGACGCCCCGCACCTGGGCCACGCCTACACCACCGTAACCGCGGACGCCGTCGCCCGCTGGCAGCGGCTGCTGGGAGATGACGTTTTCTTCATGACCGGCACCGACGAGCACGGCCTCAAGGTGGCCAACGCCGCCGCCAGGAACGACCGCACCCCCGCCGAGCAAGCCGACAGCACCAGCCCCAGGTTCCAGCAGGCGTGGGCCGAGCTGAACATCTCCAACGACGACTTCATCCGCACCACCGAACCGCGCCACCACCGCGCCGTCCAGTCGTTCCTGCAGCGCTGCTATGACAACGGCCACATCTACGAAGGCGTCTATGACGGGCTGTATTCTGTGTCGGACGAAGCCTATGTTACCCAGGCCGACGTGGACGAGGGACGGGTCAGCGGGGAGGTCAAGCACATGTCTGAGCCCAACTATTTCTTCCGTCTGTCGGCCTTTGAGGACAAGCTGTTGGAGTGGTATGACCAGGTGCCCGACAACGTCACCCCCGGCGGCTATCGCAACGAGGCGCTGGGGCTGATCAAGGCGGGCCTGGCCGACGTCTCCATCACCCGCACCTCCTTTGACTGGGGCGTGCCGGTGCCCTGGGATGCAGCGCACGTGTTCTATGTCTGGTTCGATGCGCTGATCAACTATGCCACGGTCGCCGGCTATGAATCCGACCCCGAGCGGTTCGCCCAGTGGTGGCCCGCCACGCGCCACATCATCGGCAAGGACATCATCCGCTTCCACTGCGTCTATTGGCCGGCCATGCTGATGGCTGCCGGGGTGGACGTTTTGCCCAAGCTGCACGTGCACGGCTGGCTGCTCATCAGCGGGGAGAAGATGTCCAAATCCGGGCTTAACCAAATCTCGCCCAGCGCCATGGTGGACGACTTCGGAGTGGACGGCTTCCGCTACAGCATGCTGCGCGACACCTCCTTCGGGCCCGACAACGACTTCAGCTATGAGGCGCTGGCCAGCCGCTACAACAGCGACCTGGCCAACGTGTTCGGCAACCTTTTGGGCCGGGTTGCGGCTGTGGTGGAGTCAAAGGCCGGCGGTTTGGGCCCGGCGCCCGACCCCGACAGCCCGCTCAAGCAGAGCACCCAGCGCGCCTTTGAGTCGGCCAGCCAGGCCTGGAAGCTGGTGCAGCCGTCGGTGGCACTGGACGCCGGCTGGCAGATCTTCCGGGACACCAACGAATACTTCCAGCGGTGCGAGCCCTGGACGCTGGAGCCCGGCGAAAAGCTGGACGCCATCTTGGGCGACACCTTGGAGGCGCTGCGCATCGCCATCATTTTGGCCAGCCCGGCCATCCCCGACACGGCGCGGTTGGCCTGGCAGCGGCTGGGGCTGGACGGCGACCCGTGCGAGCAGCGGTTGCCGGACGCGGCAGAATGGGGTCAGTATCCGGCCGGCAACAAGGTGGTCAAAGGCCCGCCGCTGTTTCCCAAGATCGATCTGGAAGTTGGGGCAGACTGATGCGCTGGATTGACAACCACTGCCACATGTCCGCCCAGGAGTCAGACGACCTGATCGCGCAGGCGCACGAGGCCGGGGTGCAGCGTTGCCTGGTGATCGGCACCGACCTGGAGCACTCCCGGGAAGCCATTGCCGTGGCGCGCAAGCACGACGGGGTGTGGGCCACCGTCGGGGTGCACCCCCACGAAGCCCAGCACGGCACCGACGGCGTCTTCGAGCTGTTCGTCGATCCGCAGGGCAGTGCCGTCGGTTCGCAGGGCAGTGCCGTCGACCCTTTCGTCAAAGCCGTCGGCGAATGCGGTCTGGACTATTTCTATGAGCACTCCCCCCGGGACATCCAGCGGGAGGTGTTCGCGCAGCACATCGGCTGGGCGCACGAGCTGGGGCTGGCTTTGGTGATCCACAGCCGTGATGCCTGGGACGACACCTTTGAGATCCTGGATCGCGAAGGCGTGCCCGAGAACACCGTGTTCCACTGCTTCACCGGCGGCGTGACCGAAGCCCAGATGGCGGTGGAGCGCGGCATCATGTTGTCGTTCAGCGGCATCCTCACTTTCCCCAAGTCGGAGGAGTTGCGACAGGCGGCTGCTTGGTGCCCGACCGAGTCGATCCTGGTGGAGACCGACGCGCCTTTTCTGACCCCCGTGCCGTTGCGCGGCCAGCCCAACACGCCCGCCAATGTGGTGCTGGTGGGCCAGGCTCTGGCTGAGGCCAAGAACCTGCCGCTTGAAAATATTGCAGAATTGACGTGGGACAACGCCTCCAGGCTCTACAGTTTAGATATATGACTTCTCCAGACCAACCAACTCGTCCACCCGGAGCGCCGGGGTCTTCCGGCCCGACCGGCTCATCCGGCTCCTTCGGCCCGACCGGCTCATCCGGCCCGCCCAATCCATCGGGGCCAACCGGCCCGCCGCGTCCGCCTGGCCCACCTGGCCCGACCGGCCCGTCCGGCCAACAACTGCCACCCCTGCCCGGCCCGCCGATCTCCGAGCGAAGGCAGCTGTCTCGCCGAACCCTGATCTATATCCTGGTGGGCGTGGTGCTGTCGATCATCGCCATCGTGCTTTTGGTGATCGCCCTGACCGGAGACGACGGGGACGACTCCGATTCCGAGACCGCCGCGCCCGCCACCAGCGCATCCACCACGACCGCCGCCCCGTCCATCACGGTCATCACCCCCGAGGTGCCGCCGGCGCCCGAGCCCACGCCCGAGACCGTGCCGCCCGCGCCCGAACCGGAATTCCCGGAGGGCTTCCCCACGCCCGAGCAGTGGCAGGCCTTCCGTCAGTGCCAGACCGGCGGCGACTACAGCGCGGTCAACGAGGCCGGCACCAACTTCGGCGCCTACCAATTCCGCGCGGCCACCTGGGACGAGCTGGCCGGCCGGCGGTTCCCCGAGCTGGTGGGCGTGCTGCCGTCCGAAGCCTCCCCCGCCGACCAGGACAAGATGGGATTCGCGCTGTGGGAGGAACGGGGAGCGACGCCCTGGCCCGACTGCGCCTACACCATCTCTGACGTAGACCAGCCCAGCCAGCCAGCCGCCGAAGCCGAACCTGCTCCCGCACCCGCGCCGGCCGTGGACTATGACCCCAATGCGCTGGGGCCAGCCGTGGCGCCGGTGGTGGCCAACTTCCCCTCTCCCGCGCAGTGGCAGGCCTTCCGGAACTGCCAGACCGGCGGCGACTACACCGTCGTCAGTCCGTCCGGCACCAACTTCGGCGCCTACCAATTCCGCGCGGCCACCTGGGACGAGCTGGCCGGCCGGCTGTTCCCGTCTTTGGTGGGCGTGTTGCCGTCGCAGGCTTCGCCGGCCGACCAGGATCGCATGGCCTATGCCTTCTGGCAGGAGAACGGAGTGGCGCGCTGGCCAGGTTGCGGCTTCCATCTGGAGCCTGAGACCGCGGCCACCGACGCAGCAGCCACCGCGGCCGACACCATCGCGGGCGGTTCGCTGATCATCGAGCCGCCGTCGCTGCCTCCCATCACGGGAACCTCAGGCTCCGCTCCGCCGGCCGACACGGCCACCGCCCCGGCCGCCAGTGCCTCTGTCAGTTCCGTCAGCACCACCCCAAGCGTGCCGACCGCCCAGCAGTGGGAGAACCTGCGCCAATGCGAGTCGTGGGGCGACTACACCATCGTCAGTCGCAACGGCCTGTATTACGGCGCATACCAATTTGAGATCCGAACCTGGGACGATGTGGCTAGCCGCCATGCGCCACAACTGGTCGGAACCCTGCCGTCTGAGGCCAGCCCACAGCAACAGGATTTTCTGGCGCAAAAACTCTATGACGAGCGCGGCTGGCAGCCTTGGCCGGTGTGCGGTGCCCTGCATCTGGCCTGAGCCCAGGGCTCTGTGTTTGCCTGACCCAAAGGCTCTGTGTTTGCCTGACCCAAAGGCTCTGTGCCGGCGCCATAACCTGCGCCTGAAGAAATCCCTGGGGCAGCACCTTGTTGCCGACCCCAGCATTATCGCCAAGACCATCGCCTTGAGCCAGCTGAGCCCCGGCGACCGGGTGCTGGAAGTGGGGCCCGGGCTGGGTGCTCTGACTTTAGGGTTGGCGCAAGCGCAGGCACAGGTGCTGGCCGTGGAGATAGACCAGAACCTGAAGCCAGCGCTGACCGAGGTGCTGGGCGAGCATCTGTCTGAGCATCTGGCTCCGGGTCGGGTCAAGCTGATCTGGCAAGATGTTATGGACGGCGGCTGGCAGGAACTGCTGGAGCCGGCCAACAACTGGAAGCTGGTCGCCAACCTGCCCTACAACATCGCCACCCGCTTCATCCTTGACGCCCTCCAAAATGTGCCTGCCATATCGGAGATGGTGGTGATGGTGCAGCTTGAGGTGGCGCAGCGTCTGGCGGCTGAGGCGGGCGGCGGCGACTATGGCATCGCTTCGGTCAAGCTGGCGTATTGGGCCGATGCCAGCCTGTTGGAGACAGTGCCGGCGGCGGCGTTTTTCCCGGCGCCAAAAGTCGACTCGGCGCTGGTGCGGATTGTGCGGCACGCCCGACAGTATCCGGTTGGGTGGCAAGACCCAGATGACCGGCGGGTGCTGTTTGATCTGGTGGATCGGGCGTTCAGACAGCGGCGCAAGATGCTGCGCAATTCCCTGCGCCAGGTTGTGTCACCTGAGATGTTTGAGCAGGCTGGTGTCGTCAGCACTGACCGTCCCGCTCTGTTGTCTCTGGGCGACTGGGTCAGGTTGGCTGTCTGTGTCGGCGGCGGCGCGGACCAGCCCGAACCCAACCAACCCGAGCACCGATGACCGCCCAGCCCATAACCCTTGAAGCGCCGGCCAAGCTCACCCTGTCCCTGCACATACGCGGGGTGCGGCCCGATGGCTACCACCTGCTGGAAGCCGAGATGGTGACCCTGGATCTGGCCGACAAGTTGGTGGTGACCCCCAGGTCTGACGACACCCCGTCCAACGCCGGCCCGTCCAGTCTGGAAATCATCTCCCCCGACAACTCCCCCGCCGACAACTGGGACACAGCTGCGGGCAGCGACAACCTGGTCATCAAGGCGCTGGCGCAAGCGGGCCGCACCGCCGATGTGGTGCTCCACAAGAACATCCCCCCGGGTGCCGGTTTGGGCGGCGGCTCAGCCGATGCCGCAGCCATCCTGCGCTGGGCCGGACACACCGATCTTGGCGCGGCCGCCAGTCTGGGAGCCGACGTGCCGTTTTGTCTGGTCGGCGGCAGGGCCAACGTCTCGGGCATCGGAGAAGTGGTCGAACCGCTGCCGCATCTGCCAGAAACCTACACGCTTTTGACGCCGCCATTTGGCTGTGCGACCGCGGCGGTGTATGGAATGTGGGACGACATGGGCGGCCCGCAGGGAACCGCCGGCAACGACCTGGAGCCGGCCGCGCTCAAACTGGAGCCGAGGCTGGAGCAATATCGCGATCAGTTGGCGCAGCTTTCAGGGCAACGGCCGCGGCTGGCCGGCAGCGGCAGCACCTGGTTCGTGAAGGGAGCCTTTGCGGGCGCGGGCTTGCTGGTCGTGCGGACTCAGCCGGCGGCCCCGTAGCCGGCGCTCAACCGAACGGCATTGCCCTGGCCGGCGCTCAACCGAGACCGGCAGCCCCCCAACCGGCAACAACCGCTAGCGCAACAACCGCTAGCGACCGCGGCGACGCTGAAATCTGGTGCGGCGACGCATCTTGCGATACTTCTTCTTGCGCATCCTCTTGCGCCGCTTTTTTATTAATGAACCCATTAGGTTTTTCAGTCTAGGGTTGTTTTTTCATTATCGGCCGTCACAAGCGTCGAATTCCCAACAGCCGTCAAATTCCCAGCAACCCAGCCAGCCGCCGCCGGTGCCAGCGCGCATCACCCCAACTGGCCGACAGGCTCCAGGCCCGCTTGAGCCACAGGTGCAGGTCGGACTCATAGGTGTAGCCGATGGCGCCATGGCACTGCAGACATTTGCTGGCGGCCAGATCAGCTGCGTCCGAAGCCAGCGACTTGGCGGCCGACACGAACCTCTGCCGCTCGTCTTGTGGCATCTCGCCGCCTGACCCGGCCGTCCCCACCGACACGGCCCACGCCGCCGCATAGACCGACGGCCGGGCAAAGCTCACCGCCTGGGCCACATCCGCCAGGTGATGCTTCACGGCCTGATAGCTGCCCACCGGCTTGCCGAACTGCTCGCGCTCGCCGACATAGGCCACCGTGGTGTCCAGCAGATGAGCCGCCACGCCCACGCATTGCGCCGCACTCGCCAGCGCGCCCCGGTCAAATGCCAGCTCCGCATCGGCGCCTTCCAGCAGGACGCCATCGACCGGCGACCAGCTGACTTCGGCCAGACGACGGGAGCCGTCCACCGATTCCACTTCCGTGGCTTCATAGTCGCCTCTCTTGAGAGCAAACAGCTGGCCCCCGAAACCCAGCACGGCCAGGTCGGCCTGAGCGCCGTAATTCACCAGCGACTTGACCGGGGAACTCGCGGGATTGACGGAGCCGGCCGGGCTGACCGCGGCGGTAATGACGACCTCACCCACAGCGGCCGGGCCAAGCCAAGTCTCAGCCAGATCCGACAGCGAGCTTTGTGCCAGCGCCGGCACAGCCACGGCCACATGCTCCAGCAGCGGCACGGGTGCGGCGGCACGCCCGGCTTCCTCCAGCAGCTTGACCAGATCCACTTCGCCCATGTCCAGCCCGCCGTGGGCCTCGGGCGCAGTAACCGCCAGCACACCCAACTCGGCCATGGCCTGCCACAGCTCGGTCAGATAGCCTGCCTCGGACTGCCAGACCGACCGCACGGCTTCGGGCGGACACTTCTTGGCCAGCAGCTCAGCCAGGGTCTGCGCGAAGGCCAGCTGGTCGTCGTCAAATGAGAACTTCATGTTGGCGCGGGGGTCAGCGTTGGAGGGTCAGCTCTGGGGTGCCATCGCCCAAACCGTCAGCGCCGCGGCAGGCCCAGAACCCGCTCGGCCACGATGTTGCGCTGGATTTCGTTGGTGCCAGCATAGATCGGGCCAGACAGGGCAAACAGATAGCCGTCCATCCAGGCTCCGCCAGCTTCGGCTGTCGGGCCGGAAAGCTCGCCGCGGTCGGCCAGCATCCGCAAGGCGGTGGCGTGTATCTCCACGTCCAGCTCGCTCCAGAAAATTTTCATGAAGCTGGCTTCTGAACCCAGCGATTCGCCCTGGGCCAGACGCTGGGCGGTTTCATAGCAGAGCCAGCGGTAGGCCCGGCTTTTGACCCAGCATTGGACGATGTCGTCGGCAGACGCGGCAGCGGCGTCAGCGGACGCGGGGGCGTCAGCAGCGGCGTCGGCGGACGCGGGATCGTCGGCAGACGCGGGCTGCGACCCAGCCAACTCCAGCAACCGGTCGGCCCCAGCCATGAACCGGCCCGGCGCCCGTAAATTCAAACCCCGCTCGCTGCCGGTGGTCGCCATGGCCACCGCCCAGCCCTGCCCTTCGTCGCCCAGCAAATTCTCAGCCGGCACCCGGGCGTCGTCAAAGAACAGCTCGGCAAACCCGGGCTGTCCGTCGATGCGGGCCACCTCGCGCACCTCCAATCCCGGAGTGTCGCGCGGAATCAGCAGATAGCTCAGCCCGCGGTGGCGCTCGGAGTCAGGGTCGGTGCGCACCAGCGCAAAATACCAGTCGGCAAAGGCGCCCCGCGAGCACCAGGTCTTCTGCCCGTTCAGCACAAACCAGTCGCCATCGCGCACAGCTTTGGTGCTCAGGGCCGCCAGGTCGCTGCCGGCGTTGGGCTCAGACCAGGCCTGCGACCAAATCTCATGGCCCGACGCCATGGGCTGCAAGAACCTGTCTTGTTGCTGCGCCGTGGCGAACTCAAATATGGTCGGCGCCAGCAAGCTGATGCCGTTGGCGCTGACCCTCCCGGGCGCGCCCGATGCCCAATATTCCTCCTCATAGAGCAGCCACTCCACCACCGAGCAGTCGCGCCCGCCATACTTTTCGGGCCAGGCCGGCACCGACCAGCCGCCCTCGAACAGCTTGTGCTCCCACTCGCGGTGCTGCTCGAATCCGTCCGGGGTGTCCATGGACTGAAGCGGACGGACGGGAATGTTGTCGCTCAACCAGCCGCGGACTTCGTCGCGGAAGGCGAGCTGTTGGGAGGTGAAGGCTAGATCCATGGCAGTCAGTCGGCTCGGCTCGGGCTCGCGCCGGCGCCCGCGCTCGTAGCGCCGTTCGCGCCTGCGCCGCCGCCTGCGCCAAAAACTTCACCTACGGCCCCGTGCCGCTGCGCCGCCACCGCTACCATCTCCTCGATGATCTCCGCGCAACCCTGAGCCGAGTCGATCACACCCAAGCCCATGCCGGTCGGCAAGATGCCCACCTCGGGATGTCCGTCCACCAAAGCCGCCTTGGTCAAAAGCGGAGCGTTGGCGGCCATGATGACCTGACGCCAGGGGAGCTTCTGTCGCCGCCGCATGGCCAGCCCCTCGCGCAACAGATTCGCCAGCGAGGTGTCGGTCAGTTTGCGGAACCTCAACGCGTTGCGCAGCGCCCGCGGTACCCCCAGCCAGCCGGCTCGCTCCAGCCGATCCACCAGCCGGGTGCGGATCACCCGCTGGGGCGCTCCGTCAATGGCCACCGACACGATGGTGCTGGCAATGTCGGCATCAAAATAGCGCTGCTTGACGATCTGGGGCACCAGGCTTTCTGAGCTAAGCAAGAACCTGGTTCCCATGGCCACGCCGTCGGCACCGTATGCCAAGGCTGCGGCCAGACCCCGTCCGTCCACTATTCCGCCGGCCGCCAGCACCGGCAGATCCACCGTATCCAGCACCTGCCCCAGCAGCAAAAACGTGGGCACCGAACCGGTGTGCCCGCCGCCTTCGGCACCCTGGGCCATGACCGCATCGATCCCCCAATCGGCGACTTTCTCGGCGTGGCGGCGCGCCCCGATGGTGGCCACTGTTGTGATGCCGGCTTCCTTGAGACGTGCGATGTGATCCGGCCGGGGCGCCTGGGCGAAGCTGGCTATGGGCACGCCGGCCGAGATGAGCGCGTCGATGCGCTGGTTGATGTCGGGGGCGTCGGTGCGCAGATTGACGCCGAAGGGTTGGGCGGTGCCGGCCTGGATGTCGTCGATGGCGGCGCGCATCTGCTTGAGGGTCAGGGTGGCCGCCGCCAGAATTCCCAAGCCGCCCGAATTGCTGACCGCGATGACCAGCGGCGGATAGGCCACCCAACCCATGCCGGTTTGGACTATTGGATAGCGCACGCCGAACAGCTGCGTGGCTCTGGTGACGAGTTGGGTGGGTGGGCTGGACGGCTGGACGGGCGGGACGGACGGGTCAGACATGGCAGCCTCAGGCGGGCAGTTCCCGGTCGCGCAAGTTGGTGGGATCCAGCACTTCGCGTATCAGCCGCAGCTCCTCGTCCGTGGGCTGGCGGGTCGTGGGCGGCTCGGTCTGGGTCTGATCGGTGGCCAACTCAAAGCCGGTGTTCTCGACCACCTCGGACAGCTCAACCCCGGGATGCAGCGAGCGGATCCGCATGCGCCGGTCGGGTGTGTCAAAGTCAAACACTCCCAGATTCGACACCACCCGTCTGACCTCATGGAAGCGGTTGCCGGGCGCTCCCAGCTCGCGCATGCGGTCATAGCCCGGCCCCGAGACCACATCCACCTGCGCCACGAAAGAGCGGGGGTTGTGCTGTGGCACCCAATAGCTGGTGGTGTGGTTGACCAGATTGCCCGGCGCGCCCCGCAGACCCAGCAGCTGCGCCTTGGGTTTGTCCCAGCCACCGATGGCGGCGATGTTCTGGTTCCCCCACATATCGATCTGGCTGGCGCCCATCAGCACGTGGCGGCGGCCCGACCAGACGATGTCGAAGACGCTGCGGTAGGGGGCGTAGCTTTCGATTGTTTTGGGGGTGTCGGGGTCGGCGCCGACTGGAAAGTTGCCGGCCACCAGCGTGGACACGGTGTCGGTGTATACCAGCTCGGGCGCAAAGGTGGCCCGCGCCAGACGCCCACCGATGACGGGCACATTGCCGATGGGGTTGCACAGCAGATCCCGGTCGCCCAAGAAAGCCTCGGCGCACGCCACGATGCAGATCTCGACCCGGCTGGCGCTCATCGGCTGTCCCTCACCGCGGCCATATAGTCGTCATGGCTGTCCGTCTCCAAAAACCGCTGCTTGAAATCCTGCCAGGCCTGCGGATCCTTGGCCGTGGCCGCATAGCTTTTCTGGAAGGCTTCGTCCCTGCCATAGTCGGGCGGGCACTCGGTGAAGTGAGCACCGCCGGGAGCCTCCACCACCCCGTCCACAAAAATCCGTGAGATACGCAAGGTGTGGACCGAGCCGTGCTCGGCGAACTGCTCGGTGGGGATGATCTGCTCGGCGCTCATAAATGTCTGCTCGGCGGCCGCGGCGAACAGGTCGTCAAAATACAGGTCGGGGCCCAAGAACTGGCCGTTGCCGGAGCGGTCGGCCCGGTTCATGTGGATCAGCGACACATCCAGCTTCAGCGCCGGCATGGCCACCAGGGTCTCGCCGGTCTCATAGGGCGGCGTGGGATAGGGCGACTGGATGGTCTTGATTTCAGGGTTCATGGCCAGCATGTCGGATCCCAAGCCAGCCCGGGTGGGATAGAACGGCATCCTGTGGGCGGCGGCCAGCAGGCCCAGATAGAACGCACCTTCGTCCAACTCCATCACCTCGATGGCGCCGCTCTGTCGGGCTTGGCGGAAGTGCGGCTCCAGCGGAATGCTGTCCAGCGACACGAAACCATAGATGGCCTTGCGCACCTTGCCCGCGGCGCACAAAAGTCCGATGTCGGGGCCGCCATAGGAGACGACAGTGAGGTCGTCCAGGTCGGAGCGCAGGATGGCGCGCACCAGCGACATGGGCTTGCGGCGCGAACCCCAGCCGCCGATGCCGATGGTCATGCCGCTGCGGAGTTCGGACAAGACCTCGGCTTCGGTCATGCGCTTGTCGACGGGGTTGGGTGCGCCCGCGACGGTGCTGGCCGCGCCCGCGACGGTGCCGGCCGCGCCCGCGCTGGTGCTGGTCGAGCCCGCGCTGGAAGTGGTCGCCATGCGCCTAGAGCCCCGCCGGTTTGGTTCCGCTGCGGTTCCACCACCGTCCCGAAAAGCGCCACTGCGTGTCGGGTTGGGCGGACTGGCGGTCGGCGGGGAAAATATCTGAGCCGACCTGGGCCAGCGCAGCCTCGATGACTTGGCGCTGCTGGTCGGTGGGGTCGGGCGAAATTTGGCCCAGGATGAAGGCAGGCTTTTGGCTCATCGGCAGTCAGTCCCGGCTCAGTCAGTCCCAGCTCAGCAATCCCGGCTCATCAGTCCCAGCCAGCAACCTAGAGCGGAATGACCCCGTGCTTGCGCTGGGGCAGTTCCTCCTTCTTGGAGCGCAGCAGCTCAAAGCCGGCGATGACCTTGCGCCGGGTCTCGGCCGGGTCGATCACATCGTCCACATAGCCCCGCTCGGCCGCGATATAGGGGTTGGCGAACTGCTCAACATATTCGTCCACCAGCTCCTGGCGGCGCCCCTCGGGGTCGGCGGCATCCTCGATGTCCTTGCGATAGATGATCCCCACCGCACCCTCGGGCCCCATCACAGCCAGCTCCGCCGACGGCCAGGCAAAGCTCAAGTCAGAGCCCACCGACTTGGAGTCCATCACCACATAGGCCCCGCCATAGCCCTTGCGCGTGATCACCGAAATGCGCGGCACCGTGGCCTCGCAATAGGCATAGAGCAGCTTGGCGCCGTGGCGGATGATGCCGCCGTATTCCTGATCCACACCCGGCTGGAAACCCGGCACGTCCACCAACGTCAACAGCGGAATGTTGAAGGCGTCGCAGGTGCGCACGAACCGGGCGGCTTTGGACGACGAGTCGATGTCCAGCACGCCCGCCAGCACCATCGGCTGGTTGCCCACCACCCCGACCGTGTGGCCGTCCAACCGGGCGAAGCCGCAGACGATATTTTGCGCCCAGTGCGCCAGATACTCCATGAAGTCGCCGTCATCGGCAATGTGGCTGATCACCTGGCGCATGTCATAGGGCTGCTTGGGCGAGGCCGGCAGGATGTCGCGCAGCTCGGGCACCAGCCGGTCGGGGTCGTCCGTGCTGGCCCGCGCCGGCGGCGTCTCCAGATTGTTCTGCGGCAAAAAGCCCAGCAGATATTTCACCTCGTCCAGCACCTCCTGCTCGCTGGCTCCCACAAATGTCGCCACGCCCGACTTGGACGAATGGCTGCGGGCGCCGCCCAGCTCCTCCAGGGTTACTTCCTCGCCGGTCACGGCCTTGACCACATCGGGGCCGGTGATGAACATGTGCGAACTCTCCTGCACCATGAAGATGAAATCGGTGATGGCCGGACTATAGACGGCACCGCCGGCGCACGGCCCCAGGATCACCGAAATCTGCGGAATGACGCCAGACGACTTGACGTTGCGATAGAAGATGCCGCCATATGAATCCAGGCTGACCACGCCTTCTTGTATGCGGGCGCCCGCCCCGTCGTTCAGGCCGATCATCGGCACGCCCACCGACAGAGCCAGATCCATCACCTTGTGGATCTTCTCGGCGAACACCTCCCCCAGCGCGCCGCCAAAGACGGTGAAGTCCTGGGCGAAGACGAACACCTTGCGGCCGTCCACGGTGCCCCAGCCGACAATGACTCCGTCGGTGTAGGGCCGCTCATCGATGCCGCTGTCGAGTGCCCGGTGGCGCGCCAGCATGTCGATCTCCTGGAACGATCCGTCGTCCAGCAGATACTCGATGCGCTCGCGGGCCAGCATCTTGCCCTTGTCGTGCTGGCGCTTCACTGCCCGCTCGGGGCCGGCGTGGATGGCCTGCTCCTTGCGCTTGTGCAGGTCGTCCAAACGCTCGGTCATGGTATGGTCTGCCATTTAAGACAGGCTAGCGGGTCAGACGGGATGCTGCAGGGTCAGACGGGCTGGCGGCACCGGGCTGCGGGCTGGCGGCGGTCCGGGGTTACGCGGCGGTGAAGCTGACCTGGCCGTCCGCGAAATCCGCCCGGATGCAGTCGCCCTCCTCATAGCCCTGCTGCAGCACGTCCAGCGCCAGGGCGTCGGCCAGCTCGCGCTGGATGACCCGTTTGAGCGGACGCGCGCCAAAGGCCGGGTCATAGCCCGCCTCGGCCAGATGAGCCTTGAGCGCCGGCGTTGCGTCCAGCGACAGACCCTTGGTGGCCAGACGCTGGCGCAGCCCGTCCAGCTGGATGTCCACGATGGGCACCAGATCTTCGGCAGACAGCGGCTCAAAGCGCACAATCTCGTCGATGCGGTTGACGAACTCGGGCTTGAAGAAATCCTCGGGGCGGCCCGCCAGGTTGGAGGTCATGATCAGCACCGTGTTGGTGAAGTCCACCGTGCGGCCCTGCCCGTCGGTCAGTCGTCCGTCGTCCAGCAACGCCAGCAGCACACCGAACACATCGGAGTGCGCCTTTTCAATTTCGTCCAACAGGATCACCGTGTAGGGCCGGCGGCGCACGGCTTCGGTCAGCTGTCCGCCTTCGTCATAGCCCACATAGCCCGGCGGCGCCCCGATCAGGCGGCTGACCGAATGGCGCTCCATGTATTCGCTCATGTCGATGCGCACCATGGCCTTTTGGCTGTCGAACAAGAAATCGGCCAGGCTGCGGGCCAGCTCGGTCTTGCCCACCCCGGTCGGGCCCAGGAACAAGAACGAGCCGATGGGGCGGTTGGGGTCGGACAGACCCGAGCGGCTGCGGCGGATGGCGTTGGACACCACCGACACGGCCTCGTCCTGGCCCACCACCCGCTGATGCAGCGCCTGCTCCATGTGCACCAGCTTGTCCACCTCCCCTTCCATCAGCTTGGCCACCGGGATCTGCGTCCAGCGGCTGACCACCTCGGCGATGTCCTCTTCGTCCACTTCCTCTTTGAGCATGACCCTCACCGACTGGATCTCGGTCAGCTTTTGGGTGGCGGCTTCGATGTCCTGTTCGACTTCGGGGACACGGCCGTGGAGTATCTCGCTGGCCCCCGCCAGGTCGCCGGCGCGCGACAAGGCTTCGGCGCGCGAGCGGGCTGCGTCCAGGGATTCCTTGAGCTCGCGGATGTGTGCGATGGCGGATTTCTCCGACTGCCAGTGCGCCTGCAGGCCGGACAGCTCCTCGCCTAGGTTGGCCAGCTCGGACTCCAGGTCGGCCAGACGCTGGGTCGAGGCCGAATCCTTTTCCTTGGCCAGCGCCAGACGTTCGATTTCCAGCTGGCGTATGCGCCGGTCCACCACGTCAATCTCTTCGGGCATGGAGTCGATTTCGATGCGCAGACGGCTGGCGGCTTCGTCAATCAGGTCGATGGCCTTGTCGGGCTGGAAGCGCCCGGTCAGATAGCGCCCCGACAGCACCGCGGCGGCCACCAGCGCAGTGTCTTGGATGCGCACCCCGTGGTGCACCTCATAGCGCTCCTGCAGCCCGCGCAAGATGGCGATGGTGTCGGGCACCGACGGCTCGGCCACCATGACCGGCTGGAAACGGCGCTCCAGGGCGGCGTCTTTTTCGATGTGCTTGCGGTATTCATCCAGGGTGGTGGCGCCCACCATGCGCAGCTCGCCGCGCGCCAGCATGGGCTTGAGCATGTTGCTTGCGTCCATGGCGCCTTCGGCCGCGCCTGCGCCCACCACTGTGTGGAGCTCGTCGATGAAGGTGATGATCTGCCCGTGGGACTCCTTGATCTCGGCCAGCACCGCCTGCAGCCGTTCCTCGAACTCGCCGCGATATTTTGCGCCTGCCAGCAGCGCGGCCATGTCCAGGGTGACCAGACGCATGTTGCGCAGCGATTCGGGTATGTCGCCGTCGGCGATGCGCTGGGCCAGCCCTTCCACGATGGCGGTCTTGCCGACGCCCGGTTCGCCGATCAGCACCGGGTTGTTCTTGGTGCGGCGCGACAGCACCTGGATGGCGCGGCGGATCTCCTCGTCTCGTCCGATGACCGGATCCAGTTTGTTCTCGGCGGCCAGCGCGGTGAGGTCGCGGCCATAGCGCTCCAGCGCCTCGAAGGTGGCCTCTGGGGTTGGGGAGGTCACGCGGTGGCTGCCGCGCACCTGCTCCAGGGCGGCGCGCATCTGCTTGGGCTTGACCGGGGTTTCGGGCGGGAAATGGTCGGCCAGCGCCAGCAGCAGATGTTCGGTGGAGATGTAGTCGTCGCCCAGATCCTGGCGCGCCTGGTCGGCTTGTTCGAAGACTTCCGTGAGCTGCTGGCTGAAGGTGGGCTGGCGGCCGCCGGTGGTCTGGGGTAGCTTGGCCAGCTCTTCGCCCAGGAGTTTGGCCAAAAGTTCGGTGTCGACGTCCAGCTTGGCCAGCAGCGGCGCGACCACGCCTTCGGTCTGGGCCAGCAACGCCAACAATAGGTGCTGCGGGGTGGCTTCGGGGTTGGCGCGCCGGGCGGCATCGGCGATGACCGCCTGGGTTACCTCGACTGTCTTGTGTGTCCAGCGATGCGGATCAAGTGGCATTTTGCGGTTTTCCTTTCTCTATATATATGTAACCTCTGGCGGCGGCGAATTATTCCCAGTCGCTGCCGGTGCCCCGCCCGCGCCCACGCCAGCCCGCGCCCACGCTGCCCGCGCCCGTCCCGCCGCCCGCGCCCACGCCAGCCCGCGTAGCCCCATCGCGTAAAATCAGACATATGTCCGTCCCCCAGATCCACACCATGATGCAGTCCGACCGCAAAGCCGTCAAGGGCAAGCGCGTGTCGGCCGCCATGGTCAAGCGGATAGCCAAACTGGCCCGGCCCTACCGCTGGATGCTGCTAGGGTTCTTCGTCACCATTCTGGCCGGAGCGACCATGACCCTGGTGTCGCCTCTGCTGTTTCGCAGCATCATTGACGACGCCATCCCCGACCAGAACTATTCCCGGCTCAACTGGCTGGTGGGCCTCATCGTGGCGGCGGCTCTGGCGGAGGCGGGGTTCTCCTATCTGGAGCGGCGCTGGTCGGCCAAGATCGGCGAGGGCCTCATCTTTGATCTGCGGGTGGCCCTGTTCGACCACGTCCAGCGCATGCCCATGGCGTTCTTCACCCGCACCCAGACCGGCGCGCTCATCAGCCGCATGAACAACGACGTCATCGGCGCGCAGCGGGCCATCACCACCACTCTGGGCCAGGTCGCATCCAACTCCATCGTGGTGCTGTTGACGCTGGTTACCATGGTGGTGCTGGAGTGGCGACTGACGCTGCTGGCGCTGGGCGTGCTGCCCGTGTTCATTCTTCCCACCAAACAGGTCGGGCGCCGGCTCCAGCAGATCGTGCGCGACCAGATGGACAACAACGCCACCATGAACATCACCATGACCGAACGCATGAACGTGGCCGGGGCCATGCTGGTGAAGCTGTTCGGCAGCTATCGCCGCGACAAGCAGCTGCTGGCGAGCCAGGCCGGACGGGTGCGCGACTTGGGGGTGCGCAGCGCGCTGGTGTCGCGGGCGTTCATCATCTCGCTGACGCTGATGGGCGCCCTGGGCACGGCGCTGATCTATTGGGTGGGCGGGCGGCTGGTGATCTCCGGGGCCATCACCATCGGCACGCTGGCGTCCATGGGGATTTTGGTGGTGCGCATCTATGCTCCGCTGACGGCGCTGACCAACGCCCGGGTGGATCTGATGACCGCGCTGGTGTCGTTTGAGCGGGTGTTTGAGGTGCTGGACATTCCCAGCGACATTGTGGAGCGGCCCGATGCGGTGGTGCTGCGCCAACCTCGGGGGCAGGTGAGCTATCGTGATGTGTGGTTTACGTATAAGGCGCCGGACGGACAGCTGGCTTCGCTGACGTTGACACAGACAGCACACGGGCACGCGCCGGCTGCGTCTGCCGCCGCGCCCGCGCCCGCCCCGACTTCCGCCACACCCGCGCCGTCCCTCAGCCAAGTCTCCTTTGACATAGCACCCGGCCAGCACATCGCCATAGTCGGCCCGTCCGGTGCGGGCAAGTCCACCCTGATTTCGCTGCTGGCCCGTCTCTATGACGTCGACCGCGGCAGCATCACCATCGACGGCACCGACGTGCGCGACACCACCATCAGCTCCCTGCGCGCCGCCATCGGCATCGTCAGCCAAGACCCCCACCTGTTCCACGACACCATCTCGGCCAACCTCAAATTCGTCAAGCCCGAAGCCAGCCAACAAGACATCATCGCGGCGTGTCGGGCCGCCCAGATCCACGACCTCATCGCCAGCCTGCCCGACGGCTATGACACGGTGGTGGGCGAGCGCGGCTATCGTCTGTCGGGCGGCGAGAAGCAGCGGCTGGCCATCGCCCGGGTCATCCTCAAGCGCCCATATATAATTGTGCTGGACGAAGCCACCAGCCATCTGGACTCGGAGAACGAGGCGGCCATCCAAGCGGCGCTGGCCGAGGTCATGGCCGGGCGCACCTCGCTGATCGTGGCGCATCGTCTGTCCACCATCGTGTCGGCCGATCAGATTTTGGTGCTGGACGAGGGACGGGTGGTGGAGCGCGGCACCCACGAACAGCTGCTCGCAGCCGACCTGCTTTATGCTGATTTATACAGAACTATGGAATCCAGATCCAGCCCCGACTCGCCAGCATCGCCGTGACCTCCGACACCCAAACCCGAACCGCCGCCGCGCCCGAGTCCGCGTCAGCCGCCGTGCCGTCGCCCGCCGCCGCGCCCCCGGCCGACACCTACCAAGTCAGCCAGCTGCTCAACAAGATCCAGGGCATCCTGGACTCGGCCATCACCGACGAAGTGTGGGTGTCGGGCGAAATCACCAGCTGGCGCGAACCCTCCAGAATGACCTACTTCACCCTGGCCGAACCCGATCCAGACAGCCAGGGCTTTGCGGCCACGCTGCCGGTGGTCATCTTCCCCCGCGAGCGCCAGAGGATCGAGTCAATCCTTCAGCGCAGCTCGCCCAAACCGCTCACGCTGCAAGACGGCGTGGCGGTGCGCATCCGGGGTCGGCTGGCCATCTATGCCCCGCAAGGTCGACTGCAGCTGCGCATGACCAGCATCGACCCGGCCTTCACCGTCGGACAGCTGGCGCTCCAGCGCGAACGCATCCTGGCCAAGCTGGCAGCAGAAGGCCTGCTGGAGCAGAACCGGAGCCGGCCACTGTCGCCCGCGCCTCTGCGGGTCGCGCTGATGTCGAGCTTCGACAGCGCCGCCTTCAACGACATCGTCAAGCAGCTCAGCGAAAGCGGATTCGGCTGGCAGGTCACGCCGCTGAATGTCTTCGTCCAGGGGTCTCGCTCGGAGCGTTCCATCGTGGCGGCGTTCGGGCTGGTTGACAGCGGGGCAGGCGCAGGCCCCGACACATATGACGTGGTGATCCTGGCTCGGGGCGGCGGCTCGGCCACCGATCTGGCAACGTTTGACACCGAAGGGGTCGCCCGCGCCATCGCGGCCTGCCCGGTGCCGGTGTTCGTGGGCGTGGGCCATGAGACCGACCGCAGCGTGGCCGACGAGGTGGCGCACACGTCTTGCAAGACCCCCACCGCCTGCGCCCAGACGCTGGTTGATCTGGTGCGCCGCTTTGACGACACCTGCGCCGGGCTGTGGGAAGCCATCGCCGGTTGCGCCCGGTGGCACCTAAACAACAGCCGGGCGGAGCTGCTGGAGATTGGACAGCTGACCCAGCGGGCACCGCGGCACAGCATCGCTTTGGCACGCCAGTTTCTGGCCGATGCTCCCCGTCGGCTGGGGCTGTCGGTGGCGGGCAGGTTCGCCCGTGATCTGGCTTTCATCGGCGACGTCCCCGACCGGCTTGCTCGGGCGGTGCGCAATCCGCTGCGGGGCGCCGGCCAGGAGTTGAGTGGCCTGGACGCCCGGCTGCAGGCGCTGGATCCGGTCAAGATTTTGGCGCGTGGCTGGAGCATCACCCGCCGGGCCGATGGCAGTGTGGTAAAGTCGGCTGGGGCTTTGGCTGGCGGAGACGAGATAGTTACACAGCTGGCAGACGGGGAAGTGTCCTCGTCGGTTAGCGACATCCGGATTGACCCCAAAACCGAGACATAGCAGACAACACAGGAGGCACATATGACCGACAAACCCGCGCCCGACACACCCGCGCCCGAAAGCTATGAACAAGCCATGGCGGAGCTGCGCGACATCCTGTCTCAACTGGAACAGGAGGACACCGACGTCGACCGCCTGGGCGAGCTGGTAGCCCGAGCCGCGGTGCTGATCCGGTTCTGCCGCAAGCGGCTCAGCCAGGCCGAGATGCAGGTCAACGATGTGATCGCTTCGCTGGCCGACCTGGACGATGGCGACAGCGGCACTGGCGGCGACAACCCAGACTTCTAGCAACTGCCCGCCGCCCACCCCACTCGCCCTAGTCTAAATTCCAAATGACTCCCCTCAAAATCGCCAGCTGGTCAGAGCTCGCCGACCGCCAGCCAGCAAGCGCGCTGGTCGGCAACGTGGATCTGGTCATTGTCCGCTGGGACGACAGCCACTCCGTGCTGCACGGCCGCTGTCAACACCGCGGGGCGCTGCTGTCCGACGGGCTAATCAAAAACGAAAACCTGGTCTGCGGCCTGCACAACTGGGACTACTGCTACCGCACCGGCATCTCGTCCTACAACCCCAACGAACGGCTGGCCCGCTTCAGCTCCTGGCTGGACGGCGACGACCTGATGGTGGATGCCGACGAGATTGCCGACTGGGAAACCCAGAACCCCCAGCCCTACGACCGCACCAGCTACCAGGGCGCCTACCAAGACCCGCACGGCACCCCCGAGGAACCCCATGTCGGGCTGATCCGCAATCTGGCTTCCGGCGGGCTGGAGCAGTTGGGGCACCACGGGCCGGTGGCCGCCATGGGCGTGGCCCGCAGCGAGCTGCCCAGCTGGGACGACATCCAATTCGTGGTGGCGCAGCTGGCGCGCCGGCCCCTGCTGGACGACCAACCCGTCGCCGCCCAGACCGTCATCGGGCCCAAGGCAGCCAAGCCGCTGACGCTGGACATTCCGCTGTTCGTGTCCGACATGAGCTTCGGGGCGCTGTCGCAGGAGGCCAAGGTGGCGCTGGCCAAAGGTGCGGAGCTGGCCGGCACCGGCATCTGCTCGGGCGAAGGGGGGATGCTGCCCGAAGAGCAGTCCGCCAACTCGCGCTATTTCTATGAGCTGGCTTCGGGGCGCTTCGGCTGGTCGCTGGACAATGTGGAGCGGGTTCAGGCGTTCCATTTCAAGTTCGGCCAGGGCGCCAAGACCGGCACCGGCGGGCACCTGCCCGGGCACAAAGTAACCCAGCGCATCGCCGAGGTGCGCGGGCTGCGCGTGGGCGAGCCTGCCATCTCGCCGGCCACCTTCACCGACCTGCGCTCAACTTCGGATTTTGCGGAGCTGGCCGCCCAGGTCAGACAGCGCTCCGGCGGCATCCCCGTCGGCGCCAAGCTGTCGGCCCAGCACATCGAAGCCGACCTGGACGCAGCCCTGGAGATCGGCGTGGACTATGTCATCTTGGACGGACGGGGCGGAGCGACCGGGGCTGCGCCGACGGTGTTCCGAGACAATATTTCGGTGCCGACCATACCTGCGCTGGCCCGGGCGCGGCGGCATCTGGACGGCTGCGGGGCGTCGGACGTTACCCTGGTGATCACCGGCGGACTGCGCACGCACGCCGACTTCGCCAAGGCGCTGGCTCTGGGCGCCGATGCGGTGGCGGTGTCGAACTCGGCGCTTCAGGCCATCGGCTGTTTGGGGATGCGGGCCTGCCACACGGGCAACTGTCCGGTGGGCATCGCCACGCAAAAGCCGGATCTGCGGGCGCGGCTGGCGGTGGATGAGGCGGCCGTTCGGCTGGGACGGTTCTTTGATGCCAGCGTGCATCTGATGGGGGTGCTGGCCCGGGCTTGCGGGCATCATAGTCTGGCTGATTTCTGTTCGGACGACCTGACCACTTTCAAGCGGGAGATGGCCTGGCTGTGCGGCATTGCATATGGCGGGGTGGCTGATGGCTAACCTCCCGTCCGACTACACCCCCCAGGCCATCGCCGGCGACTTTCTGGGCAAGCACATCGTCACCGTCGGACAATTCTCCCGCCCCGACCTGGAGCAGCTGTTCGCCGCCGCAACCTCGTTGCGCACCAGAGTCCGCCAGCGCGACCGGGGCGTGGGCGAAATCGCGGCCGGCATGATCATGTCGCTGCTGTTCTTTGAGTCCAGCACCCGCACCGACCTGTCGTTCCAGGCGGCCATGCGGCGGTTGGGCGGTGAAGTCGTGGGCGTGTCCAACGGCATCCAGTTCTCCTCCAGCTACAAAGGCGAGGATCTGCACGACACCGTGCGCGCTGCCGGCTGCTATGCCGATGTCATCACCCTGCGCCATCCTGAAGCGGGGGCGTCCATGCTGGCGGCGCACTATCTGGATCAGCTGGAGGACAAGATCGGACGGCGCCCGGTGGTCATCAGCGCCGGCGACGGCATCGGCGAGCACCCCACCCAGGCACTGCTGGATTTGTATACCATCTTTGACCTGGGTGGCTCAGGCGGCGGCTCGGGCAACTCGGGGGGCGCCAGCGGCGCGGGCAACTCGGACGGCGCGGGCAACCCAACCGGCGCGGGCAACCGAGGCAACCCGCTCGACAACCTCGCCATCGCCATGGTCGGCGACCTCAAGCACGGCCGCACCGTCCATTCCCTGGCCCGTCTGATTTGTGCCTGCGAGCCGTCGGGCACCAGTCTGAACCTGATCTCGCCGGACAGCCTGCAGATGCCGTCTGAGATCATCGCGCTGTGCGAAGCCGCCGGCATCGGGGTGCAAGAGACCGACCAGATCAGCGATGCGCTGGCGCAAAGCAATGTCATCTATTGGACCAGGGTGCAAGAGGAGCGCTTTGCCGATGCCGCCGACTATGACCGCATCAAGGACGATTTTGTGATGACGCCCAAGCTGCTGGAGGGCTGCCCGGGTGATGCGCTGCTGATGCATCCGCTGCCGCGCAAGCACGAGATGGGCACACGTGCCGACCACGACCTGCTGGACGCCGACCCTCGCAGCGTGTATTTCCAGCAGATGGAGAACGGGATGTTTGTGCGCATGGCACTGCTGGCCAAGGTGCTTCGGGGCGCGCATGTCTGACGGGGCCAGCGGCGCGTCAAGCCGCTCCCGCGCGCCCAAACAGCTGCGCATCCACGGCACGCTCGACCCCCACGTCCACCTGCGCGGGCTGGAATGGTCGCACAAGGGCACCTTCGCCACCGAAACCGCAGCGGCCCTCGCCGGCGGCTATTGCGCGGTGCTGGACATGCCCAACACGCCGCCCGCCACCGTGGGCGAAGCCAGCCTCCAACACAAGCTGGGCGAGATCGCAGCCCAGGCACGATGCGACTGGGGCGTCTGGCTGGGCGCCGATCCTGGCAGGGCACCCGACCCCGCCGAGCTAGCCCGACTCGGACAATCCGTCTGCGGGCTCAAGCTGTATTGCGGCGAGACCACCGGCGGGCTGCTGATCGACCGCCAGCTGATGGAGCAATATGTGGCCGCCTGGAGTGGGCCGGGGCCGCTGGGCCTGCACGCCGAGGGGGACATGATCGCGCACTTCATCGAAGCCGTCGGGCGGCATGGCAAGGTGGGCCACATCTGTCATATTCCCACCAAGGAGGCGGTGGATCTGTTGCGCACGGCCAGGCAGTCGGGGGTGGAGATGACGGCTGGCGTGTCGCCGCATCATCTGTTCTTGACCGACCGCGACCTGCACACGCTGGGGCCCAAAGCGGTGATGAAGCCTCCGCTGGGCGGGAGCGCCGACCGGGATGCGCTTTGGGAGGGGTTGCGCAGCGGGGTGATTGACATGGTTGAGACCGACCACGCGCCCCACACCTGGAGCGAAAAGCAACAGCACAAGCCGGCCTTTGGCGTGTCGGGTCTGGACACCTGCTTGCCACTGATGCTGACCGCGGCCGCCGAGGGACGGATTGACTATGAGCTGTTGCCGAAGATTTTGGCCGATGCTCCCCGGGCGGTTTTCGGTTTTGCGCCGGCCGATGAGGGGTCATACGCGGTGCTGGATCCCCGGGCGAGCTGGGTGCTTGAGGCCGGGGATTTGCACACCGACTGCGGCTGGAGTCCGTTCGAGGGGATGAAGCTGCAGGGCCGGGTGCGTGAGGTGGTGCTAAGAGGGGAGGTCGTGTTTGCAGATGGACAGGTGCTGGCGCCCGAGGGGTTTGGGCAGCGGCTGGTTTAACGGCGCCCGCCGCGCCACCTCTGTCTGACTGACGGCGCCCGCCGCGCGCCCGCCCCAAAACCCCGCGCTCCCAACCCCGCGCGCCGCACCCGCGCCGCGCGCTCACCCCAAAATTCCAGGTTGTCAAATTTCGGAGGTGCCGATATAGTTAATGTATACCCAACCCTAAAAAGGAGAGTGATAACCATGGAGAGTGGTGGAACCAAGCGCACTGAGCGCACAGGGGACAAGCGGAAGGCAAACGACCTCCGCGACCGAAACGAGAGCGACCGCGACGAACTCTACGTCTCAGATGTCATCCCACTTGATCTCAAGTCAAGGATGCTCATGGTGCATGACAATTTGGGCAGGTTGCTGAAGGAGGCGATCCCCGAAAATGAGGCGTGGGACAATCTGGGAGCCCGACCCAGCGACTCAATGCTGAACACGCTGCAGACGTTTTCTCGTATGTGCTATTTTCTCAGCAGGGACTTCTATGACCTGGAACAGAAGCTGGAAAAGGAGATACGGGAGCCTAGGCTGGATTTCGCAAACGACCATGAATCCACCAGGGAAGACAGATCCCGGCGCGATGCCCGCTATGACGCCAGACGCGACTCTCGGCACGGCACCCAGCGCGGTGCCCGACCCGGCCCCGGACGCGACACCCAGCGTGATGCCCGACCCACCCCCAGGAGCAAAGACAAATCCGGCCGCTGGTCGTCCCAGGCCAACACCCGAGTCGGACAGTATCTTTAGACCGCCGATCCCTAAACCGCCGTCGCCTGCACAGCCATGTCGTCATTTGAACCAAAACCTGAAGATCGGTGGGTGTCTTGCCGGGGATGTGGAGTGATGAGACCGCGCCATAGCTGTATGGCACCCTATCCAAATATGCATTACACCTGCGTAGAGTGCCGCTGGAAAGAGCACCAAGAGAGGGAAAGATACCAGTCGTGCTGTATGCCAATAGAGGAGTTTGCAAAGGGGAGGCAATAGATCTTGCTTCCGAATAAAAATACCCGCTACCGCTTAATATGTAACAGAAGAGAAATTAATTTACTACGCATAAACTACTCAATTCAACTGTTCGCTCCATTCCTTTTGCTTATCTATGTTATATTCCCGCAACTCATCTAATGTTTGATTGCCTTCCAACGCTCTGTTTATAGCTTCCTTATATCTAAAAATTTTGTTTTCTAGAGTTGCATCGTTATACCAGTCATCTATACATATCGCCCATCTCTCGCTCACTATACGAGCTTGCTGACTAATTGTGGGGTAGTACCGAAGGATTTTCCGAAATTCGTTCACCAATTCGAGCGATAAATTGCAGTCTCTATTGTCGGCGATTTGCTTGATATTTCGCTCGCTGAAGGTTTTGTCGTGCTCCTGCATTTCTTTCAGTGAAATCGTGCTGACAAAGATTTCAACCCCAGATGCCCCAACCGGCATATCCCGCTGAATATATCCTTGCACGGTTCCCACATGTTCGCAATAGTTACGAATGGCTGCCGCTATGCCCATGTCCTGCTGTGACATTTCATGGTTGATGCTCGCGTCCCTCTCCCAAAAGACATTCATCCGGCTCGCGAGCCAAGAAACCGATTCCGACAATTCCGGCGGGATTTCTGGGGCATGGCCCTGCTCTTGCACTGGCTCAACAGATTTTGCCCCAATCTCGGAAAAAACCCGCTGCTCTTCCATGGCATATTTTTCCCATGCCTTGACTACGTCAGCAAAGGCACGTTCAAAATTTCTGACATTGTTCAGGTCAGAAATTGACTGCTGAAGGGCGCGTGCGAGGTCCATGGCTAAAAATCTGGCTCCATGCCCAGCAGGTCCCAGCCCACATATTTGATGCTGTTGTGAACCAGGCGCCTTGACCACGGATCATAGATCACCACCTTAACACCAGGGAGCTTCAGACGGCCGTAAAGAGCGGGCTACTCATAGCCCTTCTGCCGTCTCCAGCGATGCATTTTCTGGATGGCTTCATTTTCCTCGATGAAGCTTGTGCGCTCCGCTTTGCTCAAGCCCCTGAAGCGCCTGGAGAATTCGCTCAGCGTGACCTCTAGCGCACCTTTGATCTGGCGGCCAATTTCTTCGTCGGCCAGCACCTCGTCCACCGAGTCCAGCTCCAGGTAGGCGTCGCAGAATTCTTCCCCATAGGTGTTCTTGACGACGACCCGGAACGGAGCGCTGTCGCGGCTGATGCCGTTGCCAATAATGTCCTCCCAGCTCCTGGGTTTGATGTCGGTCATGGTTTTTATCCTTTCAGGTTGCGGTCTGGTTCAGGTCGGTTGTCGCTGCGCGTTTCAGCTTCGTCTTGTCGTTCGTCTTGTCGCTCTGCCAATAAGCATACCAGGCGATGTTAACTGCTCCGGTTTGCGGAGGGCAGTGCAGGAAAACTTGCCTCTGCAAATCAGCATACCAGCTGATGTTAACTGATCCGCGATTCGGTCTGGCAACTGCCCTAGTCTACCCCCCTCAGTTCGTCCCTCCCCGGCGCGTCACACCTCCCCGCCATCTGTCCCGCAGACCGCCACCACCAACTGCCCAACCCAGACATAAAATGACATATGCAGCCAAAGTCAGACCGGCTCAGCGGAAGCGGGTATCTCATCGTGTCCAGCGCGGCGTGGGGCGTCATCCCGCTGATCATCGCCACGGGCTCGGGCGGCGATTCCCCGTTCAGCTTCACGGCGTCATGGTCGTTCGGAAGCGTCATC
>CAZERQ010000087.1:0-3937 GCA_964514465.1 uncultured Acidimicrobiales bacterium
ACCACGTCAAAACGCTCATCGCAACTATGACAGCGGTATTCATATGTCGGCATAGCAGATTTCAGGCTAGTCGGCAAAATCGCCATTGCCACCGCGCCACCCAAGCGCCACCCCGCGCAGCGCCTATCGCTACCATATTAACTATGTCTGCCGCCGCCGCATTGGGAGCAACACTGGACGCACCGGCCGCCGCATTGGGCGACGCGCTGGCCAGCGCATTGGGTGCCGCATTGGCATCCGCACTGAGCGACACACTGGCATCCGCACTGGCCACCACACTGAGCGACTGGGACTTCGGCTGGTGGTGGGCGTTCGTGGCGGGCGCCTATGTTTTGGGCATGTTCCCCACGGCGCAGATAGTGGGCTATGTCACCGAACACGACCCGACCGAGGAAGGCTCGCGCAACCCGGGCGCCACCAACGTCTATCGCATCGCCGGGATGTTGCCGGGCCTGTTGGTGCTGCTGGGCGATGTCGCCAAGGTGGTGCTGCCGACTTTGCTGGGGCTGCTGCTGGTCAGCCGGGAGGTGGCCGTTGTTGCCGGCGCCACCGCTGTCATCGGGCATATGTTCCCCGCCGCCAGATCGTTCCGGGGCGGCAAGGGCGTGGCCAGCTATGGCGGGTTCGTGGTGGTGCTGTCGCCGCTGGCGGCACTGTTCAGCCTGGCGCTGTGGGCAGTCATCGTGAAGCTGTCGGGACGGGTGTCGGTGGCATCGTTGGTGGCGTCGCCGACCATGCTGGGTGGCATGGCGGTGTATGGACGGCAGTGGTGGGAGATGCTGGCCGTGGCCGCGCTGGTGGTGCTGATTGTGGTGAAGCACAGCGAGAATATCGGACGGCTGATGCGGCGCGAGGAAGCCAGACTCTGATGGCGCCGAAGCCGCGGGAGCAACCGAAACCGCTCATTCCGCTAGAGCAGGCGCAGGAATTCGTGCTGTCGCAGATTGCGCCGCTGGAGCCGCAGCCCTGTTTGACCGATGAGGCGCTGGGGCTGGTGCTGGCTCAGGATGTCGCCTCGGCCGAACCCATTCCGGCTTGGGACAACACCGCCATGGACGGATTTGCGGTGCGCGCAGACGACACCCGGGGCGCCAGCGAAACCTCGCCCGTGATGCTGGAGGTGGTGGGCACGCTGGCGGCTGGGGCGCGCCCCGAGACGGAGGTGGCCGCGGGCCAGGCCGTGCGCATCATGACCGGGGCGCCCATACCGCCGGGGGCGGATGCGGTGGTGCAGGTGGAGCTCACCCGGGCGGGGAACGCCGAACAGGTCGCCGTCCTTGCATCGGTCGAGCCCGGCACACACATACGTCGAGCCGGCGAAGACCTAGCCGCCGGACAGCTGGCCGTCCCGTCCGGCACTCCGCTCACTCCGGCGCACCTGGGCGTGCTGTCCAGCGTCGGCGCAACCAAAATCCTGGCCCACCCCAAACCCAAAGTCGGCCTGTTCTCCACCGGCGACGAGTTGGTGTCAGACGGTAGCCCGCTGCAGGTCGGCCAAATCCGGGACTCCAACCGGATCTCCATCGCCTCGCTCCTGCGACAGGCCGGCTGCGAACCCGTCGATGCCGGAGTCATAGCCGATGACGAGGCCGCCATCGAGCAGGCGCTGCGGGAGCTGGCCCAGGCGTGCGATGCCATCGTCACCACTGGCGGCGTGAGCATGGGCGACTTCGACTTCGTGAAGCTGGTGCTTGACCGCATCGGCCAGATGAGATGGATGCAGGTGGCCATCCGCCCGGCCAAACCGCTGGCATTCGGCACGGTCGCCGGCACGCCGGTGTTCGGGCTACCGGGCAATCCGGTTTCGTGCATGGTGTCGTTTGAGCTGTTCGCCCGCCCGGCGCTGCGCAAGCTGGCCGGCCACAGCCAACTCTGGCGACAGAAGCTGCGGGGGGAGGCGGCCGAGGCGCTCGGGCGGCGGCCGGACGGCAAGACCCACTTCGCCAGGGTGAGCTGGAGCTATCGGGATGGGCAGTTCTGGCTGGCGTCTGCCGGCGGGCAGGGGTCGCATCAGCTGTCGGGCATGGCGGCGGCCAACGGGCTGGCTGTTTTGCCTGACTCGGATGGCGTGGCCGCGGGGCAAGAGGTTGAATTTTTTGCGCTTGGGGAATTTTGATGACGGAAGATTCGCAGTCGTTGCTGGGGGCAGCCGACGCTGAAGCCGCGGTTGCACCGGAACCGGTCGAACCCGTGCCGCCCGCGCCCGAGCCGCCGCCGGGCCCCAAGGCCCTGTCCCCATCCCAGCTAAAACTCTACGAAGACTGCCCCAAGAAATGGATGTTCCGCTACATCCAAAAACTGCCCGACCCGTCGGGGCTGGCGGCCGTCATCGGATCCTTCGCCCACAGCGTGCTGGAGGATCTGATGCTGCTGGAGCCGGCGCAGCGCACCCGCGACCAGGCCAGAGCCATCGCCAGGGAGAAATTCAACGACTTCTCCCGCACGCCCGGCTTCGCCGAACTCAACCTGGGGCCGCCCGCCATCGCCAGGTTCAAGTGGCGCGCCTGGATCTCCATCAAAAAACTTTGGGGGCTGGAGGATCCGCAGGAGGTGGACGTCAACGATGTGGAGCTGAAGCTGTCGTGTGAAGTCGCCGGCGTTCCATTCCTGGGCTTCATCGACCGGCTGGACAACACCCCCGAGGGTCTGGTCATCAACGACTACAAATCCGGCAAGCCCAACTTCGCCGCGCCCAACGCCGACCCGCAAAGGATCCATCTGGAGAACAGCCACGTGTTCCAGGTGATGCTTTATGCCGCGGCCGTGGCGCAGGAGTTGTCGCAGATGCCGGCCGGAGTGCGGCTGCTTTATCTGGGCGATCAGCCGGGTGTGCTGCCCGAGGAGGTCACGCCGGAGAAGTTGGAGGATGTGTCGGCCCGGCTGGTTGAGGGTTGGCGCAACATCTCAAGCGACCGCGCCAGCGGCAACTTCAAGGCCAAGACTTCGCCGCTGTGTGGTTGGTGCGCGTTCTTGTCGCACTGCCCGGAGGGGATGGACAAGGTGATTGAGCTCAGGGATTCGGGCAGGCTCAAGGAGAGCGCCCCGGCGTTGCGGATGAAGGAGATTTTGTCGAACGAGGTTGACGACCAGTCCGCCACCAAGCCGGGCTAGCAAACCACCAAACTGGCCAGTAAGGACTTTATTTCGTTCAAAAGCCCTTATTTTCAAAATAAAGCCCATCTAACGGTGCTTATTTTCCAAATAAGGACGTCCGGGCGACCTTATTTTACAAATAAGGACTTTCATTCCGCCAAAAAGCCCTTATTTTCAAAATAAGACCCATCTAACGGTGCTTATTTTCGAGGTAAGACCACTCAAATGTCCTTGTTGGCTGGATGCCAGGACTGGGCGGAGTCTCACCGAGACCAATAGGAATGAAGTCTGTGCTGATACCAGCCACAATTAAGCGGTTCTAGCGGCTCTGAGCTAGCCGGCGCGGGCGGCGGCGCGGTTTCGGGCGCGCAGCAGGCGATAGAGACCGTAGAGCGACAGCAACCCGGCAACGGTCAGCACCGACCAGGCGACGCTGAGCACGACAACGGCGCGCACCACCGACTGGTCGTCCAAGCCCTGGCCCGGCAGAACCCGAGGCGACCGCAGGATGGATTTCTTCTCCCTGGCGTCCCAGCGGGCCGCGCCGTTGTGGGTGGCGCTGTGGGCCGCGCCGTTGCGGATGGCGTCGTCTGTGACCGAATGGGCCATACCTTTGAGATTAGCAGACGGCCGGCAAATGTCAAGCGCGAACTTCGCCGCCCGTGGTCGCGCCGCCGTCCCTTTCCGCTCGCGCCAGCACGCCCCGCCACCGCCAGCACGCTTCAACGGCCCGCGCTAAGATATAGCCGTTATGTCTGACCTGTTGGAACAGCTCCGAGCCGGCATCGGCATCGTCGGGCCCACGCAGCCGGCGCCCGACCCGGTGAATGCGATCATGATCCGC
>CAZERQ010000088.1:0-5858 GCA_964514465.1 uncultured Acidimicrobiales bacterium
TGATACCAGCTGCCCTGGGCCATGTATACAGGCGATGCCGCCATGCCCAAACCGGCAAGGTTGGCCCGGGTAACGGCCAGGGCATCGTGGGAGATGTCGCAGCAAAATATTTCGGTGTC
This sequence comes from uncultured Acidimicrobiales bacterium, assembly GCA_964514465.1. Classification (GTDB taxonomy): domain Bacteria; phylum Actinomycetota; class Acidimicrobiia; order Acidimicrobiales; family Hopanoidiivorantaceae; genus Hopanoidiivorans. The sequence goes on from CAZERQ010000088.1 coordinate 120, forward strand.
GGTGTTCTCGGCAGCCAGCGACAGCCCGATGGCTCCTGAACCGCAGCCCAGGTCGGCCACCCGCAAGCGCTGGGGGGCGGGAAGTTTTTGGTCGGGTGAGCGAGACAGGCTCTGGGGGGTCGAAGGTTCATGGTCGGGTGAGCGGGGCGCGCGCTGGCGGGCCAGTTCCTGGTTGGCGATTTCCACCAGGGTTTCGGTTTCGGGACGGGGAATCAGAACCCGCTCATCCAGGTATAGATCCAGCGACCTGAAGCCCCAGCTGCCCAGCACATATTGGAGCGGTTTGCCCGCCAGCCAGCTGTGCAGCATTCGTTCGAAGGCGGCTATGTCTTTGGGGTGGGCGGGTTCATCCCAGCTCAATGCCAGTTCGGTGGGCGACATTCCCGAGGCGGATGACAGCAGATGCTTGAGGGCCGATGCGGCGGGGTCGGGAGTCGGGTCGGCAGTGCGCGCGGCGGGGTCGGTGGACAGGTCGGACGCTTGCGACAAGCCCTCGGCAAACAAGTCGCGCCAGGTTTTGTCCGCCACTTGGTTGTCTGCCACCTTGCTGTCCTTCACCTGGCTGTCCGCCACCCGGCTAGCCCTTGGCCTTGCCCAGCGCCTCGTCGCGTTCATGCGTCACCAGCGCATCGCTTACTTCGTCCAGCTCGCCGCTCAGAACCCTGTCCAACTTATAGAGCGTCAGGCCGATGCGATGGTCGGTCAGTCGGTTCTCCTTGAAGTTGTATGTCCGAATCTTGTCTGAGCGGCCGCCGCTTTTGATCTGTCCCTTGCGCATCCCCGAAAGCTCCTCGGCTTGGCGCTGCTGCTCCAACTCCAACAGCCGGGCCCGCAGCACTCGCAACGCTTTGGTCTTGTTCTGAAGCTGGCTCTTTTCGTCTTGCATGGTCACCACCAGGCCGGTCGGCTTGTGGATTATTCGCACCGCCGAGTCGGTGGTGTTGACCGACTGGCCGCCCGGCCCTGATGAGCGATAGACGTTGATCTCCAGATCCCTCTCGTCAATCTGTATCTCCACTTCGTCCGCCTCGGGTAGCACCGACACGGTTGCAGACGATGTGTGAACCCGCCCCTGCGACTCCGTGACCGGCACCCGTTGCACCCGATGCGGGCCGCCTTCGTGTTTCATGTGGCGCCAGACGTCATCGCCCGACAGGGTGAATGCCACCTCGGTGAAGCCGCCCATCGGCGACGGCGTGGCGCCCAGCAACTCCAGCTTCCACCCCCTGCGGCTGGCGAACGACTGATACATCTGATACAGATCCTGGGCGAACAGGTTGGCTTCCTCGCCACCCTCGGCCCCCCTGATCTCCACGATGACGTTCTTGTCGTCGTTGGGGTCGCGCAAAACCAGCAGCTCCAGCAGTTCGTCGTCCAGCTCGGCCAGGCGGCGGATGGCTGAGTCGATCTCTTCTTGCAGGCTGACGGCATCCTGCTTTTCGGCATCGGCCAGCATCTCTTGGGCGGTCTCGATGTCTTCGGTGAGGCTGCGCTGCTCCTTGATTCGACCGACGATTTTTTGCAGCTCGTTATAGCGCTTGGCGGCGGCGCTGTAGGCTGCGTTGTCGGCGATTAGCTCGGGAGATCCTAGCTTGGCTTCTAAGTCGTGGAACTCCCGTTCAAGATCCTCGTGTTGGTTGGGCACCGACTGCTAGCTGTCTTCGGGCTGAGCTGCTGCTTCGGGTTCGGCGTCTGCATCGGCTGGTTCCTCGGCGGCAGGTTCGGACTCGGCAGCGGGCTCAGCGTCTGCTGTTTCCTCGGCGGCATCGGCGGCGGGTTCGGCTTCGGCGGCGGGCTCGGCACCGGTCGCGTCGGCGGTCGCGTCGCTGGCCGCGGGGTCGGTCTCGCTGGTGGCTTCGGCTGTGGCATCGGTCTCAGCCTCAACTTCGGATGCCTGACCGGCGGTGGGCCGCTTGCGCTTGCCATAGCGACGCTCAAAGCGCTCAACCCGCCCGGCGGTGTCGACAATGGTCATCTGGCCCGTGAAGAACGGATGGCTGGCGCTGGAGATTTCAACCTTGGCCAGCGGGTAGGTGTTGCCGTCTTCCCATTCAACCGTCTCGGTGGTCTCGACGGTGGATCGGGTCAGGGTCTTTTCGCCCGAGGAGGTGTCTAAGAACACCACGGGACGATATTCGGGATGTATGTCTGGCTTCATTGTGTGTGTTGGGTGCGGGTCGGGGTTGGGGTCAGGATCAGGATCAAAAAGTGATACTAAGAAATCTACAGCCTAAGTGCGAATTTGCCCATGCGAAACTTCCGACAAGAACGCGCTGTTGCTGGGGAACTGCTTCAGGCGGTCAATCAGCAGCTCCAGGCCGGCCGCTCCGTTGCCGTCGTTTTCGCTGGCCAGACCCGAAAGCACCCGGCGCAGTTTCCAGACCTGCTGCAGCTGCTCGCGCTCAAACAGCAGCTCTTCGTGGCGGGTGGAGCTGGCGTCCACATCAATGGCGGGATAGATCCGGCGCTCAGCCGATCGGCGATCCAGGCGCAGCTCCATGTTGCCGGTGCCCTTGAACTCCTCGAAGATCACCTCGTCCATCTTGGAGCCGGTCTCCACTAGGGCGGTGCCCAAAATGGTCAGCGAGCCGCCCTCCTCCACGTTGCGGGCGGCGCCGAAGAACTTCTTGGGCGGGAAGATCGCGCCGGCGTCCATTCCGCCCGACATCAAACGCCCCGTGCTGGGCAGCGCCTGGTTGTAGGCCCGGGCCAGACGGGTGATTCCGTCCAGAATGATCACCACATCCTGCTGGCCCTCGACCAGACGCTTGGCGCGCTCAAGCACCAGCTCGGCGATGTAGGTGTGCTCGGAGGAGGGCCGGTCAAAGGTCGATGCCACCACCTCGCTGGTGGGGCGCTTCAGCCAGCGGCGCATGTCGGTGACCTCCTCGGGGCGCTCGTCCACCAGCAGCACGATCAGGGTCACCTCGGGATTGTTCAGTTCGATGGAACGGGCGATCTCCTTCATGATGGTGGTCTTGCCGGCCTTGGGCGGCGACACAATCAGGCCGCGCTGACCCTTGCCGATGGGCGACAGCAGATCCACGATGCGGGTGGTCATGTTCTTGGGGTCGTCATCTCGCTCCAGGCGCAGGCGGACATCGGGGAACAGAGGGGTCAGCTTCTCGAAGTCGGGGCGCCGCTTGGCCTGGTCGGGAGCCTGGCCGTTGATCGATTCGATTTTCATCAGCGCCGGGTTCTTCTCGTTCTGCCCGGACGGACGGGACTCGCCTTTGACCCGGTCGCCTTTGCGCAGGCCGAACTGCTTGACCTGTTTGACCGACACATAGACGTCGGACTTGGTGGCCAGATGGCCGTTGACCCGCAAGAAGCCATAGCCTTCGTCGCGCATGTCAAGGTAGCCCTCGGCTTCCACGGTGGAGGCGGAGCCGGACTCGTTCGGGTTGCGGGAGCGGCGACGGCGGCGACGGTTCGGGTCGGAGCTGTCGGCTTGGGAGTCGGATGAGTTGTCGGAGGCGGAAGCCGGTGCGGGGTGGCCGGCTTCGTCGGCGCTGTAGTCGAAGGTGCGGACCTGGCTGCTGCGCCTGGCGGTCTTGGTGTCGGAGTCCGAGGCGTCGGCGTCCGGGGCGGTGTCGTCCGAATCGTCAGGGTCACCCGGGCCGGCACTGGCGTCACCCACCGCGCCGTTGAGCGCAGCGTCTTCGGCTGCCTCGGCCTGGGCGGCGCCACCTGCGCTGGAGTTGTTGTCGGGGCCGACAAGCTCCATAATCAGATCGACCACATCGGCCTTGCGGGACCTGCTGGAAGGCTTGCCCCCCATGGCCTTGGCGATCGTGTCCAGTTCCTCTCGGGGTTTTTGCTCAAGTTCTGAGCGGGTCATCATTGCCACTGTTTTATCCTCTTTTTCTTGGTTGCGTGGTAATTTGTGTTTGCCTGAAAATGTCCTGTTACGGATTAGCAATTGAGATAGACACGAGACTCATGTGCCTACTTCGGAAAAGGGGGAGCCATATGCCGACCACTCGCAGACACAAGCTGACGTCTATATATTCGCCCTACATTTTGCAGACGGCCACATATAGCTGACGCTTATGCATGTCAAGTTGAGTTGGCCCCTGGCAATCCCTCTTGGCTTTAAGCATAACAGGTGCTTTGGACCCTCTTGGCTTTAAGCATAACAGGTGCTTTGGAATTTCGCAACTAATTTTTTGGGCTGTGCCGCTCGCCAGATTTTGGGCCGCCAATCCGCGCCGCATCAGCCACGGCCCAGCCGCGCATTGGCCAGCACATAGTCGCGCACCACAGCCGAGTCTGCCGGCAGCACCTCATAGAACTCCTCCCGCTCGCCCAGATCGGCCAGCTCGGGAGGCAGCTCCGGTTCGACGCCCGTGGCCTCCTTCACCGCCTCAGGGAATTTCGCCGGGTGAGCCGTCCCCAAAACCAACGTCGGCTCATGCTCGTGGCGACACTCCAGGGCAGCCTTCAGACCCACCGCGGTGTGCGGATCGATCAGCCGCCGATCCTGCTGATATGTCTCGCGCATGATCTCCAGGGTGGTGTCGTCATCGCAGGACCAGCTCGACCAAAGCTGGGCCACCTCCAGTATCTGCTCCTGCTCCAACGTGGCATTGCCGTCCTCGCGCAGCTGCTGCATGAAGGCGTCGGTGGCGCGGCCGTCCCGTCGGTTCACCTCAAAAATCAGCCGCTCAAAGTTGCTGGGAACCATGATGTCCATGCTGGGCGACAGCGTGGGCGTGACCTCGCCGGTCGGCAAGGTGGCGGTGGAGAAGAACTCATGCAGGCTGTCGTTGGAATTGGTGCCCACGATGAAGCGGGACGCCACGCCGACCCGGGCCAGGCCCATCAGGTGCGCGCAATAGCCGGCATAGACGTTGCCGAAGTTGCCGGTGGGAACCGAATAGGCGATGCCCGCCCGGCTGGGTGCCCGCGAGTTGCTGCCCGCGCCGCCCAGCCCCAGACGGCTGCCGGCCACCCGGGTGGCGCCCATCTCCTCGACCACCCGCAGCTGCCCCCACACATAATAGACGATCTGGGCCATCACCCGCGCCCAGTTGATGGAGTTGACGGACGACAGCTGGAGCCGCTGGCGCAGGTCGGCGTCGCCGAAGAGCGCCTTGGCGATGTTTTGGCAGTCGTCGAAGCTGCCCTCGATGGCGATGTTGAATACGGTGGGCGAGCTGACCGTGGTCATCTGGCGGCGCTGCAGGTCGGAGGTGCGACCGTGGGGGTGCAAGATGAAAATGTCGATGGTGTCTTTGTCTTTGCAGGCTTGGATGGCGGCCGACCCCGTGTCGCCCGAGGTGGCACCCACGATGGTTACCTGCCGGTTGCGCCGGGACAGCTCCGCATCGAACAGCCGGCCGACCAGCTGCAGGGCGATGTCTTTGAAGGCCAGGGTCGGCCCCCAGAAAAGTTCCATCAGCCACAGGTTGTCGTGCGGGTCGCCCAGCGGCACCAGAGGGGCGATTTGGGGGTGGCCGAAGTTGGAATAGGCGTCGGCGACCAGTTGGGCGAACTCGTCCTTTTGCCAGGTGCCGGCCAAAAATGGCCACATTATCTCGGTGGCCAGCTCTTCGTATGACAGCTCGAACAGGTCGATGGTGGTCGGCAGCGATGGCCAGCGCTCGGGCACATACAGCCCGCCGTCCTGGGCCAGCCCCGTCAGCAGGACGTCCGGGAAGTTCAGCCTGGGGGCGTCGCCCCGGGTGCTGATGTATGACAGAGTCTGGCCGGGCGGTGAGTTGGGAGGTGGGGGCG